>JBCCOF010000022.1:0-26639 GCA_039025455.1 Pseudomonadota bacterium | reverse complement strand
GGTGGACGGTCCGATCTATCTCGTGGCTTGGTTCGACGAGAATGATGATCAAGAGATCAATTATGGCGAATACGAATATCTGGTTTTGAATTTTCGCTAATCCCTCGATGCAATCGGCTCCACTCTCAAGGATTTCACACCATGGCTGACCCCGTCACCCCGACCGGCTGGACCCGCGATCAAATGGCCGCGCGCGCGGCGCAAGAGCTGGAAGATGGCTATTACGTCAATCTTGGCATTGGCATCCCAACACTGGTGGCGAACCATATCCCCGAGGGGATGCAGGTCACGCTGCAAAGCGAGAACGGAATGCTGGGGATCGGGCCGTTTCCCTATGAGGACGAATTGGACCCCGACCTTATCAATGCAGGCAAACAGACCATCAGCGAGCTGCCGCACAGCGCCTATTTTGACAGCGCAACCAGCTTTGCGATGATCCGCGGCGGCCATATCGACCTGACTGTACTGGGCGCGATGGAAGTGGCCTCGAATGGCGACATCGCCAACTGGATGATCCCGGGCAAGATGATCAAGGGCATGGGCGGCGCGATGGATCTGGTCGCGGGCGTAAAGAAGATCATCGTGGTGATGGACCACACCAGCAAGGCGGGCGATCCGAAGTTCATCCCCGAGTGCACCCTGCCGCTGACCGGAACCAATGTTGTCGATATGATTGTCACCAATCTGGGAGTGTTTCACCGCGCCGATCATTCCTCGCCATTCCGCTTGATCGAACTGGCTCCAGGAGTCAGCGTCGAGGACATCGCGGCGAGCACCACGGCGGCTTACGAAGTGGCGCTGGAAGACGCCTGAGCCATGTGGCTGGACCAGCCCCGCAATCCGGACGCGCCGCTGGCGGGCCTGAAAGTCGTCGAGCTTGCGCGGGTGCTGGCTGGGCCTTTCGCGGGGCAGATTCTGGCTGATCTGGGCGCGGATGTGATAAAGGTCGAAAGCCCCGAAGGCGATGGCACGCGTGCGTGGGGGCCGCCTTGGGTCGAGCGCACCGCGGAGGATGGCACAGTTCATCGCGAAGCCGCCTATTACCACGCCTGCAATCGCGGAAAGCGATCGATTGTGGCGGATTTTCAATCGGCGGCGGATCTAGAGCGAGTGCGCTCGCTCTGCCTCGAAGCCGACGTGGTGATCGAGAATTTCAAGACCGGCGGGCTGGCCAAATACGGCCTCGACTACGCAACGCTTGCTCCCGACGCTCCGCAACTGGTTTATTGTTCGATCACAGGCTTCGGCCAAACAGGCCCGCGCGCGCAAGAGGCCGGCTATGACTTTGTGGTGCAGGGCATGAGCGGGTTTATGTCCCTAACCGGACAGCCGGACGGCGTGCCGGTCAAAATGGGCATCTCGATCTCTGACCTGTCGACCGGCGTTTGGGCAGCGAATGGGATTCAGGCTGCGCTGCTTCAACGGGGGCGTACCGGGCGCGGTCAGCATGTGGATATCAGCCTGCTCGATTGCTCGGTGGCGTTGCTGGCCAATCAGGCGAGCTATCATTTCACAAGCGGTGAGAATCCGCCGAGGATGGGCAATGCCCATGCTCAAGTCGCGCCATATGGTGTGTTTCCGGTGAACGATGGTCACGTGATCCTTGCGCCGGCCAATGACCGTTTGTTCGTAAAGCTGGTTGAGATGCTGGGACGCGGTGATCTCGCCGGTGACCCCCGGTTTCTCGGAAACGGGGACAGGGTCGAAAACGCCGCTGCGCTTGATGCTGAAATCGCAAAAGCAACGGCGCAATGGACCAAGGCTGATTTGCTCGAAGCATGCCGCGAACACGGTGTGCCCGGAGGGCCTATCAACCATCTCGATGGAGTCTTTGCCGACCCGCAAGTGCTCGCGCGCGGAATGCGGGTCGAGCTTGGCGGCATGGCCGGCGTGCGCAGCCCGTTTGTCTTTTCCGAGGCTGAACTGGCTCTCGATCGACCTTCTCCCATGCTGGGTGAAGACGATCCTGACACAGACAGTTGATGCCACTTCAACATTGCGAAAACACAGGGTCCGCGCGATAAAACTTGCGCATAGCTCCAATTTCTGTAAATACAGAAATAAAGAAAAGGAGCCGAGTCGTGAACCGAGTGCTGGACATACCGGAAGCGCGCGCCTTCATTCTCCATTGGGGAGAGATGGGCACTGAATGGGGCGTCAATCGCTCTGTCGCACAGGTTCATGCGTTGCTATATTTGAGCGACCGCCCGCTTCACGCCGAGGAAATCTGCGAAGCGCTAGGCCTGGCCCGCTCGAACGTCTCGAACGGTCTTAAAGAGCTGCAATCCTACTCGATTGTCCGCCGCGTGCATGTTGAAGGCGACCGGCGCGACCATTTCGTCGCGGAAACCGACTTATGGGAAATGTTTATGAAGCTGGCAGCGGAGCGGAAGCGGCGGGAGTTTGACCCGACGATCCAGCTGCTTGGCGAGCTTTCGGAAAGCATCAACAACCGCGACAGCGTGCCCGTTCATGTCCGCGAGCGGATCGGGCGGATGCACGAATTTATCGGCACGCTCACGGGGTGGTACGCCGATGTCCGTGATCTGCCTAAGCCTACGCTGGTCCGCTTGATGAAGCTGGGGCGCGGGATTGCGCGCTTCCTGCCGGGCAAATCTTCCGACTGATCTGATAACTTGAAGGAGGCCCCGACCATGGCTGAAGAACTGCATAATAGTGTTTCAGAAATTACAGAAATATCGGTAATAACTGGAGTGGGTTACTTTCTCGCCGCTATAGGATGGGGCACGGTGGCGGGAACTGCAGCGATTGTGCTCTGGTCTACGGCCTCTGTGACTTCCGCCTTGGACTTTGCCGAGCTTCTTGGCTTCATGCTCTTTCTCTCATTTTTCGTCGGCACATTTACTCTGGCAGGCATGGTCGCCATAGGCCTGCCCATCACGATCATTCTCCGTGCACTCAAGCAAGAAGATGCCGCGCACTTTGCAATCATAGGCGCGTTCGCGGGATGCATTGCCATGGCCGTGATCTTCGAAGTCAATTGGATTCTCGATCCCGAGCTAGTGCTGTTGCTCGTGTCCGGCGCAATAGCCGGATTTGCCTGTGCGCTGCGCTGGGGAAAATGGCGCGAGCGTGTCGCCAATTCGCGCAGCGAGAAAGCGCAAAAGATCAGCTCAGGCAGACGCTCAAACCCGATCCACGATCTCACCCACTGAGAAGGATCAACCAGATGGCTCATTTATCCTGAATTACCACGTCAAACGCACAGAACAGGAGTTAATGATGTACGATATCTATGCTTATCTCGCTTACCTCATTATCAGCATCGCGCTGACCATTTGGGTCGCTCAGACCTTGTCGAAGAACGGGCTGGTCTTTCTGGTCGAGTGCTTCGGTCATGATCGCACGCTGGCCACTTCGACCAATCACCTGCTGGTGGTCGGCTTCTATCTGGTCAATCTTGGGTGGATTCTGCTCACCTTACGCTTTGGCACACCGCCCGAAACCGCGGCCGAAATGATCCGGTTTCTCTCCAGCAAACTAGGCATCGTTGTTGTGGCGCTGGGTCTAATGCACTTCTTCAATATGAATGCGATTGCCAAATTTGGCCGGAAAGTCGGCAGTTGGTTCCACGAAGAGCAATGGGCCGCTCAGGCACGCAACACCGAAGGATAGGGTGGCTGCAAATGATGGAGCGGGCGCGCCGTTGTTGCGCGCCCGCTTCGCATTTCAGGACAGGGCTTTGGCCGCCCCTCGCCACAAGCGCTCCAAGGGCCCCTGACCCATCCGGTCCGTCCACAGCGGAGACCACACAAGCATCACTGCAATCGGCAGAAAGCTGATCACCAAGGCTTCTGTGCGGCTGACATAGCCGAAAAGCCCAAAGCCCCAACTTGAAAAAATCGCAGAGAGGATAACGCTGGTCATCACATAGTTCGACAAAGACAACCGCCCCGCCGCCGCGAGCAATCGGGTGAGCTTCCCCTCACCATTGAATAGCGCCATCGCCAAGGCGGCATAGGCAAGGCCCAATGCGGTGTCGAAAGGGGCCGAGAGGATCAACGATGTCGGCCCGGCCAACACGCCGGGAAAGCCCCTGTCCGAAACCCACCAGGCCAGTCCCAGTAAACAAGGGATCGTGCACAAGGCGCACACCGCCGCCAGACGCTGCAACTGAAACGTGCGCCATTCGCCAGCCAGCATCCTGTCCTTCCACAAGGCCATGCCAAGTGTCATCGCAGCGAGATTGATTGGCACCGAGCCGGCAATGGTCTGAAGCTGAGCAGGAATGGTGTCGATGCGCCGCGTCACACGCTCGTCAAACGACTCGCGCCCCAGATCAAGCGCGTACTGGACGGCCAACGGATCGACACCGAAATTGCGCTCGGCAAACATGACTTGATCGCTGCCATTGAGGCCGCGCGACCAATCGTAAATTGCGCCTCCGAAAGCGACGATGCCGCCGCCCAGATGAATTGCGACTAACCCGATTGAAATGGCCACCAATGCGCGGACCGACAGATGCGCAAGGAACGGCAGCGCACATCCCGCCAGAGCATAGCCGCGCAGAATATCGTTGCTCGCCAGCAGCGTCGCATGGACAAACCCGATAACGAACAAAACGGCCATGCGAGCATAATGCGCCCGCCAGATACGCGTCTCGCCCCGCTCGCTCGCGCGCTCGATCAGGATGATGCATCCCGCGCCGAACAGCATCGCAAACAGGGTGCGAAACTTGTCCTCGATAAAGACAAAGCTGACCGCCCAGACAATTCGGTCGAGCGGCGCGTTGATGCCCTCCGCTCCTTGCCATGCCAGCGGGTTGTAATAGCCCTGCGCCGGAAGCGCGAAGACATAGACATTCATCCACACAATGCCGATCACGGCGAGCCCGCGCAAAGCGTCAAGCTCGGTGATGCGCCCGCTTATCGGGGATGAAGTGGGAGCAAGAGACGCCATTGCCGACGCCTCTTAGCAGATTAGGCCCCAGAAAATCAGGAAACAGCTGCCTTAAGATCGTCGATCAGGTCGGTGCGCTCCCACGGGAAGAAATCGCCCTCTGCCGTGCGGCCGAAGTGACCATAGGCCGCGCTGTTGCGATAAATCGGCTTGTTCAGTCCCAAGTGCTCGCGAATGCCACGCGGGGTCAGACCGCCCAGCTTGCCGATTGAGGCAATCGCCTCTTCGAGCTTCGCATCAGAGACTGTCCCGGTGCCATGCGTATCGACATAGAGCGACAGTGGCTCGCTCACCCCGATCGCGTAAGCAATCTGGATGGTGCAGCGGGTTGCAAGACCGGCTGCAACGACATTCTTCGCCAGATAGCGCGTGATATAGGCCGCGCTGCGGTCAACCTTGGTCGGGTCTTTGCCGCTAAACGCGCCGCCACCATGTGGCGATGCACCGCCATAGGTGTCGACGATGATCTTGCGACCGGTCAGGCCCGCATCGCCGTCAGGTCCGCCGATCTCGAACGCACCTGTCGGGTTGATGTGCCACGCTGTGTCATCCGAGATGAAACCGTCGGGCAGAATATCGGCGACGACCTTTTTGACGTAAGCTTTCAGCTTGGCCTCTTTCTCGCCCTCGTGATAGCCTTTGCCGTGCTGGCTCGAGACGACCACTGCAGTGCAGGCGACCGGCTTGCCGTTTTCGTAGCGCAGGGTCACCTGACTCTTGGCATCGGGCTCAAGGAAAGGCGCAGTGCCATCCTTGCGGTCGGCGGCCAGCTTTTCAAGGATCTTGTGGCTGTAATCCAGCGTCGCCGGCATCAGATCGGGTGTCTCGTCACAAGCGTAACCGAACATGATGCCCTGATCGCCTGCACCTTCGTCCTTGTTGGAGCCTTCCGCGCCCGAATCGACACCTTGGGCGATCTCGGAGGACTGGCCGTGGAGGTGGTTTTCAAAGGTCAGCGTTTCCCAGTGGAACCCGGTCTGCTCATAGCCGATTTCCTTGACTGTGCGGCGCACCGCGCTCTCGATCTCGTCGCGCGCGCCCGGCGCCCAATAGCTGTTGAATTTCCAGTCGTCGTTGTTCTCGTCATACATCGGAGCACAGCGGATTTCGCCGGACAAAACAACGCGCTGGGTCGTTGTCATGGTTTCGCAGGCGACGCGCGCTTCGGGGTCTTTTGAAAGCATCAGATCGACGATTGCGTCGGAAATTTGATCCGAGACTTTGTCAGGGTGGCCTTCGGAAACGCTTTCAGAGGTGAAGAGATATTCGCTGCGCATTGGAGTCCCCGGTCTGGATGGTTTTGTAGCGGCTTACTTAGAGATATAAGGAAACCTTTATGTGTGCCTGCGCTCTAGCGACGTGCAGGCAACAGCGCAAGCGCTCTCGGCAGGCCAATCGCCAATGCAAACAGCAGCGCCGCCCAACCTAGCGGGAGCGCATTGCCGAGCCGCGCAAACAATGTCGGCGGCTTGGCTTCGGGAACATATCCGTCGAGCCGTCCGGCTTCCCCGCGCGCGATTGTGCCGCGCACGATTCCATCCGCGTCAATCACCGCGCTGATCCCAGTTGTGGTCGAGCGCAGAACCGGCAATCCCTCTTCCATCGCCCGCATGCGCGCCTGCCCCAGATGCTGCGGCGGACCCCAGCTTCCGAACCAGCCATCGTTCGAGGGATTGAAAATGTAATCGGGGCGGTTTTCCCGGTCGACCGACTGACCGGAGAAGACGATCTCGTAGCAAATCTGAATGCCTGCACGCCCTTGTTCGCCCAGATCGAGCGTCCGGGGACCTGGCCCCGGTTCATAGTCGAGAGTGCCCGCTACCAAGCGGTCCATCCCCAGCGGTTCGAGCCATTCGCGCATGGGAAGATACTCGCCATAGGGCACCAGATGCGCCTTGGCGTAGTGCTCCATGATGTCGCCCGACCCGTTGATCGCGAGCACCGAATTGCGCGCGCTCACCGCGCCGATGCTGCCATCTTCGCGTGGGCCGATATTGAGGTTCACCACGCCTGTGAGCAGAGTGGAGGTCTCGCCAATCACGCTGCCGATGCGCCTGCGTGCAAGCTCCGGGTCTCCGCCGGCGGTCATGCCTGCATAGTAGCGCTGCGGGTAACCGTCTTCGAGATAGTCGGGGATCGCGCTTTCGGGCCACAGGACCAGCCGACCCTCTTCACGCCCCGGAGAAGAAAGGTCGCTAATCCGCGCGAATTGCTCGTCGAACTTGGTCGGATCGTTGATCTCGTCTTGGGGGAGAAGTGGCTGGATTAGGGCGTAGCGGACCGCGGTGTCCTCACCTGCGCGGTTCGAAACGAACATGGGCGCGACGATGACGGCCGACACACCGATCAGGGCAATCGCTCCGCGAGCAGGCGACACGCTCAGGGCTTTGGTCGCTCCGACCAAGCCGAGTGCAATCAAGATCACGAGGCCTGACAACGCGTAGGTGCCCATCCAAGGCAGGAGCGCGGCCCATCCCGCTTGCTTCCAACCACCCAGCAAAATCATCCCGAGCGGCGGCCACGGATAGCCTGTAAAGGCCCAGCTGCGCAGCCATTCTGTGATGATCCAAGCGCCAGCGAGCAACACACCAAAGGTCAACACGCCTGCATCCGCCTTGGCCAGATGGCGCTTTGCCAAATGCGCGATCAATACCGCCAATGCTGGATACAGCGCGAGATAAATGCACAGCAGCGGAACGGCCAGCCAGCCAAGAAACTCCGGCATCTTCGCCTGGTGTGTGAACGCGGTCGCAATCCAGTTGTTTGCGAGCGTCAGATGCGCCCAGCCGAACAGCCACCCTTGCCAGACTGCACCGCGCCAGCTGCGCGCTTGATCGACCAGCGCAACAAACAGCGCAAGTGCAGGCAGCGCAATCCACCAAGCATGAAAGGGAGGATAGCCGCACGCTGCGGCAAGGCCCAACAGGATAGAGGTGAACGCCGGGCGGGCACGCATGTGGTGCCAGACTGTCTCAAGGCGCGAAACGTTTGTGCTCACTTCCCGAACACCCGATCAGAACCGTCGTGCAAGCACCGGTTCGGTATCAGCCTATGGCTTCGACTGAACTGTCCCCGTCGCCATCGGGCTGGTCTTCGCCACCGATAGAAGGAGGCAAAACCGCAGTGTCGATCGCCGCACCATCACCCTCGGCCGCTTCATCAGCAGCTTTGCCATTGCGTGGCTTGCGAGAGCGAGCGCGCGGCTCACGGGCCTCTGCGTCTTCATCGCGTGGCTTGCGGGTCCGGCGTTTTGGTGGAGGAGCATCCTGCTGTGCGCCATCTGCTTCGACAACTTCGCCTTCGACACCAGCCTGCCCCTCGGCCTGACTGTTGTCGCTATCATCACGGCGACCGCGCGAACGACGGTTGTTGCGGCGGCGGTTGTTCTCACCCTCGGGGCCGTCATCGCTCTCGTCACCGGTCTGTTCGCGCTCCTCATTGCGCGCTTCATTGCGTTTCGCCCGCGCCTCTTCCTGACGCGCTTTGTTATCGGCGATCACACGGAAATAGTGGTCGGCGAATTGCAGATATTGCTCCATCTGCACCCGGTCGCCGTGGTGTTGCGCGTCCTGCGCCAGCTTCTTGTATTTATCGAGCAATTGCGGCGCATTTCCGCGCGCGCGGCTGTCGATCCGGTTAAGCTGATTGCCGCCGCCGCTGTTTTGATTGTTGCGGTTACCGCGACCGCGACGACGGTTGTTACGATTGTTATTCAAGGAAATTCTTCCCTTTAGCGACCTAGCACAGACCCCATCGGCTGCTTTGTCGGCCATCAAAATGGATGCCTTTGCGCCGCATACCAAGCGCGCGCTCCGCGTTGCCTGGCCGGGGGCACGCCCTTACGGCCGTCTGACATCGAATGTGGAGCTTGGCCCGACGATTTGCGCCGCTGCGCAGATCGATGGCCTGATTCGTAGCTAGCGACGGGTGAGCCTTTTGCCAAGCCCTACGCGTATTTATGTCACCAAAGGATTACGCAGCGTGGCCTATTTGCAAGATCATTGCGGATTTCGACACCAAAACCGGCCTCTTGGGCGAGCTTTGTGACGGGTTCGGCCTGGGTCGCCCCGATTTCGAACAAGACGATCGCCTCCGCTGCCATCAACCCACGCAATTGCGGGATCAGAATGCGGTAGTCGTCAAGACCATCCGATCCTGCGAACAAGGCGCTGGCTGGCTCATAGTCGCGCACGTCCGGATCCAGCTTGGCGTCGGTCTCGACATAGGGCGGATTGCACAGGATCAGATCGAAGCGCCCAAGGCCTTCACGCCACCCATCCTCGCGCCAATCGCCCCGGATCATCTGGCAATCGCCTTCACCGACAAGCCTCGCAGCGTTTGTTCCAGCGACCCTGGCGGCGATGGGTGATGCGTCCAAACCAACGCCATTTGCCGCCGGTTGCTCGCACAGGATTGTCAGCAACAAGGCTCCCGAACCGGTTCCCAGATCGAGCACGCGCTGCGGCTGTGCACGCAACTCAAGCGCCGCTTCGATCAACACCTCGCTGTCAGCACGCGGAATTAGGACACCCGGCTCCACAGCAAATTCGCGCCCGTAAAACTCCTGCGATCCGGTTATGTAAGCGACCGGCTCGCTGGCAGAACGGCGCTCGATCATTGCCGCAAAAGTGTCGGGAGCAGGTTGATCCATCATGCGGATCAACATGTCCGAGCGCGGCACGCCCAGCGCATGTGCCATCAGTAATTCGGCATCGAGCCGCGCGGTGTCGCTCGTTGGCGTGAGTGTATCGGTGGCGGCGCGGATAGCGTCTGAGACTTTGTCCAAGATTCCGTTCGCCCTGAGCCTGTCGAAGGGCTGTCCTTCTTCTTGTTCCGTCGCTCAAAAAGAAGAGCAGTGCTTCGACAGGCTCAGCACGAACGGGTTTTGTAAAACGCTCACGATTCCAGCGCCGCCAGCCGCTTGCCTTCATCCTCGGCAATAAGCGCATCGATCAACTCCGGCAGCCCCGGCCCCGCAAGCACTTCCTCCAGCTTATGCAGCGTCAGCCCGATCCGGTGATCGGTCACGCGGCCTTGGGGGAAGTTATAGGTGCGGATGCGTTCGGAGCGGTCGCCGCTGCCGACCATCGCTTTTCGCGCTTCGGCTTCTGCACCTTGTGCTGCGTCGCGCTGCTGCTCGTAGAGCCGCGCGCGCAGGACCTGCATCGCCTTTTCCTTGTTCTTGTGCTGGCTGCGCCCGTCCTGACAGGTCACTACGAGGCCGGTCGGCTCATGGGTGATGCGGATCGCGCTGTCGGTCGTGTTAACGTGCTGACCACCTGCGCCGCTCGCGCGATAAGTGTCGATCTTGAGGTCGCCCATGTCGATCTCGACATCCATATCGTCGGGCTCGGGCAATACAGCCACCGTCGCCGCCGAGGTGTGGATTCGCCCGCCGCTTTCGGTGACCGGCACGCGCTGCACGCGGTGGACGCCGCTTTCGAATTTCAGCTTTGCGAACACGCCATTGCCGGTGACATTGGCGACGATTTCCTTGAAGCCGCCCACTTCGCTCGCGTTCATGCTGACCGGCTCGACTTTCCAGCCATTATCGGCGGCGAAGCGTTCATACATGCGATAAAGATCGCCCGCGAACAGAGCCGCTTCATCGCCTCCTGTGCCCGCGCGAATTTCGAGCATGGCGGGTTTGCTATCCGCGGCATCGCGCGGCAGCAGGGCAACGGCCAGCGCGCGTTCCTTGTCCGGCAGCGCAGCGCGGATTGCCTCCAGCTCCTCCTCCGCCATGGCCTTCATCTCGGGGTCGGCGAGCATCTCTTCGAGACCACCCAATTCCTCGCGCATGGCTGTGACTTCGGCGGCAATCTTGGCGACCGGCTCCAGCTCGGCATAGTCGCGCGATGCCTTGACGAATTCGTCTCCCTCCAACGTACCCGAAGCCATACGCGCTTCGAGCTCGGCGAAGCGGTTGGCGATCTGGGAGAGGCGTTCAGCGGGGACTTGCATTAGGCGACACCCAGACTTTCGAGGGTTGTCGCCAGACGCTCACTGTCAGTCCCATCAATTTGAAAGCGCAAGCGCCGCTCCCCATCACTCATAGCCAATATGGCTTTGCTGCCGACCTTGAGCGCCTTGTCAAAGCGCTTTCGCTTGCCCCCACTTGCGATGAATTCAGCCGAAAGCCCGGCTGCACGAATAGCTGCGACTGCCTTTTGCCCTTCCGCCGTCATTTCATCATCTTCGACGACGACCACGACATCGGTTTGCGCAGCCTCTCTCTCCCCGACCAACATCGCCAGCCGCTCGATCCCCGCTGCCCAGCCGACCGCTGGAGTCGCAGGACCACCCAGCGACTGCATCAGCCCGTCATAGCGCCCGCCGCCGAGCACCGTGCTTTGCGACCCCAGCGCATCGGCAGACGCGCTGCCCTCGTCCGGGATAAACTCGAAGGCGGTGTGACGATAATAATCAAGCCCGCGCACCAGGCTTTCGGCGCGCATCCATTTGACGCCCGCCGCATCCAAGCCGCTCGTCACCGCCGCGAAGAAATCGCGCGCCTCTTCGGACAGAAATTCGTCAATCTTGGGCGCATCGGGGAGGAAGGGTTGGTCCTGCCGGTCCTTGCTGTCGAGAATGCGCAGCGGGTTCTTTTCGAGCCGGTCTTGCGAGTCCTGCGACAATTGATCCTTCACGCTGCGAAAATACTCGACCAAAGCCGCGCGCCAAGCCTCGCGGCTTTCCGCATCGCCCAAAGTGTTGAGATGCAGCGTCACATCATTGATGCCCAGCTCCTTCAAAAGCTGGTCAGCCATGGCGAGCAATTCGACATCCGCCTGCGGATCGCCCGCGCCGATAATCTCGGCATCGATTTGGTGGAACTGGCGATAGCGGCCCTTTTGCGGACGCTCATAGCGGAACAGCGGGCCATGCGTTGCGACCTTGAGCGGCACATATTGCTGCCACCCGTTTGTCAGGTAAGCGCGCGCAATTCCGGCGGTGAATTCGGGGCGCAGCGTCAGCGAGTCTCCGCCGCGATCCTCGAACGAATACATCTCTTTGGAGACAACATCGGTGGTCTCGCCCAATGAGCGCGCGAACACCTCGGTCTTTTCAAACACCGGGAATTCGGCGCGGCGAAAGCGGTAGAGCTTGCGGACATACTCAAAGGTCTCGACCACGAAGGCGAAAGCCTCGGCATCGGCGCCGAAAATATCCTGTGTGCCGCGAATGGCTTTTGGTGTGTTTTTGGACATGGCCGCGCAGTTAAGCGGTCAGGATGATTTGCGCAATCGTGGCCGCGGGCTGATTGGAAACCAAAAAAGCCAAACCCTCTTTCGCACACACACCATTGCTCCTATGGCGCGCGCACGCCTTCGCGGGATCGGGGCACACGGCAACAACAGGACTTCCAATGCGCATCGACAAAATCCCGACCGGCACCAATCCGCCCGACGACCTCAATGTCATCATCGAAGTGCCAACCGGTGGCGAGCCGGTGAAATATGAATTCGACAAGGAAAGCGGCGCGCTGTTTGTGGACCGCATCCTGCACACGCCGATGCGCTATCCGGCCAATTATGGGTTCGTCCCACACACGCTCAGCCCCGATGGCGATCCGCTTGATGCGCTGGTCATTGCGCGCTCGCCGTTTATCGCCGGGTGCGTTGTCAGCGCGCGCCCGATCGGCGTCTTGAACCTTGAAGACGAACATGGCGGCGATGAAAAGCTCATCTGTGTGCCAGTCGACACGACCTTCCCGTATTATTCCGACGTGGGGGAGACCAAAGACCTGCCCTCGATCATCCTTCAACAGATCGAGCACTTTTTCACCCACTACAAAGATCTCGAAGCCGAGAAGTGGGTGCGCGTCGGCAAGTGGGGCGACAATCAGGAAGCGCGCGAGGTGGTGATGGATGCGATAGCCCGCGCTGGGAAGTGAACCTGGGGCCTTGGGTCTAGGCCCTAGGCCCTAGGCCCCGCGAAACCTAAGCGCTTTCGATCAAATGACGGCGAAAATGGCCTTGAAGATAAAGGTCAGCGCAAAGGGCAGGCCAATCGCGAGCACCCACAGCATCACTGTGTCGCGGCGAAAGTCACTGGCAAAGCTCATATCGGCTGCTTCGTCGTCGCTAAGGTCGGCCCAGCGCTTCTCGAACCAGCGGCAGGCGGGAATCATGCCAGCGACCAGAACCACCAACGCGACATAAGGCAGGATCGAGGAAAGCCCCTCGCTCAGCGCCTTCACGGTCACAAATATCTGCAAACCGGTATAGACCAGCAGGGCATATGCGACATGGTCGCTCATCGATTTGCGCCAGTCTTTCGCCTTGGGCGCCCGCGCAGACGCAGTCTGCTGCTTCGAAATATTTGCCATGTCACCGCTCCCCAACGGATTCTGTTTCTGATGCAAGTATCCCAGAGAGTCGGCATACGTGCAAGCGCGGTAACCAATTTGGAATATTCTTGCGCAGCGCTGCCCGGAAATTTTGCGCATTCAGTCAGCCCAAAGCACCGGGCGGACGCGCGCAGCAAGTACGAAAGCAATTTTCTTGCCAAAACGGGGGTTCACGCATCTTTGCGGTCTTTTCTGTTAAGTTCAGGGTGCTAAGACGAGGGTGATGAGCGACCTTGATACCCTCAATCAGCAGAGTGGCGATAGCACCGCCGATGCCACCGCGCCGATGCCGGATGGCGGGCTCGAAGTCATTTCGATCGCCAAAAGCTATGACAAGCGCGCCGTGCTGAGCGACATTTCGCTTAGCGTCGCGAAGGGGGAAGTGCTCGGGCTGCTCGGCCCCAATGGTGCGGGCAAGACAACCTGCTTTTACTCGATAATGGGCCTTGTGAAGCCCGATGCCGGCCGTATCCTTATGGATGGCGAGGATGTCACCAAACTGCCGATGTATCGCCGCGCGATCCTGGGCCTTGGATACCTGCCGCAGGAAACAAGCATCTTTCGCGGCATGACTGTCGAAAAGAACATCAACTGTGTGCTCGAGCTGGTCGAGCCCGACCGCGAAACCCGCGCTGCCGAACTGGAGCGGTTGCTCGACGAGTTTGGCCTGACCCGCCTGCGGGAAGCACCGGCAATGGCTCTGTCCGGTGGTGAGCGGCGGCGCTGCGAGATTGCTCGCGCGCTGGCGGCCAAGCCCTCGATCATGCTGCTCGACGAGCCATTCGCCGGGATCGACCCGCTTTCGATCAGCGATATTCGCGATCTCGTGGCGGATCTCAAAACGCGCGGTATCGGGGTGCTGATCACCGATCACAATGTGCGCGAGACGCTCGAAATCGTTGATCGCGCCTGCATCATTTATGGTGGTCAGGTGCTGTTCGCGGGCACGCCGCAAGAACTGGTCGCCGACGAGAATGTCCGGCGGCTGTATCTCGGCGAGAATTTCACACTGTGACAGTCTGGCGGGCATAATTCATGGCGCTGGGTCCACGGCTCGACCTGAGGCAATCGCAATCGCTGGTGATGACGCCGCAATTGCAGCAGGCGATCAAGCTGCTGGCGGCGTCAAACCTCGAGATCGAGACTTTTATCGGTGAAGCACTGGAGGCCAATCCGCTTCTTGAAGCGGGCGCTGTTTCGAGCGAGGCGAGCGAGGCTCCGGGCGAACCCGATGACATTCCGCGCGAGGAATTCACCGCCGATCAACTGATCGCGCAGGGAGCGGGTGAAAGCGAAGCCCCAACCGATCTCGACACATCAGCGCTCGATCAGGATCACGACACCGGCGATGGGGCGATGACCGGTTCAGACCGCAGCATGTCCGATCAGGGCGGCTCGGATTGGGGCACAGCAGCAAGCAGCGGCGGCATGGCAGGCGGCGATGTGGACTTGCCCGATATCGAAGCCACCCGCGCCACGGAAACGACCCTCACCGAACATCTCAATGAACAGGTCGGCGCGGTCGCGACCAATCCCAAAGAAGCCTTCGCTGCACGCCATATTATCGGGCTGCTCGACGATGCGGGCTATCTGCCGTTCGACCTGCGCGATATCGCATATGACCTTGGCGTAAGCATGGATGTGGTCGAAGACGCGCTAACCGTAGTGCAAATGCTCGACCCGAGCGGGGTGGGCGCGCGCAACCTCTCCGAATGCCTTGCTCTGCAGGCGCGTGACGCGGATCGCTATGATCCTTGCATGGCGAAGCTGATCGACAATCTCGAATTGCTCGCCAAGGGCGAAGTCGCGCGGTTGAAGCGGCTGTGCAATGTCGATGACGAGGACTTCGCGGACATGCTGCACGAACTGCGCAGCTTCAATCCCAAGCCGGGGCTCGCCTTTGCTCCGAGCACTGACGATGCGATCATCCCAGATGTCTTGCTCAAGGATAACGGCTCTGGTGGCTGGGACATATCTCTCAATGAAGACACTTTGCCGCGTCTGATCGTCAATCGCGGATACTATGTCGAGCTCAGCGATGGTTCGCCCGACAAGGAAACGCAGGGTTGGCTTAAGGAAAAGCTGGCCGATGCGCATTGGCTGATCCGCGCGCTGGACCAACGGCAAAAGACTATCCTCAAAACCGCGGCAGAGATCGTAAAGCAGCAGGACGGTTTTTTCCGCAGAGGCGTTTCGGAGCTGCGCCCGCTGACCTTGCGCGAAGTGGCCGAGCAGATCGAGATGCACGAAAGCACGGTCAGCCGCGTGACCAGCAACAAATTTCTGCACTGCGACAGGGGTTGTTTCGAGCTGAAATACTTCTTCTCGAGCGGCGTTGCATCGAGCGACGGCGAAGGGGCATCCTCAGAAGCGATCAAGGCCCGGATCAAGGCACTGATCGACGGCGAGGACCCGAAAAAGGTGCTGTCGGATCAGAAGCTGGTCGACCTCTTGAAAGAAGAAGGCTTCGACCTCGCGCGGCGTACGGTGGCAAAATATCGCGAGGCAATCGGGCTTGGCTCAAGCGCGCAAAGACGGCGCGCGAAGAAGCTGGCGGAGCTGTAGAGCCAGGCGTGAGCGAAGGACTGTCCGTTTGCCCCGGATGCGGCGTCGAATTGCCCGATATCGAGGGGCCGATCCACCGCTACATGACGTCCTCGCCCGCATGTTACGAGGTGTTCAACCGCATATTGGCAACGGAATATTCCGACCCAAAACTGGGCGCGACACACAGGCTGAGCGTCGACACCTACGCTGTCCAGCATCCCGGATCAGGCGAGAAAAGGCGCGAGATTCAGTCGGTCGGCTTGCATTTGGCGCGACTTACGCTCCAGCTTCGCCGGGACATGAGCCCCCAAAAGACAAACGAAGTCATGCTCGGGTTTACAAAGCACAAAGCCAGCTTGATCTATCTCGAACCGCCTAAGTCCTACGAGCTGACAGTCGCCGATATCGAGCCGCATATTGGCGGCACCAAACACCCCGCGATGGTAACACAATGGGCCAAAGCAACCCTGCACGCCTGGTCAGCCCATCACGACTATATCGACGATTGGATCGAACAGACCTGGCGCTAGGTCGGCACAACTTTAAAGCCCCCTCCCGCAAGTGGAGGGGAGGAAGAGCAGTCCCGTCCTTGATCCTTGGTCACGGCAGTCAAAGGCCAGAGCAGACTTAATTGGCGTGAAGCCAAACGACTGCGAAGCAGTCGCAAGGGCGACCGCCCGCCCGCAGCGGGTGCAGCTTTGCTGCACGTCTAGCGAGGATGTGCTCGCGGATGCGAGCGCTCAAACAAACAACGCAATTATACGTGTGACTCAAAAGACTCACAAAAATTCAAGGCCATCATTTACGCCGTGTTAACCTTTTCCGTTCAGACCTTGTGTGGTTAATACACGGCAACACCTCTTACCGAGGCGTTACCGGCAACAAGATTACGTTCACGTCTGGCAAAACAGGGGACCGGCGATGCGAGTGCTGCTGATTGAGGATGAGCCCACAACGGCGAAAGCCATTGAACTCATGCTCACCACCGAAGGTTTTAATGTCTATGCGACTGACCTCGGCGAAGAAGGTTTGGATCTCGGGAAGCTGTATGATTACGATATCATCCTGCTCGATCTCAACCTGCCCGATATGCACGGCTATGACGTGCTGAAGAAGCTGCGCGTCGCCAAGGTGCAGACGCCGGTGCTTATCCTCTCAGGCATTGCCGAAATGGACAGCAAGATCCGCTCGTTCGGCTTTGGTGCCGACGATTATGTGACCAAGCCATTCCATCGCGAAGAACTGGTCGCGCGCATTCATGCTGTTGTGCGTCGCTCGAAGGGTCACAGCCAGTCGATCATCCGCACCGGCAAGCTGGCGGTTAACCTCGATGCCAAGACTGTCGAAGTCGATGGCGCGCGGGTCCACCTGACCGGTAAGGAATATGCGATGCTCGAGCTGCTTTCGCTGCGCAAGGGCACCACGCTGACCAAAGAGATGTTCCTCAACCACCTGTATGGCGGGATGGACGAGCCGGAACTGAAGATCATTGACGTCTTTATCTGCAAGCTGCGCAAAAAGCTCAGCCATGCGTGCGACGGCGAGAATTACATCGAGACGGTCTGGGGCCGTGGCTATGTGCTGCGCGACCCTCAGGAAGAAGTCGAAGCGGCGTGATTTTCTCTCGCGCTTAGCGGCTGCGCCGCACGCTCCGAGGGGGCGCGGCAGGGGCCGCGACGCGCGGTCGCGCTTGCGGATTGATGGCAATCCGTCTGGTGCGTTCCTGTTTCGAATACACTTTGAAAGCGCCCTAGGCTTTTCGCCTTGGGCGCTTTTCTTTGGGCTGGTTAGGGGTCAGGCCACGCTTGCGCCAGACACTCCCTCGCGTACATCCATCCCGCTCGGCTCCTGAAACAGCCTCAGGTCAAATTCGTGCAGGATCGCGAGCAGATGGTCGAAAATATCGGCTTGGATATCCTCATACTCGGTCCAGACGGTGGTGTCCGTAAAGCAATAGAGTTCAATCGGAATGCCCAGCGGGCTTGGATCGAGCTGTCGCACCAATTGCGTGAACCCCTCGCTGTTTATGCGCGGATGCCAATCGAGATAGGCGATGATATAGGCGCGCAGCACGCCGATATTGGTGAAACGCCGCGCATTGACCGGCGCATCCTCCCCCGTCAGCTCACGCTCGTTCCATTCGGCGATCTCCTGACGCCGCTCTTCCAGAAAGTCCTTGAGCATCTTGAACCGCTTGAGCCCGACCACTTCCTCATCCGACAGGAACCGCACCGAATTCTGGTCCAGCACCAAGGCTCGCTTGATCCGCCGCGCGCCCGCATCGCTCATCCCGCGCCAATTGCGATAGGCATCGGAGACCAGCCGGTGCGTCGGGATATAGGCGATGGTTTTGTCGAAATTCTGCACCTTCACCGTGTGCAGCGAGATGTCGATCACATCGCCATCCGCGCCCATATCCGGCATCGCGATCCAGTCGCCCACGCGCAGCATATCGCCTGTGGTCAGCTGTACGCTCGCGACCAGCGAGAGGATCGTGTCCTTGAACACCAGCAGCAAAACCGCTGTAATTGCGCCCAGACCCGACAGGAGCAGCAACGGAGATTCGTCGATCAGAACCGCGATAATGATGATCGCCGCGCCGCTCAGGACGAGGATTTTGACGACCTGCACAAAGCCCTTGATCGGGCGATTGCGCGAGCGCGGCAGGCGCTCATACAGCTCATTGGCGTAGGTCAGCCCTTTCACGATTGCCATGGCGATCGACAGAACGATGAAGGCTCGCGCCCCGCTTGTGATGAACGTGTACACATCGCCGGGCAGGTAAGGCACCAAAACGATCCCGCGCGACATCACCAGCAAGGGCGCAACCGTTGCGAGCCAACCGGCGGCCTTGTCTATCGTATCGCTTTTACGATCCAGCAGCGGCGCGATGGCGCGCAAGATCACGTATTTCAGGACGAAATTGACGATTGTCGCCACAAGCACGAGCACAATCAGACCAATCATCGCCTGAACCCAGGGGGCCTGCTCGGAAAGGAGGAGTTGCAGTTGTTCCATGGCTCCGCGCGGTGCAGCAATCCGCATCACATCTCAACCCCGCAGGTCGGAGACTGCGCACTCAGGGGGCTGGACAAGACCCGCCCCCTCGGCTTAGCGCGCGCGGCATGAGCGCATATAAGGAAGGCGATCCGACAACTCTTAGCCGGCTCTATGGCCGCAGCATGGGCAAACCCCTGCGTCCGCGCCAGCAAGGCTTGGTCGACAATCTGCTGCCGAAAATCGCGGTGCCCGCCGAAGGTCCGGTGACAGCCGAAGCTCTGTTCGGCGAAGATTGCCCGATGCACTTTGAAATCGGCTTTGGCAGCGGCGAGCATCTGGCCTACCGCGCCGACCTTCTGCCCAATCACGGCTTTATCGGCGCAGAGCCGTTCCTCAACGGGGTGGCGGCGGCGCTGGGCCATGTCGAGGACGGGCTGCTTTCCAATGTCCGGCTGCACCATGGCGACGCCATCGAAGTGCTCTCGCGCATTCCCGATAATGCGCTGACCATGGTCTATCTGCTCCACCCCGACCCGTGGCCCAAAGCGCGTCACGCCAAGCGGCGGATGATGAATGACGGCCCGGTGCAGATGATCGCCGACAAGCTGAAACCGGGCGGCGAGTTTCGCTTTGGCACCGATCACGCGATCTATCTGCGCCACGCCCTGATGGTGATGCAGCGCTTTACCGACGAGTTCGAATGGGTCGTCGAAGGCCCGTCCAGCTGGCAAAACCGCCCGAGCGGCTGGAGCGAAACGCGCTACGAAACCAAAGCGCGCGAGGTGTTTGGCCACGAAGTCTGGTATTTCCGTTTTCGGCGGCGCTGATGAAGGATTGGCTCGCCCAAAGGTGGACAGCGTGGCTCGGGCTAGCGCTTGTAGTGGATCTTTGGATGATTTTGGGGCCGTCAATCTTCACCGGTCGCCCCCAAGACATGTGGCTGCTTCCATTGCGCTGGCTGAATATGGTCCTCGGTCTAGCTTCGGTCGATTTTCTTGATCCGCGCAGTCCCACCCGGACCCCTTTGCGGCGCGCAGCTGTCATTTACTTTATCTTAGGCTTCACCGTCGCCGGGTGCATCAATGCGGTGATCCATCAATCTCCAGCGCAAGAATTGCAAAAGCTGTAGCTTCGCTCCAATCTGCTCCCACAACTACTAACGGGGAAGCAATCAATGGCATCACGGCGGCAATTTATCGGTGGTCTGGTCGTGGCGACCGGCGCGCTCGCGGCGTGTCGCAAGATCGAGGACGGCGAAGGCGGCTCGGGTGAGCGCGTCGCCAATCCCGATGCGGTGGCCATGGATGCCGACGCGCTTGAAGATGCGCTGGTTGGCAGCTCCTATCTTGGCACTGGTGGCGGGGGCAGCCTTGCCGAGGCGCGCGAGCTGATCGCGAAAGACCTCGCCGCTGGTCTCTCCTTCACCGCCCTGCCCGTCTCTGCGCTCGCCGACACCGACCGCGTCGCCTGCCCCTATGGCCTCGCCAGCCTTGCGGACACCAGCGAGGACATGCAGGCGCGGCTCGACGCGGCCGAAAACGGGTTCGAGGACCCTGTGCAGGCCGCGTTCGAAGCGCTCGAAAAACACCTCGATCAGAAGTTCTCTGGGGTTATCTTGGGCGAGATCGGCCCGCTCAGCCTCGCCGAAGGTCTCTCTATCGCGGCGCGCCTCGGCGTTCCGGCGCTCGATGCCGATACGGTCGGGCGCGCGGTGCCCGAGATAAACCAACACTCGGTCAAGGTCGCGGGCGTCCCGCTCACTCCGATTGGCGCGGCGACCCCGTTCGGCGACGAGATGATTGTCGAAACGCTCGGCGATCCGAGCCGCGCGGAGGATATCCTGCGCTCGATCTCCGTGGTCAGCCGCGAATGCGGGGTCGCCGACAGCCCGATCACCGGCGCGCAGGCCAAGCAAAAGGGCACGCTCGTCACCGACAGCCTCACCCTGGCGCGCAACATCGGCAAAGCGGTACGCGACGCTAAGTCGGCGGGCAGCGACCCGATCGAAGCGGCGCGCAAGGCAGGCGATGGCTATCTGCTCTTCACCGGCACGGTCTCGGGCACCGAATGGCGCGACGAGGACGGCTTCCTGCAAGGCAAAGTGCGCCTCACCGGGACCGACGATTTCGCAGGCCGGTCCTTTGAAACCGATGTCAAAAACGAGCATCTGGTCGCCCGCCGCAACGGGGAAGTGATCGCCACCTGCCCCGACCTGATCAGCGTAATCGACGTGGAAAGCGGCGATGGCATCGTTAATCCGGGCTACGAGAACGGACAGGCGGTCGCGGTACTCGGCTTTCGCAGCGACCCGATCTGTCGCAGCGAAGGCGGTCTTGCGGTCTTCAGCCCGCGCTATTTCGGGTATGACCTCGACTATGTGCCGATTGAGGAATTGGTGAGCTAATTCAGGCCAGTCTCCGACACCGTGACGCGTGTCACGGTAACTCGCTCGCTCTGGGTGCCATAGGCCGAGTGAGAGGAGTTCATATGCTCAGTAGACGCAATTTCATCGGCGCGGCGGCGGTCGGATCGTATTTGGCACTTAACCCAGGTCATGCCTTCGCCCAACGCGTAGGCAGGTTTTCAGGAAACCCGGTCACAGAATCTCTGGGGCGGCTGAGACGGCTGGTTAGACCATTTAGCTATCGAGACCCCAAAGGCGTCCTATGGTCAGTCCCTGCAGGCTATAAAACAAATGGCGCATCCATTCCGCGTATCTTGTGGTCCATTGCGGGTGGCCCATTCTCCGGAAGACACGGGGACGCAGCGATCATCCATGATTACTATTGCGACACTATGGAGCGCTCCTGGCAGGCCACACACCGGGTTTTTTATGATGCGATGATCAGCCTCGGCGTCGGCCGCGTTGATGCAGGGAGCAAGTATTGGGCGGTCAGAAAGTTCGGTCCCCGCTGGGACTCAACTCACCGATGGGACCCTTACAATCCTTTCAGCCGAAGGCGCAGAGGCCAGAAGTTCTCCATGAAGGTGGGACCCGATGCCAAGTCTCAACTCGCAAACAGTGTGGTTGAAGCCCAGCTTCTCGAGCATCAGCAAACCGAATTTGCAATTGCAAAATCAGCCATCGAGGCAGGCGACCTTGGTATCAATGAAATCGAGGCCATCGAGTTGTCCCAGACGTTCGATTACTCGAAGCAGTTTAACGAGACCCAAGTGCTGATCGACCGGTTCGGAACACTCACGTCGGAAGGCCAACTGCTTGTGCCCGAACAGTATATGATTGCCCCTGAGGCGCAGAACATTGCTCCGCCGGGCACAGACCTTGAGGCCATTCTGGCGGAAACAAGGGGCGTGGGCTAACCCACAACCCCCGCGCTTGCCAGCACGGCCAGCGTCAGAACATCGGGCGCCAGCGCTGTCATCGGGACGATCTGCACCGGCTTTTCCATCCCGATCAGCATCGGACCTATCGTCGCATCGCCTGCCAGTTCGCGCAGCAGCTTGGCCGAGAGATTGGCCGATTGCAGGCCCGGCATGACCAGCACATTGGCGGGCGCTGACAGGCGGCTGAATGGGTAAAGCTCCATCACTTTCGGATTGAGCGCGGCGTCGGGCGCCATTTCGCCTTCATATTCAAAACCCGGGTCCTCGCGGTCAAGGATCGCGACCGCCTCGCGGATATTGGCCAGCCACTGGCCCGAGGGGTTGCCGAAGGTGGAATAGGATAGAAACGCCACACGCGGTTCGTGGCCCATGCGCCGCGCAACCGCTGCGGTTTCTTTGGCGATATGGGCGAGTTGCGCGGCATCGGGGCGCTCGTTGATGGTGGTGTCGGCGAGGAAGGTCGTGTGGTTCTTGCCGATCATCATATGGATGCCGAAGGGCAGCGCGTCGGGCTTGGGATCGAGCACCAGATTCACCTCGCGCACCGTCTGCGCAAAGGTCCGCGTCATGCCCGAGATCATGCCATCACCATGGCCCAGCGCGACCAACAGCGCGGCGAACACATTGCGCTCCTGATTGACCATCCGGCGCACGTCGCGCTCGGTAAAGCCGCGCCGTTGAAGCCGCTCGTAAAGGAAATCGACCATGGCGGGCACATGCTCGCTATCGGCCGAATTCTGGATTTCGAAGCTGCCCGGATCGGAGACCGAGAGCTGGTGGAGCTTATCGACCACAGCCTTGGTCCGCCCGACAAGCACCGGAGTGCCATAGCCAAAGTCGCGGAACTGGATCGCAGCGCGCAGCACCACCTCTTCCTCCGCTTCGGCAAAGACCATACGGCGCGGGTGCGACTTCGCTTCGTTATAAACGCCGGTCAGCACCGAAGTGGTCGGGTTGAGGCGCGACTTGAGCGAGTGGGCGTATTCGTCGAAATCCTCGATCCGCGTTTGCGCGACACCGGAATCCATCGCTGCCTTCGCCACGGCGGATGAGACAACTTCGATCAAGCGCGGATCGAACGGCGCGGGGATGATATAATCGGTCCCGAACTTGTGGTTCTTGCCATAGGCGCTCGCCACTTCCTCGGGCACGCTTTTGCGCGCGAGCTCGGCAATCGCAGTGGCGGCGGCAATCTTCATCTCTTCGTTGATCGTGGTCGCCTGAACGTCGAGCGCGCCGCGAAAGATGAACGGGAAGCCGAGCACATTGTTGACCTGATTGGGAAAATCGCTGCGCCCGGTGGCGATGATCGCGTCGGGGCGGACGGCCTTGGCTTCGTCCGGCATGATTTCGGGCGTCGGGTTGGCCATGGCGAAGATGATCGGCTTGTCCGCCATTTTGGCGACCCATTCCGGTTTGAGCGCACCCGCTGCCGAAAGGCCGAGGAAGATATCCGCGCCGACCAGCGCTTCTTCGAGGGTCTTCGCATCGGTTTTAACCGCGTGGGCGCTTTTCCACTGATCGACCTTTTCACGGCCCGGGGTAATCGTGCCGGTCCGGTCGCACACGATCACGTTTTCGTGCGGCACACCCATCGCCTTGATCAGCGCGGTGCAAGCCAATGCCGAAGCGCCCGCGCCGTTCACCACCATGCGCACATCTTTCAGGTCGCGCCCCGTCAGATGGCAGGCATTGATCAGGCCCGCCGCCGCAATAATCGCGGTGCCATGCTGGTCATCATGCATGATCGGAATGTTCATCTTCTCGCGCAAAGCCTGCTCGATGATGAAGCATTCGGGCGCTTTGATATCCTCCAGATTGATCCCGCCAAAACTCGGCTCCATCAAAGCAACCGCATTGATGAAGGCTTCGGGGTCCTCGGTCGCCAGCTCGATATCGATCGAGTCGACATCGGCGAAGCGCTTGAACAACACCGCCTTGCCTTCCATCACCGGCTTGGATGCGAGCGCGCCGAGATTGCCCAGGCCAAGGATCGCGGTCCCGTTGGAGATCACCGCCACAAGGTTTGACCGCGCGGTGTAGCGCGCCGCGAGCGATGGCTCTTCGGCGATGGCTTCAACGGGCGCGGCCACACCGGGCGAATAGGCAAGGCTGAGATCGCGCTGCGATGTCATCGGTTTGGTCGCGACCACTTCCAGCTTACCCGGACGGATCGTCTCGTGGTAAAACAGCGCCTCGCGCGTGGTGAATGATGGTGTGCGATCGTCGGCCATAAGCCCCTCTTGGTTCTGCGTTTCAACTTCGCGCTTAGCGGGCGATAGTTGCAAGGGATAGGGTCAAAGCGGGGCCAAAGCGGGGAAAGCTCGCATCCGGAGCGTTCCGAATCACCCGCGCGCTGGCTAGGTCGGAGGAATGGCCGGAAAAGCGACACCGATGATGGAGCAATATCTTGCGCTCAAGCGCGAGGCCGAAGGGTCGCTCCTGTTCTACCGGATGGGCGATTTTTTCGAGCTGTTCTTTGACGACGCGCGCACGGCCTCGCAAATCCTCGACATCGCACTGACATCGCGCGGGGAGCACGATGGCGAACCGGTGGCGATGTGCGGTGTGCCGGTGCATTCGGCGGAAGGCTATCTGGCGCGGCTGATCAAGGCGGGATGCCGCGTTGCCATTGCCGAGCAGGTGGAAACCCCTGCCGAGGCAAAAGAACGGGCCAAGCGCGAAGGTAAGCCATCCTCTAAAGTGCTGGTCGCACGCGACATTGTGCGGTTTGTGACAGCGGGGACGCTGACCGAAGAGGCCCTGCTGGAGCCGCGCCGTTCGAACATGCTCGTTGCTTTGGCCGAAGTGCGAGGCGCGATTGGCATGGCCGCTTGCGACATTTCGACTGGCACGATGGTGCTGGAGGAATGCGCGCCCGAAATGCTAAGCGCCTCGCTGGCCCGGCTGGGCGCAACCGAGGTGGTCGTTCCCGAAGACTGGGTGCACGGCCCTGATGAAACGACTGCGCACGCCAAAAGCGCGTTCACCAGCGACGAAGGCAAGAAACAGCTCAAGCGGGTGCACGAGGTCGCAACCCTCGATGGCTTCGGCACTTTTTCGCGTGCTATGCTGGCCGCCGCGGGAGGTTTGATCGGCTATCTCGACCATGTCGGTCGGGGGACCTTGCCATTCTTGCTTCCACCAGTCGCGCGGGCCGAGGCATCGGGCATGGTGATGGACGAAGCCACCCGCGCCAGCCTCGAAATTCTCGAAACCCAGCAGGGCAGCCGCGCGGGCAGCCTCATCGCGACATTGGACCGCTGCTCGACCGGAGCCGGATCGCGTTTGCTCGCCGAAGACTTGTCGGCGCCCTTGCTCGACGCGGGCGCAATCGAAGCGCGGCTGGCGCTGGTGCAATTCTGGCGCGAGCGTCCGATTGAGCGCGCTGATCTGCGCGAGATATTGCGTGCGCTTCCCGATATCGGACGGGCGCTGGGGCGGATCGTGGCAGGGCGTGGTTCCCCCCGCGATCTGGGTCAGGTCCGCGACGGGCTAGCCGAGGCGCAGCGGGTACAAAACTGGCTGATGCAGGAGGCAGACCGCCCTGCTTTGCTCGATGCGCTGCTTCCGACGCTGAGCGGGCATGGCGCACTTACCGACTTGCTGGGCCGCGCGCTGGTCGCGTCCCCGCCGACTGAACGCGGCAATGGCGGCTTTATCGCAGACGGCTATGACGCCAGCCTTGATGAATTGCGCGAGGTCTCCGGCAATGCCCGCCGCGCCATTGCCGCGATGGAGGCGCGCTATCGCGAGGGCACCGGCATCGCCTCGCTCAAGATCAAGCATAACGGCGTGCTCGGATATTTCATCGAAGTGCCCAGCCGCCATGCCGACCCGCTGATGGAGGCCGATAGCGGCTTCACGCATCGCCAGACCATGAAAGGCGCGGTGCGGTTCAACTCGCTGAGCCTGCACGAGGAAGCCTCGCGCATATCCGAGGCAGGCGGTCGCGCCCTGGCGGCGGAGGAATCGCATTTCGAAGAATTGACCGGCGAGGTGGTTGAGGCGCGCGAAGCCATCGCTGCCACCGCCGCCGCGCTTGCCCGCATCGATGTCGCCGCTGGCAATGCCGAACGCGGAGCCGAAGGGGACTGGTGCCGACCGGAGATCACCGAAGAGGCGGGGTTGGCGATCACAGGCGGACGGCATCCGGTGGTCGAGGCGGCGCTGGCAAAAACAAGCGAGCGCTTCGTCGCCAATGACTGCGCCTTGGGGGGCGATGACCGGCTTTGGCTGATCGGCGGGCCGAATATGGGCGGCAAATCGACCTTTCTGCGGCAGAACGCGCTGATCGTGCTGATGGCGCAGGCTGGGTGCTTTGTGCCCGCAAACACGGCGCGGATCGGGTTGGTAGACCGATTGTTCAGCCGCGTCGGCGCCTCGGACAATCTCGCGCGCGGGCGCTCCACCTTTATGGTCGAGATGGTCGAAACCGCCGCAATCCTTGCGCAGGCGACCCCGAACAGTTTCG
>JBCCOF010000021.1:0-27339 GCA_039025455.1 Pseudomonadota bacterium | reverse complement strand
GTCGATGGATCGCCGGTTCTCCTGCTCGGTGATGAAGTCTCGCGGCAGTGGGGTGTCTTTATCGAGCAGGCTGCGGATCAGACGGGCAGCGGGTTGAGCCTGCGGTACTGCAAGGTAGCCTTTGGGATAAGTACGACCGCAGGTGCTCGCCGGCCCGCTCTGGCGCCGCACAGTGATTCCCTGTGCGGCCAGCCGTCGACCCAATGCCTCGGCATTCCAGCGGCGCTCGGCCAGGTCGATCACATAGGTACCGCGCCCAGCGGCACCCGCTGCATTATCCGCGCGGTAAGCGGCGTATTCGCGCAGGAACCGCGACGGATCCTGCGCCACGGCCTCGGCTGTTCCGAGGCTTGCGATGAAGTGATTGCGAACGCCGTCGGCATAGGTCAGCTCGGTTCCGTCGCGCCGCTTGAACACCAATCCGCGCGCAGAGCCTTGCTCATAGGTGCTGCCGATCGCGCCGTGATGAGCGTTCCATGTGTCGCCATAGCCCGGATAAAACAGGTCAAAGACCTCGCGCGTAAAATACGGCTCCCCAATCCGATCAAACCACGCGGCGTTGTTGCGCCCGATGGTCTCGTAAGCGCGGATTTGGGTTTGCGTGATATTGGGATTGAACGGGTCGGCGGCGGGACTGAAGAAATAAGTCGAATCGCCGCCCATTTCGTGAATGTCGGCGACGACGACCGGGTTCCATTCGCGGATGGCAGCGACTTTGCCCCGCGTTTCGGGCTGGCTCAGCGTGAACCAGTCACGGTTGAGATCGAACATGTAGTGATTGACGCGGCCGCTTGGCCAGGTTTCATCGTGCTCGGCGGCTTGACGGTCTGCGGCTGGGACAATGCCTCTGCCGTTTTGAAAATTGTACAAAAAGCGCGCGCGCCCGTCCGGGTTTTGCATTGGATCAATAACGACAATGGTCTCGCGCATGATCTGGTCGACGCGCGCATCGCCGCGCGACGCAAGCAAGTGATAGGCCATCATCAATGATGCGTCGGTCGATGATATCTCGTTGCCGTGTACGCCATAAGCTAGCCATGTCACAGGAAGTGCCTGGCCATTGCTCGCCCGGCCTGCACCGATATTGGTCAAATCCGCCTGGATCGCGTCAATCTGCGCCATATTTTCGGGCGCTGTCATGATCACATAGACGAGCGAACGCCCCTGCCAGCTGGTCGCATATTCGACCATTTTCATCCGGTCGGGCGCGGCTTCGACCAGCGCCCTCAGATAAGTCATGGTGTCTTCGACCGAGGTGATTTCGGCGCCCGGCTCATGCCCGACTGTGTCGGTCAGAGTGGGAATCGCGGGATCGTAATCACCTTCGAGGAAGGATTGCGCATGGGCCGGCTGAGCCACGCCCAAGGCCAAGCCCAACATAAAGCAAGCTGTCATTGCCAGGCTTAAAAATCCACTGCGCATTCGATTGCCCCTGATGACTGGCGGCCAGGTCAGGCCATAGGTCGACTGTTCGGCAACAAATGCGAGTGGTCAAGCGGGAATTACAAACAGGGAAAAAGTGTCAGTCGTCGCGCTTATCGAGCCACTCTTCGAGCCACTTGATCGAGTAATCGCCGTTCAGCACATCGTTCTGCCGCAGCAATTCCTGATGCAGCGGAATGTTGGTCTTCACGCCCTCGACGACCATTTCCTCAAGCGCGCGGCGCAGACGCATGATGCAGCCCTCGCGGTCGCGGCCATAGACAATCAGCTTCGCGATCATCGAGTCGTAATAAGGCGGGATCGAATAGCCTGCATAAAGCCCAGAATCGACGCGCACATGCATTCCGCCAGCCGGGTGGTAATAGGTGACCTTGCCAGGGGAAGGGGCAAAGGTGAACGGATCCTCGGCATTGATGCGGCATTCAATCGCGTGGCCACGAAATTCCAGCTCTTCCTGCTTCACCGAGAGCGGTTTGCCAGCCGCAATGCGGATTTGCTCGCGCACCAGATCGACGCCTGTGATCGCTTCGGTCACGGGGTGTTCGACCTGCAAACGGGTGTTCATTTCGATAAAATAGAACTCGCCGTTTTCCCACAGGAACTCGATGGTGCCCGCCCCGCGATAGCCCATGTCGCGCATCGCTTTTGAGCAAACCTCGCCCATGCGCATCCGCTCCTCGTCGGAGATGACGGGGGAGGGCGCTTCCTCAAGCACTTTCTGGTGGCGGCGCTGAAGCGAACAATCGCGCTCACCCAGATGGATCGCATTGCCTTTGCCATCGCCGAACACCTGGAATTCGATGTGGCGCGGATTGCCGAGATATTTTTCGATATAGACTGTGGCATCGCCGAAAGCCGCTTTGGCTTCGCTGCCCGCTTGCTGCATCAGCGTCGGAAGCTCTTCTTCGCTTTCGCAGACCTTCATACCGCGACCACCGCCACCGCTGGCGGCTTTGATGATCACCGGATAGCCCACTTCGGCGGCAATTTTCTTCCCCTCATCGGGGTCCGAAATCGCACCGTCAGAACCGGGCACCAGCGGCAGGCCTAGCTCGCCGGCCGATTTCTTGGCCTGAACCTTGTCGCCCATCGTGCGAATATGTTCCGGCTTGGGGCCGATCCACTTGATGTCGTGTGCTTCGACAATTTCGGCGAATTTGGCGTTCTCGGACAGAAAACCGTAGCCGGGGTGGATCGCATCGCATTGCGCCACCTCGGCCGCGGAAATGATCGCGGCGACATTCAGATAGCTGTCGGTTGCAGAGGGCGGGCCAATACAAACAGCGTGATCGGCCAGCCGCACATGCATCGCATCGGCATCAGCGGTCGAATGCACCGCGACCGTTTCAATTCCCATTTCGTGCGCGGCACGGTGGATACGCAATGCAATTTCGCCGCGATTGGCGATCAGGATGCGGGAAATGCTCATGGCTCGCGCGCTTTACGAGATCGCGACGAGCGGTTGGTCGAATTCAACCGGCTGCGCGTTTTCGACGAGAATGGCATCGACCTTACCCGAACGGTCTGCTGTGATCGGGTTCATGACCTTCATCGCCTCGACGATCAGCAGCGTGTCGCCTTCCTTCACCGTGTCGCCGACTTTGACGAAGTTTGCCGCGCCGGGTTCGGGCGCGAGATAGACGGTGCCGACCATGGGCGATTTGAGTGCATTCGGGTGCGCGGCAGCAGGGGCCGCGTCGGACGCGGGGGCAGGCGCTGCGGCTGCGGGAGCGGCTTGTGGGGCCGGTGCATGAGCCACAGGCGCGGCAGAGGCCGCCACCGTCGCCGTACGCGCGACGCGGACCTTGCGGTCACCATCCTCGACTTCGATTTCAGTCAGCCCGGTCTCGTTCAGCAATTCCGCGAGTTCGCGGACCAGGTCCGTATCGACATTCATGCCGGACTTGCGTCCCGCATTTGGCTTATCTCCAGCCATGCGTGCCCCTTGTTGAAATGTTTCAGAAGGGACTATTCACGCAAATTGCGGCTGGCAAGTGGCAATTGATGGTTAGCGTGCAATTGAGCGTGGCGAATGACCGCCTGAGCAGATCGACCGCCGGTCAGACTTCGCCCGACGCTACGGCTTCCAGCGCGAGGCGATAGCTGTCCGCGCCGTGTCCCTCGATGGTCTTGGCCGCCGCCATGCCGATATAGGAGGTGTGGCGAAATTCCTCGCGCGATTTGGGATCGGACAGGTGCACTTCGATAACCGGCGTGGTGATCGCCTTGGCCGCATCGAGCAGTGCAATCGAGGTGTGGGTGTAGGCCGCCGCATTGAGGATTATCGCCCGCGCACCCTCGGCCTGCGCCTCGTGAAGCCAGTCGACCAGCATGCCTTCGTGATTGGTCTGGCGCATATCGATGGTGAAACCGAGTTCGCGTGCGCGATCCTCCAGCATTCCGGCGATTTCGTCGAGCGTGACCCGCCCATAAATCTCCGGCTCGCGCAGGCCGAGCAGGTTGAGGTTGGGGCCGTTTAGAACGAAGATGGTCTTGGACATAGTCTCGTCGCAGCTGTTCGGGCGGATAGGTATTCGCCCCCTATTCAGAACGCGTTCATTGACGTTTTCGCATCTTTTCGCAACGGTCGGGAGGGCTACAGGAGAACGTGATGCGTGGAATTTCAGCAATTCTTGCAGCGGGGCTTTCAAGCACTCTTTTGATGCAGACCATTCCGGCGAAGGCCGAGGCCTATGCCGAGAACGCAGCAACCTTGGCCGAAGCGATCCGCGCAGGAGACACATCGACCCAGCGCGCGATGCTCCCGAAATTGAGCGAAATCGAATTTGCGGAACTGGCCAAGCTCTCCGGTTGCGATGCCTTTATGGGCGCGGGCGGGTCGGACAATTATCTGGTGATTGACTGGAAATGCGGTGCCGAAAGCGCGCAAGCGGATCTGGCACGCACCACGATCATGATCTTCGATCAGCATGGCGATGTTTTCGGCTTCTCGATCAACCCGGCAATGCGTGATCTCGCGCCGACAGCGGTCGCACAGAAAAGCGACGATTTGCCCGAGCCACGCGCATTGCTGCGCAAAGTCGCCAAGGCTGTCGTCAACGGAGAGGATGCCCGACTTGGCGGGATTGTGCCTATCGACGACTTTACGATAGCGCGGCTTTCCCAGTTTGAAGACGGCGCATTTCGCATGGTTCGGCGCCAGTATAAGGGCCAAGTTGACGTTTTCATGATGACGGGCAAGGGGCGCAGCAGCCCCAAACAGCGCGTGACAATGGCCCTCGACGATGAAGGCCGCCCGACCGCGCTTGTCTTCGCGCCCACTTACGGGGTGGATGACCCGTCGCGATACCACGACAATGGCAGGGGCTTCGACATCAACGGGGTATCAACGGCATACCGCGCCGTGTCCGTGTCCGCGTCCCATTAACCGCGCTGTCCGGCTGCGGCGCCCGTGAATGGGGCGCCGCAACACTGCCCTATTTGTCGACGCCTTTAACCTTGCCCCATTGGCGCGCGGCGGTGTAGCCGAGATAGCCTGTGCCAAACAGCGCATAGAGCGGCTCGGGTAGGCCGTTGAGATAGGCGTTCATCCCCGCCGCGATTTCCTGCGCTACGCCGGGTTTGAACGCGGCGAGGATGCCCATCGGCAGCGCCCACAGGATCATCACATACATGACGTAAAGAAAGCTGGGGCGTGCGCGGCTGGTCCACGGATCGACGCTCTTCGCTTCCGCGACAATCGCTGCAAGGCGCGCTTCGATCAGCTCCATCTCCTGCGTGCCTTCGAGCTTGATCAGTTCGAGCTTCGCCTTGGCGCGCGCTTCCTTGTCGGGAATGATCTTGTCGATGATGGAAGTGATCGGTCCGATAAGCGTGTCGAGAATGGCCATGTAATGCGCTCCGATTGCTGATTCGGGCACATTAATAACCAATATGGTTCGTGTAGGAAAATATTCTGGTTAAATTGTGTCGCCCGCTTCGGCCAACAGGCGTTGCGCGAGCACCAGATGCGGGCGGTCGAGCATGTTGCCGTCGATCGCCAGTGTGCCTGCTCCGGGATTGTCGGCAAAGGCCTGCACCACCGCGCGCGCATGGGCGATTTCTTCTGCGCTCGGCGTAAAGGCGGCATTGATCGGCGCGATCTGGGCCGGGTGGATCGCCAACATCCCGCGAAATCCCTGAGCGCGAACGCGGCGCGCGCGGGTTTCCAGCGCTTCGAGGTCGCGAAATTCGGGCTGAACTGTTTCGATAGGTGCGACTCCGGCCTTGACCGCACCGAGCAAACACAAGCTGCGCGCCATTTCGTAGACGTGGGAATATTCGCCATCGGGGCCGCGCTGTTCGCGTGCGCCCAATTCGCTGGACAAGTCCTCCGCCCCCCAGCTCATTGCGACCAGCCGCTTCTGCCCTTCGCTCGCCGAATCATAGGTGCCGGTGGTGAACATCGCCGCCGCAGTCTCTGTCACCAGTGCTGCGACTTTGGTAGAGCCGACCGCAATGCCAGCCGACTTCTCGCGCTCGGCTAGCATCGCATCGAGCGTCTCGACGTCATGCCCGCCCTCGGCCTTGGGAAGAAACACGCCCCCCGGGCCCGCCCGAATGATCGCGTCCAGATCTTCGCCAGTCCAGCCGGTCGCAAGCGGATTGACCCGCACCCAGATCCGCGAGGTATCTTGTGCCTCACCAAGCGTCTCGGCCACCGCGAGCCGCGCGGCGGGCTTGTTTTCAGGCGTGACAGAATCTTCAAGATCGAGCAGCGCCACATCGGCCCCGCTCGCTATCGCCTTGCCCATTTTCTTGGCACTGTCGCCCGGGGCAAACAGCCAACTGCGCATGCGTATGGTCATTTCCAGCTCTCCTTGCTCCAGCGGTTAGGCGGGCGAGGGGAGCGGTGCAAGCCGGAGCTAGAACGAGCCTTCGATATCGAAGGAGAAGATCGTTCCGAATGTGCGGTCGCGGTCTTCGATGATATCGACAAGCCCTGCCGCCCGGTCGAGAAAGATGGTGCGGTCAAAGGTGTTGTCGCGGTTCAACAGATTGCCCACTCTGAACCGCGCGGTCATGCCAAACACATCCTTGTGTTCGACAAAGACGCGCAAGAAACCGGGCCGTTCGAGCCGTTGGAAAACCTCGTCTAGGCGCACATTGGGCTGGTTCTCGTTGAAACGCCAAGAAATCCCTGTTGCCCAAGGCGTGCCGAAGAAATCCTGCCTCAGGTCAACATTCAGATCGAGTAGCTCGTTGCCCGAAAGTTCGCGCGGCGTGCCGAGCAACGGATCGAGAACTTCGCTCTCGGTCCAGCCTGCGGTCGCATCAAGACGCAGACCTTTGATGCCGAGCGTATCGAAGAGGAAGGTCAGTTCGCCCTCCAGCCCGTATCGCGTCGCGGAGTCGATGTTGCCCGGAGCTTGTCCCCCGCCATCAATCGGGATCTGATCAACGATGTCGCTGATGTCCTCGTAGAACCCGCGAAAATTGAGCGAACCGAGGTCGCCGAGGCTCTTGGTGGCTTCCACTTCGAAAAGCCAGCTTTGCGGCGGCACGAGGTCGGCATTGGTCACGTCCACCCGGTCCTGATCAAGGTCCGCCGCCGCGATGAAGTCAAAGAAGTTAAGCTGGCCAACGACCCGTTCAATCCGGCCCGAAACATTCAGACTGTCATTGGCCTTCCAATCGAACGAGGCGAATCCCTTGGGACGCCAGAATGAGCGCGTTTGCCCGCCGACGCCCGATTGGCTGATCTGCGAATATTCAGCGCCTGCGGAGAGCTGAATGGTGAGGTTGTCGGCGATCGAGCGGCCAAAGGTCAGGCTGGCCTCAGCGCGATCCTCTTCGACCCGCGCGGTCGAGCCCTCGAACTCGACCGGTTGCAAAACCCCCGCTGCGTCGCGCTCTTCAAACGAGGAATTGATGTCCAGAGAGTTCTTCACCCCCTCGAGCGCGAACTGGAAATCACCGCCGAGACCGCCAAACGTGTATTCGGCGCGCGCGATGGCCTCGCTTTCGTCGGAATCCTGTACGAATACAGAGCCCTCGGGTGGTCTTCTATCTGCGAAAACGGTTGTGACTTGCGAGGTTATCGGGCTGTCTTCATACCGATAATAGCCGATGAGCTTCAGCGTCCCGCCGCCAAGCTTGAAGCTGTAATCTGCGCCCAGCTCATAATTGTATTCGTCTTCACTCGAACGAAAGGTGCGCACACGATCGGCGGCCTCGATGATTCCGGTTCGCTCTGAGTCTTCGCCTTGGCGAAAGACAAAGCCTTGCACCTGACCCGTCAGATTGAGGACATTGCCGTTGCTGGCGGTCCGCGCGAATGAGCCCGAGAGGCTCGGGCGGTCGCCGTTGAAGAAGGACTTTTCTTGGCGCGTGTCGATCAATTGACCCGCTGCGTCGAATACCAGCTCAATGCCCTCATCACCGCGGCGGCTGGCATCGTTTTCGAAGCTTAAGGTCCATTCGGTCTTTTCGCCGCCACCGGCGAGAGCGATTTGCCCATCACCCCAGCGAAAAGGAACGCCGCGGTCGCGCCATTCAGCCGAATAGCGAAACTGTCCGGTGATCCCGCCAGAGGAATTGGTAATGACGTTGAGAACCTGACCGGTCAGTCCACCGATATCCAGGCTCGCGCCATCGACAATTTCCATCCGCACGACTTCTTCGATCGGGATGCGTTGGAGCGCGCTCACCGGGCCGTTGGATTTGCCCGAAATGCGCTGGCCATTGATGATGACATTGGTGTTCGCCTGACCCAGCCCGCGATTCCCTTCGTCGGAGCGGATCGTGAAACCGGGTATCTGGTCTGCCATGTCAAAGGCGCTGCGCGGAGCAAAGCGCTCAAACTCGGCGGGCGTAAAGACCCGGCGCGTGTTGGTTTCGTTCGATGTCTCGCCCGTCTCGTCTTGCGCGGAGGTATCTGAATTTTCTTCGGAATTCTCGCGCGCAGACGCTTGCGCTGAGGCTAGCGCAAAGACGGCAACGCCTGCGAAGAAACATGCTGATTTCATGGAGCCTAACGAACGCGGGGGATGGGAGAACGTTCCTTGCGCGCGCCCGAAACAAATAGAAAGCGGTTCGGGACGAGTGCACTTCCCAGTCCGACGAATGCATGGTTGTAAAGAAACCTCGCTGGTCGGGACGATAGGATTCGAACCTACGACCCCCACACCCCCAGTGTGATGCGCTACCAGACTGCGCTACGTCCCGAATTTCCAGCAATGGCCGAAATCCAGCGAGGACGCGCGCTATAGGACCGCCATCTTTGCCATGCAAGACGGATTAGAGGGCGCTTGCTCCGGCAATGCTGAAAGAGGCCCGATTGCAGCACCCTTGCATTGCTGCTACGCGCGCCCACTTGAAGGAAAGACGGGTAGGGATGGCGAGGCCTTTGCAGGCGGCGCGGACTGAACGTCAGACCGAAACACACACGCAATTTGCATAGGCAAGACTTCAGATGTTTGACATTCTCGCAGCTGCCGGCGCCGGGGCCGCTCCTCCGCCAGCTTGGCTCAACTGGTTGCCGATCATCGGCATGGTGCTGATTTTCTGGTTCCTCATTATCCGCCCGCAAATGAAGCGGCAGAAAGAGCACCAGCAGAAGGTCGAAGCGCTTAAGAAAGGCGATCAGGTCATCACCCAAGGCGGCCTCGTCGGCAAGATTGCCAAGGTTGATGACACTTATGTCGAGATTGACCTTGCAAAGGATGTGAGGGTGAAAGCAGTCAAGCACACCATTGGCGATGTTATTCCGCCCGGTGGCAAAGCTGCGAACGATTGAGACAAGACGCGCGTCGGACCATTGCATTGACGGTTTGAATGGCGCGCGGGACTAACAAGCGGATAAAGAAGTAGCTTCTATGCTCGAGTTCCCTCTCTGGAAGAAAGTCTCGCTCTGGGCGATTACCCTTTTTGCAGCGGCAGCCGCGCTTCCCTCGCTCCTGGCGACCGGAGGGGTGGAGTTGTCGGAAGACTCCGCGCTGCCGCAAGTGAATTTGGGGCTCGACTTGGCCGGGGGCAGCCACTTGCTGCTCGAAGCCAAGGCCGAAGATGTTGCCGCCAACAGACTTGAGACGCTTGAAGAAGCTGTTGAAGAAGCGCTTGAAGACGCGACGCCGGAAGTCGAGTTCAGCGATATGTCGCGCGCGGACGGCAGGCTGTCCTTTTTGCTCGACAGCGCCAGCGATGTGGATCGTGCGCGCGGCGAGCTAGAAACGATTATGGCGGGCACCGGCCTGACCAGCGAGTGGGAATTCTCGGTCGTCGATACGCAGCGCGTGATCCTCACCCCGACAAGCTCCGGAACGACGCAAGCGGTTGACGAAGCGATGGAAACCGCAACCGAAGTGGTCCGGCGGCGGATTGACGAGCTGGGTACGCGCGAACCGACCATTATTCGTCAGGGTGACACGCGAATTGTGGTTCAGGTGCCGGGCTTGGACGATCCGGAGGCGCTCAAGAACCTGCTTGGTCAGACCGCGCAGCTTGAGTTCAAACTGGTCGCACCCGCCGCGCAAAGCGAAATGACCGAGGAACTTGCACGCGCCAATCCGATTCCGGGCACCCAGATCGTTCCCTATGCCGAAGACGCGGAAGAAGCCGGCCTAGTGATGGTGGTCAATCGCCTCGGCGGGATCAAAGGTGACAATCTCTCCAGCGCGCGCGCAGGGGTCGATCCGCAGACCAACGAAAATGTCGTCAACATCGAGTTCGATCCGCAAGGCGGCCAGAAGTTCGCGCAATTGAGTTCGGAAAATGTCGGCAAGCGCTTTGCGATGATCCTTGATGACGAAGTGATCTCCGCGCCGTCATTCCGCGAGCGCATTCTGGGCGGTTCGGCGCAAATCTCGGGCAGCTTTACGCCCGAAACCGCGAACCAGCTGGCGATTTCGCTTCGCTCGGGCGCTTTGCCGGTGCCTCTGAATGTTGTCGAGCAGCGTTCTGTCGGGCCTGATCTTGGGGCAGACTCGATCCGCAAAGGCATGATCGCGATGCTGATCGGCTCGATTGCCGTGATCGCCTTGATGGTGGCGACCTATGGCCGGTTTGGCGTGTTCGCGACTGTGGCGCTTGGCTTTAACGTGCTCATCCTGCTCGGTCTGATGGCGATCGGGAACTTCACGCTGACCTTGCCTGGTATTGCCGGATTTGTGCTGACCGTCGGCGCCGCGGTTGATGCCAACGTGCTGATCAACGAGCGAATACGCGAAGAGAGAAAACGCGGTCGCAAAGTCGTTGCAGCGGTGGAGAATGGCTACAAGGAAGCCAGCCGCGCGATTTACGACGCGAACATCACCAACCTGATCGCTGGCGCCTTGCTGTTCTGGTTTGGCTCCGGACCAATCCGCGGCTTTGCCGTCGTGCTTGTGATCGGGCTTTTCACCACGGTCTTCACCGCATTGGTGCTGACCCGCATGTGGGCTTCGGGCTGGCTGCGCGCCAAGCGTCCGGCCGATATCAATATTTGAGGACGAATCCATGAAATTGCTCAAACTCGTCCCCGCTGACACCAACATCAAGTTCCTGAGATTCAGGCTGCCGTTCTTCATCTTCAGCCTGTTGATGATCGTCGGCAGCTGGGTTGCGGTGCTTTCGCTCGGCCTCAATTACGGCGTCGATTTCGCCGGTGGCCAACAGATCCGCGCGACCTTCACCCAAAGCAAGACCGCGCCAATCCCCGAATTGCGGACATCCATCGCCGCAGTCGAAGGGGTCAGCGATCCGATTGTTCAGCGCTTTGGCGAGGAGAACGAAGTTTCGATCCGGGTGAAATTGCCGCCAGAGGCCGCCGGGAACCCCGATTTCGCAAACCAGATGACCAGCGCCATCGTCGAAAGCCTCGAGACAAACTACGACGATGTTCAGATCGACGGCGTGGACTCGGTTTCGGGCAAGGTTGCCGGTGAGTTCTGGTACGATGCCGTGTGGGCGCTCGCCGCGGCGATGATCGCGGTCGCGCTCTATATCTGGGTGCGGTTTGAGTGGCAATTCGGTGTGGGCGCGCTGTTCGCGCTGTTCCACGATGTTTCACTCACGCTCGGTATGTTTGCGGTGACCCAGCTGGAATTCAGCCTTCAGATCATCGCCGCCATCCTGGCGATCATCGGCTACTCGTTGAACGATACGATTGTGGTCTTCGACCGCATTCGCGAGAACCTTAAAAAGTTCCGCAAGATGCCTTTGCCTGAGCTGCTCGATCTGTCGGTGAACGAGACGCTGGCGCGCACGGTGATGACCTCTTTGACGCTGATCGCTGCGCTGCTGCCGCTGCTATTGTTTGGCCCTGCGAGCCTGTTCGGGCTGGTGGCGGCTATCACCGCTGGCGTTATCATCGGCACCTATTCCAGCGTTTATCTGGCTTCGCCGACGCTGATCTGGCTTGGTGTTACCTCGAACAGCTTTATCCCGCGCGAAACCGATGCGGATCGTCAGGAAAAGAAGGTTCTCGGCAAAGCCTAAAGGAGTCGGGCGCAACTAGCCGCCGGCTGTCAAACGCTCGAAATGTGCGGCCAGTTCGGCGGCGTTGTTGTCCCAGCTGAACCGGTCGGCCAGCGCTGCCACGTCTTGTGGCAGTGGCGGATCATTCAAGATCGCTTGAATGGCCGCGATCACCGCATCCGGCGTGCGCTCGACCAACCGCCCTGCGGTGTCATTCGTGATCAGCTCGCGCGCTCCGCCGACATCGGTCGTGATCACGGGCGTGCCGCAAGCAAGGCTCTCGACCCAAGCATTGGCCAGCCCCTCACTCACGGTTGGCAGCACCATCGCATCGGCGGCAGACAGAATAAGCGGCATCAAATCATGGTCGACCGACCCCGCAAAATGCACCCGGTCCGAAACGCCCAGTTCCTTTGCCAAGTCGCGCAATTGGCGCTCGAAATCGCCTTTGCCGACAAGCAGCAATCGGGCCTCGGGCAGGGCGGGCAGCGCGCGGATCACAATATCCTGACCCTTGCGGTCGATAAGAGCGCCAACACAGGTCAGAAGCGGCGCGCGGTCGGGGATCGCAAAATCCAGTTCGCGCGATAGCTGCGCGCGCAATTGTGTGTGCCCGAGCGGACGAAAGCGATCACGATCAAGTCCGGTGTAATGGACAGTGATCTTGTCCGCATCCATGCCCATGCCAGCCATCTCGCGCGCCAAAGCCTGACTGACAGCGAGCAGCCCGTCTGCCTCGCTCGCCGCCAGCATGATCTGCTCGCGCGCGAAATCAAAGTCGCTCCAATAGGATATGTCTGAGCCCCGCGCCTTGATCGAAAATGGCACACCAAGCTCTCTTGCGACAAGCGCAGCGGCAGGGCCGTCAGGGAAGAAAAACTCCGCGTCAATCACGTCAATCGGGGTCTTCGAGTGGATCGCTTTCGCCATGGGAATAACCGATTTGGCGATAGACATCGCGTTGCGACGCGCGCCGATCTTGGGGATCAGGGTAAAGCGCGGGCGGTGCACCTCTATGCCGTTCTCGGAATCCACCGGTGCAAGCTCTGACAGCGCGCGATATCGCCCGAACACAATCGGGGACAGGCCAATCGGATTGACAACTGTGACCCGCCAATCGCCTTTTTCAGCGCCGCGCTTTGCCAGCGCTTCAAGAGAGCGCGCCACAAAGGTGCCAAAGCGTGGATTGACCGCGTTCGGGTAGAGCGTGCTGAGCGACAGGACGTGTTTCACAAAGGGGGTCCCATATGACTGTCAGCCGAGCCTAGCGGGGCTTCGTTAAGAGCATCTGACCAGCGCGAGGCAGGGCGCAACTGCGTCTCAAACTGCCCCACAAAGTGCTTCAAAGGGGGCGTACCAGCATAGTCGCAACGGCAATCCATGGAGCTTTGTCTACCACCTGCTGCTTTTGTCCAGCTTGCACCGGCAAAATTCCCACCAATGTGCCTTGGCAATCGATCAGCCGACCGAACACGAAGCGACCGCCCGGGCGCGGGACCAGGCAATCGCGGTTGATTACACTGCTCGCATTTTCAGGCGCGACCTGTTTCAGCCACAGCAAATCGCCGGGGCGATACTCGCTGACCGGCGCTGTGATTTCGAGGACCATCAGGGGCTCCTCGCCCGACTGACTGGCAAGCTCGCTGGGCAGAACGGCATCTCGCGGAGCTGTCAGCGCTTCGACGTCGGTCATGCCCAGTTCGGCCACGACTTTGGGCGTGTCGGATGTGTCCGAGCGGACAAGAATTTGCGGGTCCACGCCCAGCGCTTTGCCGATCCGGTCCATCCATTTGGTCGAGAGGTTGCGCATCCCCGTTTCGAGCCGCCCGATCGTCTGCGCGGTGGTCGGAGGATTACAGGCTTCGGCCAGTTCGGCCAGGGTCAGTCCCTTGGCCTTGCGAATGTCGCGGATGCGGTTGATCAATTGGCTCTCCTAATCTGTCAAATTTGCCAAATCGGTAATTTTATCTTTCCTACAGGTGCGGCCCAATTGCAAGTCCGTGTGTGCCAAATCGGTGAATAAAGGGTGATTAATATGCGCAAACTGGTTGAACATGAGCTGACAAGCGAGGGGGCGCGCCGCGGCAGCGGGGCCAAGGGCAAGCGCCGCACGGTCACGGTCAATGTCGGCGAATCGCCGCTCGCATGGCTCCATTCGCGCGGGCATCTGGATGATCGCCTGTTCGATGCCGGAGAAGCGCTGCGCAATGACTATGAGCGGGCGCAGCTTGCCGCCAACGTCACGATGCGATGGGACCCGGTCAGAGTGAAGAGCACGGGCGAGCGCGGTCTTTCGGCCAGTGAAAAACAGATTGCGGCAAAAGCGCGGTTTGACGGCGCGCTAAGGGAAGCGGGCAGCGGCTTGCAGGACATTTTGTGGCGCGTCGTGTGCGCGGGGGAGGGCTTGCCCGAGGCAGAAAAAGGCCTCGGCTGGCCCGCTCGAAGCGGCAAGCTGGTGCTCAAACTGGCCTTGGAGCGCGTGGCAGATTTTTACCGGATCAGGTGACGCGCAGGCGTGCTGTCTCAGGCGTAATCGCCGTGTGGAGCGAAGAATTCCTCTTCAACGATCTTGCCATCCTTTACAGTGTAAAGGCCGATTTCGTCCATTTTTGCGCGCTCGCCCATGAACGTGACATCCATGGAAAAGCGCACAGTGAACTTGTCTCCGTTGACGTAAGGACCGGTCATCGAAGTGGAGTGCATTTCGGCATTTTCGTCCCACCATTTATGCTTGGCGAGCAGGGCTTCGCGGCCTTCCACGCGCTGCATTTCGCCGCCCTCCGGCTCAAGGCTGACGATGTCATCCGACCAATAGGCCTGGTAGCCCGCCTCGTCCTCCTCGATCATCAGTTTCATAAAGTCGGCGGCGATTTCGGCGGTGGTCATGTGCGGCTCCCCTTGTTCAATAGGACTGTTGCCGCAATAATGTGGCGGGAAAGGGACAATCTGCGCCGATTTGCGTCACTTTTGGTGTGCAACGCTAGGCAATTGGGCGTGAGAGCGGCGCGCTGTGCTTTTTTGCTTCTGGACCGTGTAACATGTGGTCCATGTCTCGGCTCAGGGGGCGAGCGTTTTGGCCACTTGCGCGCGCAGGCGGGGGAGCGTTTCGGCTTCGAACCAAGGGTTCTTCGCAGCCCACATCCGCACCCGCCAAGCGGGATGGGGCAGGGGCACAAACGGCGCAAAGTCGCCGCCGCGCTGCACGCGCTGTGTCATCGACAGCTTGCGGGTGTGCGGGAGATAGGCGGCTTGCGCATAGGTCCCCACGAGCAGTGTCAGGCGGTCTGCCGGAAGCTGCGCCAGAATGCGAGAATGCCAAAGCGGCGCGCATTCGGGACGGGGCGGTTGGTCGCCACCCTTGGCCTTGCCGGGATAGCAAAAACCCATCGGCATAAGGGCAAGGATATCGGGATCGTAGAATGCAGCCTTGTCGAGACCCAGCCACTCGCGCAGCCGGTCGCCGCTGTCATCGTCCCACGGCACGCCGCTCGCGTGCACCTTGGTGCCGGGTGCTTGTCCGATGATCAGAATGCGCGAGCGTAGCGAGAACTGGACAACCGGGCGGGGGCCGAGCGGCAGGTGTTCGGCGCAGATGGTGCAGGCCTCGATCTCGCGATGGAGGTTGTCGGCCTGCTCCAAGATCACCCTTCGACCCGTTCGGCGAGGTCGAGCCAGCGCTCCTCGGCGGCGTCTTTCTCTATCCGGGCGTTTTCGATGCCCTTGGAGATGGTGGCGAAGCGCTGGGGATCGCTGGAGAACAGGTCCGGATCGGCAAGGATTGCCTCGCCCTTGGCGATGGCCGCCTCCAGTTCCTCAATCCGAGCGGGGAGAACCTCGTAATCGCGCTGGTCTTTGTAGGAGAGCTTGTCTGCCTTGGGCGCAGCGGGTGCGGGTGAGGGCGAGGGAGCAGGCGTGCCACCGCTCTTGGCCTTGCTGGCGACCGGCTTTCGGCGCTTGGCTTCCCAATCCTCGTATCCGCCCGCCACGATATCGACCTTGCCGGACCCGTCGAGACCCAGCGTCACAGTCACGGTCTTATCGAGGAAGTCGCGGTCGTGGCTGACGATGATCACAGTGCCATCGAAGTCCGCGATCACCTCTTGCAGTAGGTCGAGCGTTTCAAGGTCGAGATCGTTGGTCGGCTCGTCGAGCACCAGCAGGTTCGCGGTGCGGGCAAATTCGCGCGCCAGCAGCAGCCGCGAGCGCTCGCCGCCCGACAGGATGCCGACCTTCGTGTCGACGATCTTGGGGTCGAACAGGAACTCTTTGAGATAGGCCTGCACATGCTTGCGCGCGCCCCGCACATCGATCCAGTCGCCACCCTCGGCCAGAATGTCGCGCACGCTGGCGCCGGGTTCGAGGAGCTTGCGTTGCTGGTCGATCATCACGCCCGACAAAGTGCGCGCATGGGTGATCGTGCCGCTGTCGGGTTGCAATTCGCCGGTCAGCATCTTGAGCAAAGTCGTCTTGCCCGCGCCATTCGCGCCCACGATCCCGATGCGGTCGCCGTTCTGGATGCGCAGGGTAAATGGCTTGATGATGGTGCGGTCATCATAACTTTTGGAGATACCCTCCGCGACGATCACCGACTTCGACTTGAACTCTTCGTCATTGGCGAGCTTGAGCTTCGCCGTGCCGCTGTCCGAGATCATCGCAGCGCGGGCTGCGCGCATCTGGTAGAGCTTTTCGAGGCGGCCCTGGTTGCGCTTGCGCCGCGCGGTGACGCCGCGTTCGAGCCAGTGCGCTTCCAGCTTCAGCTTCGCATCCAGCTTCTCCGCCGCGCGCGCTTCTTCGGCATAGACCTGCTCCTCCCACGCCTCATACCCGCCAAAGCCGACCTCCTTGCGCCGCAGGGTCCCGCGGTCGAGCCATAGGGTTGCGCGAGTGAGGCGTTTCAGGAAGGTCCGGTCGTGGCTGATCGTGATGAACGCGCCTTTGTAGCGGGTCAGCCAGTCCTCCAGCCAGTCAATGGCTCCCAGATCGAGGTGGTTGGTCGGCTCGTCGAGCAGCAACAGATCGGGATCCTGCGCCAATGCGCGGGCGATGGCGGCGCGGCGTCTCTCCCCGCCGCTTGCCGTGGCGCTCTCGCGCTCCATATCGATGCCGAGTTGTCCGGCGATGCTTTCGACTTCGTGTGCGGCGGGGGCGTCGTTGACGTGAAGGGCGAAGTCCATCAGGGTGTCGAACCCGCTGAAATCGGGCTCCTGTTCAAGGAACACGATCCGCATATTCGGCTTCACCCGCCGCGTGCCGCGATCCATTTCGATCCTGTCGTCGATCAGCTTGAGCAAAGTCGTCTTGCCCGCGCCATTGCGACCGATCAGCGCCAGCCGGTCCCCGGGAAGCACATGCAGGTCAATCGGCTCTGCACCTTGTCCGGGCTGAGGCCCGCCGAAAAGCCAGCCGCCGCCTTGTTGCAGGCCAAGCCCTTCGAGGCTGAGGATCGGTGGTTGCGCCATGGGGAGCGGCACGTAAGGACTTGCGCGGCGCGCGACAAGCGGGTTCAGTGCTGCGCAAGCTTGGATACCGCATCAAGGCATGGAGAGGAGTTCACTTATGATCCGTTTGATTGCCACAACACTCGCCGCCAGCGCGCTGATCGCTTCGCCATTGGTACAGGCCGCAGAGATCGAAATCGAAGCCGAAGGCCCTGTGATCGAGCTGTCGATCAGCGAGAGCATCAAGGTGGCTCCCGATATTGCAACCGTGGTGGGCGGGGTCAGCACCGAAGCGCCGACCGCTGTCGAAGCCATGCGTCAAAACGCCGTCGAGATGCGCAAGGTGATCGATCAGATCAAAGCTTTGGGCGTGGATGAGAAAGACATTCAGACCACCGGTATCGATCTGAGCGCACGCTATGACTACGATAACGAGACCCGCAAACGGACATTTCGCGGTTACCAGGTTTCGAACATGGTGAGCGTGATCCTGCGCGACATCGATGCAACTGGCGGTGTGCTTGATGCCATGATCGTCGCCGGCGCCAACGACGTTGCGGGTCCGAGCTTTTCGATCGAAGACGACACGGCGGCCAAAGAGAAGGCGCGCGAAAGAGCCGTCAAACGTGGGATGGAGCGCGCCGAAGCCTATGCCCGTATGCTGGGCTATGACGAGGTTAAAGTGCTGGAAATTAACGAGACGATCAGCCGTTCGTCTTATGACAGCGAGCGACTGTTCACAGTCTATTTAGACGAAGCTGTCTCAGAAGCAGCACCTGTCCAACCGGGCCAGATCAGCTCCGGCGTGACGCTGACCATCAAGTATGAGGTGATGAGCGATGAGGAGGAGGGCGAAGAGGAAGGAGATTGATCGCGCCAATGCTTGAGGGGTTGTTTACGGACACGAAACCTCACTGAACGCCCCGCAACGCCGCTATTCAGAACTTGTTCAAAGCCGTTCGCTTAGGCATGACAGCATTATGACACGCACTTGTACCCTTCTCACTGGACTGGCCACGGCGGTTTCGCTCGGCCTGTTGGCGGCGAGCCCTGCCGCAGCCTCGGGATTCTCGTCCGGTCAGGACCGAGAGGAGCAGGGCGAAGCGCGCCAGCAGATGAAGGCCGGCAATCAGCTTTCGCTGCGCGAGATCGAACGCCGGATCAAGCGGAAGATGGGCAAAGCGGAATATGTCGGCTCTGCCTATGACAAGACCGCGCGCGCCTATCGGCTCAAATTCGTGAAGAACGGGCGCGTCATGTATGTCGATGTCGATGCCCGCACCGGCCGGATCATCAAGCAAACGCGCTGACACCCGCGCTTTACCAATCACGATATTTTCGTTCTTTGCGCCCGCGCATGGAGAGCTTTGGGGAAATCAGCCGATATGCAAGCCGACCCTTCCTTGACGCCCGTGCTGCAAAAGCGCACCAGACCAATGGCTAAAACGCAAGCGAACGGTGGACTATGCGCATTCTGATCGTCGAGGACGAACCCACACTCGGCCAGCAACTCAAATCAACGCTCGAACAAACGGGCTATGCCGTTGATCTTTCGCCCGATGGCGAAGACGGGCATTTCCTCGGGAGCACCGAGGAATATGATGCCGTAATCCTCGACCTTGGCTTGCCCAAGATCGATGGGCTGACGGTGCTGGGCAAATGGCGCAAGGAAGGCCGCGAGTTTCCGGTGCTGGTGCTGACCGCGCGCGACAGTTGGTCTGACAAGGTCGCCGGGCTTGATGCGGGGGCCGATGATTACCTTGCCAAGCCTTTCCAAACCGAAGAACTTATCGCCCGCCTGCGTGCGCTGATCCGCCGTGCTTCGGGCAACACCTCGTCCGAATTGACCGCTGGCGATGTTCGGCTGGACACCCGCTCCGGCCGTGTCACTTTGAGCGGTGAGCCGGTCAAGCTGACCGCGCAGGAGTACAAGCTGCTGTCCTATCTGATGCATCACAAGGGCAAGGTTGTCAGTCGGACTGAGTTAATCGAGCACATCTATGATCAGGATTTCGACCGCGATTCGAACACGATCGAAGTGTTCGTCACCCGCATCCGCAAGAAACTTGGCGCAGAGGTAATTACTACGATCCGTGGCCTCGGTTACAGCCTCGACGACCCCGCAGACGCCCCACGAGCGTGAGGGCGCGCATAAGCGCGACGATGAGGCAGGCGCCTCGCACTCCGGCTCAGGGGGCGCGGACACTTTGGCTTCGGCAATTAGCGGAGGCGGCGAACCGGCCCTAACCAAGCCCGAACCCAAGCGCACCAGCCTCGCGCGGCGCATGGGGCTGATCGCGGCGGCTTGGATCATTGCCTTGCTGATGGTCGGCGGAATTGCGCTGGACCGCACGATCACCGCCGAGGTTGAGCGCAGTTTCGACAAGCAGCTTGAGAACATCCTGAAAGCGATGGTCGCCAACGCGGAGATCGACGCGCAAGGAGATATCAAGTTCTACCGGCGGTTGGGTGACCAGCGCTTCCTTTCGCCCAACAGCGGATTGTATTGGCAAATCAGCGCAAATGGGGCGGAGGACTTCGCGTCCTATTCGCTCGTCGCCGATAACTCGCAGAGCCTGTGGGATGCGACGCTGACCCTTCGCGGCCCTGCCGATGGCGCGGACGCCGACCCCGATCCGCAATTCTACGACAGCGACCAGTTTGAAGGCGAGCCACTGCGCATCGCCGAGCGGACCCTCATCCTGCCGGGAAGCGAGAAGCGCTGGACCTTTGCGGTCGCTTCGGCGCGGGATGATCTGGAGGCGCAAACATCGCGCATTCGCTCGATCCTGATCTGGAGTTTTGTGGTTTTGGCATTCGGCCTGATTGTGCTGGCGCTGCTGCAAGTGCGCTATGGCCTCTCGCCGCTGCGCCGGGTGCGCGCCGCGATTCAGGATTTGCGCAGCACGGGCGAGAACCGGATCACAGAGCCGCTGCCGACCGAGGTTCAGCCGATGGTCGATGAATTGAACGCCTTGCTCGCGCATTCGGAGAAACAGGCCGAGGAAGCGCGCACCCATGCGGGCAATCTGGCGCATGCGCTCAAGACGCCGCTGACTGTGCTCACCAACGCCGCGACCGCGCGCGATCCCGACATTGCGACGGCGGTGTTCCGCGAGACGCGCACGATGCAGCGCCATGTCGATCACCACCTTGCCCGCGCCCGTGCCGTGGGTCGGCGTGCGGTCGGCCATGCCCGCACCAATGTCCGCGACAGCGCCGAGGCTGTGCGCCGCGCGGTCGAGCGGCTCTATCCCAGCGGGCGGCTGGATATTGCGGGGAATAAGCAGGCGATTGTCGCGATAGAGCGCCAAGACCTCGATGAAATCCTAGGAAATCTGATCGAGAACGCCGCGAAATATGGCGGTGGCAGCGTGTTCGTGACGGTCGATGCAGAGCCGGATGCGAAGGCTTGCGAAATCTGGATCGAGGATGACGGGGCGGGGATTCCCGAAGAGGAACGCATGCGCATTTTTGACCGCGGCGCCCGGCTGGACACGGATAAGCCTGGCACCGGCCTTGGCCTCGCGATCGTGCGCGATGTGGCCGAGATTTACGGGGGCAGTGTGACGCTTGGCGAGAGCGAGGATCTCGGTGGGCTGATGGTCGTGCTGACCCTTCCGCGGGCCTGACGCACTTTTTTGCTGCCCGCGCGAAGGGTTCGTTCAACTCCCGCGTTAAGCAGGCAGATAAACACACGAATCCACCCGCAAACGGGGTCATTTGCGTTGAGACTATGACAGGCAGCGGTGAGCCACCCTCCGAAGCCGCTCAGGAAGAGGCGAAGCTGGTCGCGCGGATTGCCGCACGCGACCCAGAGGCGCTTCGCATTGCAATTGGGCAGCACGCCACGCTGCTCCACCGGATCGCCTATCGCATGATTGGCGACGCTCACGAAGCCGAGGATATCGCGCAGGAAGCCATGCTGAGATTGTGGGATCATGCACCGCGCCTTGATGCGCGGGTCAAACAGGGCACCAGAGTTCAACTCGGCGCGTGGCTCAAGCGGGTAACAACCAACCTGGCGATTGATCGCATCCGCGTGGCCAAGCGCAGCGCGGACAGCGAGGTGCCCGAGCGCGCCGATGATGCGCCGCTTGCCGATGCGCAGTTGGTGACCAGCGAAGATGGGCATTCGGCCCGCGCTTTGATCGCTCAGATGCCCGAGCGTCAGCGCGCCGCCATCGTGCTTACCTACTATGAGGAACTGCCCAATGCCGAAGCGGCAGACGCGCTCGATATGAACATCAAGGCTTTTGAATCGCTACTGCACCGCGCGCGAGGCGCCTTACGTAAGGCGTTTGAAGCGCTCGAGACAGAGGGGAGCGCAGCATGATCAACGATCAACCGATATTGCGCGACACGCCGCTGGGCCAGCTGCTTGATAAAGATGTGGTGCCGGAATTGTCCAAGGGTTTCGCCGACAGGGTATTGGTGGGCACTAAAGATCGTGCGCCACCACTGCCCGAGCCAGGTCGCAAACCTGTCGTGGTTAAGCGCTGGCGTAGTGTGCGACGTTTGGGCATCGGTGTGGTTGCATTCGGAGCGGTTGCCAGTGCGGCGGCCGCAACCGGCCTGCTCGACGACCTGCCGATTGAAATCCCCTCTGCTAAACAGGTGTGGAGCGCGCTGACTGGAGAAGAGGCCGAGCCTGCACCTGCGCCCAAGGTCATCATTCCGACCAAGGAAGCGGAGCCTACATCTGGTGCCGACGAGGGCCCGTCGCGCAATCCGTTTTTCGATGGTCCGATATCATCGCCGCAGCAGCTTGAAGAGGCATTCAAGCGCGTTGACGATGTGCGCGCTGGTCGTAAGGCCACTCGTGAGGAATTCATGGACAATCGGATCGATCGCATGATCGAACGCCGCCGGGCGAATGGGCGACCGGTGCCAACGCCCGAACAAGAGCGACGCCTGCGCGAACGGATCGACCAGTTCCGCGAAAGTCGCGAGGCGCTTACTGACGAGATGATCGAAAAGCGGCGGGCTGCGCTGCGCGAGCGCGTCGAAAACGGCGATGAGCTGACCCGTGAGGAGTTTATTCGCGGCCAAAGAGGTGATCGCTCCGACCCGGATCGGGTAAGAGGACCGTTCGAGGATTTGCGCAATATGACGCCCCGGGAGCGTCGCCAGATCTTGCGACAGCTGCGCGATGAAGCGCTGCAGGAGCAATCACCTGATGCCGATCAGGGAGAAGAAGATTCTGGTGACAGCGCCGCCGCAGACAATGGAAGCAATGAACAAAAACCTGATTAAGGACGAAGGGCCTGCGCGTCTCCTCCGTTTGTAGAATGTCGATGCCTAGTTTGGACCGCAGTTTTGGCCCAACCCATTGTGCATTCGATCAAGCAAGAGGAGAATGATAATGAAAATCCCCCTGACTCTCGCCTTAATCTCGGCTTTAGGCGCAACTGTTAGCGCCACTCCAATCCTTGCTCAGGATCAGACGCGAACGCGCACTTTCGAAGGCCCCAACGCATCTGCAAGCACCACGACAATCGTCAATCGGGAAACTGGAACAGCTACGCGCGAGCGCACAGCAACCAGTTTGAACACTGACAACACTGCGACAAGCCGCGCCGTTCGCCAACGCACCGAAACCGGTTCGACCATCGATATTCAACAGACCGGGCCCCAAGGCAACATGCGGTCTCTCAGTGGGGAGAGAATTCGCAATGAAAGCGGTTCGACGTTCACCGGCTCTGCGACAGGTCGGCGCGGAAATACGTTTGGTCTGGAAGGAACCCGCTCGCGCGATGGTCAGGGCAATTCAAGCGCCAGCCAGCGCGTGACCAATTCGGCGGGCGATACTCTGCGCTCTCGGACTCGCACCACCAGCCGGAGCGGAAATGGCGTCAATCGCGCAATCAATCGAACCCGTCGTCCACGCTAATTCACCCTGCGATCGTGCAGACTAACACCGTCAATTAATCGGCAGGCCCGGCCCCCTAAATGGCCTGTCGAAATGCTCCGTTGCCGATGGTGGATCGGCGCGGAAAACTGAAAGGGCGCGCTGGTCTTGACCCACGAGTGCGCCCTTTCTTCTTTGCCCTGCCGCCCCAAAGGTTCAGCGCCAGTTCAATCACGCGCCCTGATTATGCTCCGGCGCAATTGGAGAAGTTTTCGATGCGAACAGGGGCGATTTACGGATTGGGCGCGGCGCTGCTTTTGGCTGGCTGCTCATCGGCAGACCCGTTCGCCTCAGGTCGTTCGGTTTTCTACAATCCCTACGCTGCGCTCGAATTGGCCAATGGCCCGGTCGGCCCTGAATGCGACGAGCGCGTGATTGGTGATCGCGAGTGCTATCTCGATAGCGCTGGAAACCCCGTCTATGGCCGCTTTGCACGCGACCAGAACGGCAATATCGTGCGCCTTACGCGCGATCAAAGACGCATTGTCAGCGAACGCATCGAGGCCACCCAAGCGCGCGCAGATGTGCTCGAATCGCTAGAAAACGGCACGCCGCTCCCGCCGGACTCGCCAGCATTGCGCGAAAACCAAAGCAGGCCAGCGCCGCTGCCACGCGACGACTGAGCAACCTAACCGCCGCGCGCTTTCTCATGGTGGCGGATCACTTCGTCGATGATGAAGCGCAGGAACTTCTCGCTGAACTCCGGGTCAAGGTCGGCTTCTTCCGACAAGGCGCGCAACCGCGCAATCTGACGCTTTTCGCGGTCGGGGTCGGCAGGCGGCAGGGTCACCTTCGCCTTGTATTCGCCCACCGCCTGGGTGATGCGAAACCGCTCGGCCAGCATATGGATGATCGCGGCATCGATATTGTCGATGCTCTTGCGATAAACGGCCAGCTTGGGGTCCTGCACCGGCTCGTCCAGCTGCGCTTGGTCAGTAGTGGGTTGCATAGAATCTGTCATCGCCCGCGAAGCTAGCAACAATTCAGCGCTTGCCAAGCGGGCTGCGCTTGCTCAAGGAAAACGGGCTATGAGTGCCGAAGTCGTACCCCTGCCGCGCAAGAAACCTTCGCTAGAGCCGATGCTGTCGCTGACCGCAAGCGGAATGAACTCGGTGAATACAGTCATTCTGGAACGCATGCAGAGCGAGATCCCGCTGATCCCACGCCTTGCCGGGCATCTGATCTCGGGTGGCGGCAAGCGGTTGCGCCCGATGCTGACGCTCGCCGGGGCGGAGCTGGTCGGGTATCAGGGCACGCGGCATCACAAGCTGGCCGCTGCGGTCGAATTCATCCACACCGCGACCTTGCTGCACGACGATGTGGTCGATGGCAGCGAATTGCGGCGCGGCAAAGCGGCCGCCAACATAGTCTTCGGCAATCCGGCGACGGTTTTGGTCGGGGATTTCCTGTTCAGCCGCTCATTTGAATTGATGACCGAGGATGGCAGCCTCAAGGTTCTCAAAATCCTGAGCCATGCCAGCGCCGTTATCGCCGAGGGCGAGGTCAACCAGCTGACCGCGCAGCGCCAGATCGAAACCAGCGAAGAGCGCTACTTGAGCATCATCGGCGCGAAAACCGCCGCCTTGTTCGCCGCCGCGAGCCAGATCAGCGCCGTCGTCGCCGAATGCAGCGATGAACAGGAGCGCGCGCTTGAGGATTACGGGCGCAATCTGGGCGTCGCCTTCCAACTGGTCGATGACGCTATCGACTACGATTCCGACGCCGCCGAAATGGGCAAGGATCAGGGCGACGATTTTCGCGAAGGCAAGATGACGCTGCCGGTGATCCTCGCCTATGCGCGCGGTGACGATGCCGAGCGCAAGTTCTGGAAAGACGCGATTGCGGGGCACCGCACGTCGGACGAGGACCTGGCCGAAGCGATCAAGATCATCGCGCGTCACAACGCCGTGGAAGACACGCGCGAGCGCGCACGCCACTTCGTCCAGCGCGCGATTGATGCGATCTCGATCTTCCCCGACAGCAAAGCCCGCTCGGCCATGGCAGAGGCGGCGCAATTTGCGGTCGCGCGTGTGTATTAGAACGCCTTTACCGTTATAGGTTTGGACAGGCTCCCCATCCAAGCCGTTCTTGAAGACCTTCGCAATGCGCTAGCGGAGCAAGGCACCGCCGTACTCATCGCGCCCCCCGGCGCAGGCAAAACTACGGCTGTCGCGCCCGATTTGCTGGGCGAGGATTGGTGCAGCGGTCAGATTATCCTGACCAGCCCGCGCAGGGTCGCCGCGCGCGCTGCGGCTGAGCGAATGGCGGAGATGCTGGGCGAAAAAGCGGGCGAGACGGTCGGCTATATGACCCGGCTCGACAGCAAGGTGTCCAAGGCGACGCGCATTCTGGTTGTGACCGAAGCGATCCTCGTCAACCGGCTGGTCGATGATCCCGAATTGCCCGGCGTGTCGGCGGTTTTGTTCGACGAGGCGCATGAGCGGCATCTCGACAGCGATCTTGGGCTGGCGCTGGCTTTGGAAAGTCGCGGCGTGTTGCGCGAGGACCTGCGGGTGCTGGTGATGTCGGCGACGATTGATGGCAGCCGCTTTGCGCGATTGCTGGGCGCTGACGCGCCGGTGATCGAGAGCGAGGGGCGCAGTTTTCCGCTCGAAATCAAATGGCTGGGTGGCAACCCTACCAACGCAATTGAAGATCAAGTCGCGGACGGTGTGATGACCGCGTGGCACGATACCGCCGACACTGGTGGGGGCGACATCCTCGCCTTTCTCCCCGGCGTGCGCGAGATCGAGCGGGTGCGCGAGCGGCTTGAGGCGCGGCTGAAAGACACGCCGATCCTCCCGCTTCATGGACAGGTTGAGCCTGCTGCACAGCGCGCCGCCATTCGCCGAGACCCCGATGGCCGCCGCCGGATCGTGCTCGCCACCGCGATTGCCGAGACGTCGCTGACGCTCGATGGGGTTTCCATCGTGGTCGATAGTGGCCTGTCACGACATGCCGAGTTTGACCGCGCGGCGGGCACCACCCGGCTCGTCACCCATCGCGCCAGTCAGGCGGCGGCGACGCAGCGGGCAGGGCGGGCCGCGCGGCAAGGTCCGGGAGTTGCCTATCGCCTGTGGGAGGAGGGCGGTCATTTAGGGCGGCCCGAATTCGCTCCGCCCGAAATCGAGACTGCCGATCTGGCGCCGCTGCTGCTCAAACTGGCGAAATGGGGCGAGAGCGATCCGGCGGCGCTTGCGTGGCTTGATCCCCCACCAGAGGCTTCGATCCGGGTGGCGCGGCAGGCGCTGCAAGGGTTGGGCGCGCTTGACGCGGATGGCCGGATCACCGCGTGGGGCGAGGCGGTTGCCGCGATGCCGATGGCCCCGGATCAGGCGGCGGCGGTGCTTAATGGTGCGCGCGGTGGCTGCGCGGAAGAGGCGGCGCGGCTGGTCATGCTGTTGCAGGAACGCGGGCTGGGCGGGCGCAGCGAGGACTTGTTGCAGCGTATGAACAGCTGGCGCGGTGATCGGTCACGGCGTGCCCAAAGCGCGGCGCGGATTGCCCAAAGCTGGGCCAAAGCGGCTGGCAAGGCGGTTGAGCCTGATCCTGCGCGGCCTTCGGAACCCGCCGAGTGCCTCGCACTGGCGCGGCCCGATTTTGTCGCCAAACGCCGCGATGCCAATGGTGAGCAGTGGTTGTCGGCCGGGGGGCGCGGGTATCAGCTCGACCCGGCTTCCCCGCTCGCGCGCGCCGAATGGATCGTTATCGGCGATGCGCAAGGACAGGCGAAAGGCGCGCGGATCACTGCGGGGGCGGAGCTGACCGACGCGCAAGTGCGCGCTCTGTTTGCCGAGCAATTGGAGGAGCGCTCGACCGCGCGCTGGAACGCCTCGGCGGGTCGGGTCGAAGCGCGGCGCGAACGGCGGCTCGGCGCGATCCAATTGTCGAGCGGCCCGGACGCCGATCCCGGCCCTGAGGCCCTTGTGGACATACTTGTGGAGAAGGCGCTGGAAAAGCTGGGGGAATTGCTCCCGGCGGGCTTCCTTGCGCGGGCCCGTTTCGCTGGAGTTGAGGCGCTGGGTGAAGAGGCCCTGCGCGAGTCCGCAGCGCTCTGGCTCGCGCCTTTGCTCGGCGGGCGCAGGGACCTTGATCTACCCTCACACCGATATGCCGAGGCCGCTTTGGGTCTGCTCGACTGGGACACGCGCC
>JBCCOF010000020.1:0-27726 GCA_039025455.1 Pseudomonadota bacterium | reverse complement strand
CGTCCTATTCGCAGACGGGCAGCGCCACGGGCGGCACTTTCTCGGAAGTGGGTGAGCGACCAGCGCAGCCCTTGGTCGCGACGACGTCAGACCGCTTGCCAGCCTATCCGGGCGGACCGGTACCGGGCGAGGAATATCCCGAATAAGCCGCTTTAAAGGCTAATCAAAATTCGTATCGGGCGGGGGGCTTTCATCGGCCCCGCGCTCTTTTTTTGCGCCATAGCTCGGCAGGCTCCATTCCCACTGGATCGCGGCGGCTCTCAGGGTAAAGCCCGCGACAAATCCAGCGATCCAGATCGGCCAGTTCGCACCGGCCAGCGCGGGCACGAATTGCGGGGCGAAGGTCATGCCCGTCACGGTCATCGCGGCGCTGAGCGCGGCGGCGGTTACGTAAAGCTCGGGCTGCATAATGATCGAGGGACGGCCGGCGACGACATCGCGGATGATCCCGCCCACGCACCCCGTTATGATCCCCATCAGGATCGCCGGGACCGGCGGCACACCGTAAGCAATGGCCTTCGCGCTGCCGAGCACGGCATAGGCGGCCAGACCGACGCCGTCCGCCATATCAAAGGCCTTTCCCTGCCACAGCTTGATGGGCGTGAACCATGCGATCAATGCGCAGGCTAGGCACACCGCTGCGACCCGGCCATCACTGACCCAGAACACCGGCGCTCCGATCAACAGGTCGCGCACCGTTCCGCCGCCAACCCCTGTGACCAGCGCGAAGAATGCCATGGTGACAAAAGTCTGCCGCTCGCGCGCAGCGATGACCGCGCCTGACAGCGCGAAAACAGCAATCCCGGCGATGTCGAGGACATCGAGGATCGGCGTGAGGATCGTCTCGTTCATGCTGCGGCTTTGGGTTTCGCGACGGGCTTTGCCTTGCGCCGACGGAACATCAGGATCGTCCCGATCAATGCTCCCGTCAGAGAGAGCGCCGCAAACAGGATCAGAATCGGGTGGCTGGTGTCCTCCCGCTCCGAAATGTCCATGATGTGCAGGCCCCACATGAAATCGAACCATCTCCACCAGCGCGTGCGCACCGCTTCAACCTCGCCCGTATCGCGCCCGATATAGACATTGGTGCCGTCTTTCAGAGCCACCTGCCACACCGCCATCGGGCGGCGGAAATCGAACGGGACCTGATCAGCGCGGAACAGAGTGACGGTGCTCACCGCATCGCCGCCTTTGATCCGCTCGGCTGCGATTGCGCGGGCGGCTGCGGCATCGAGCGGGGCGATGGGCTGACCGGTGTCCATATCGACGCGGCTGCTCGCTCCGTCGAGCGTGGTCAGGATCGCCACCGCGCGGCCATCCTGCATGGTCACCCGCATCTCTTTCAACTGCGCGTCAGAACTGGCGATTTCGCTGTCGGCGAGCACCAGAGCCTCTTCCTCGGCGGCGATCCGCAAATGCTCCCCGCGCACTTCCTCAATCGGGCGCGAGACCATAAACAGACCGCTGGTTAGCCACATCACAATCGGCACGCCAATCAGCCACCCGAGCCAGATATGCCACTTGGCCAGAAGTCTCATGATAACGGTCCTGTCACACTGATTGCAGCCATGGATCGCCCATGGCGCGGGCCAGTCAGCTGTGCAAGATTCTTCCGATTTCCGCCGCGGCCTGAATGCAGTGCAGGTCGCTCCAGCGCGGCCCGATGACCTGCATCCCGCAAGGCAGTGTGGTGCCTTCTGTGGTCCCCGTTCCAATCGGCAGCACCGTCGCCGGCAGATTGGGGAATGTGGCAAGGCCGGGCCATGAAAGACCGCTGCCCGCAGGAACGTCCGCGCCGTTGATCCTCAAGGTCGAATTGAACACCGAACCGTCGAAATGCGGCACCGCCAGAACCGGCGCGGGCGGGGCGAGCACGAAGTCATAATGCTCGAACAGGCGTGCCCAGTGATATTCGCAGGCGGCCTGCGCATCGAGCATGTCGAACCAGTCGGTCGCTGTCGCACGCTTGCCATTGGGCGCAGGGGCACCGCGCGCCATGGCGGTGTTGAGCATGCGCAGATAATCGGCCTGTTGCTGCGCGAGGTCGGGCAGCAGGTTGGTTTCGTATTCGATCGCAATGCCCGCCGCTTCCAGCGCGGCCAGCGCGGCCTGTGTCGGTTCGGAAACGCCGACATCAAGCTCGCTGTCGGGATGCTCGACAATCGCCAGAATGCGGCATTCGGAGATCGGCTTGTCGAAGCGGGTGGCTTTCGCAATCGGGACGGTCGCGCCTATCTCGGTCAGCACCCTCAAGTCCTCGGCATTGCGCGCCAGTGGTCCGGCAATCGAAAGCGCGCCATCATGCGCGGCGACAAAGCCGTCGCGCCGCGCCATCATCGGATGATCATGGCCCTGCTTGCTGACGAGGCCCCAGGAGGTCTTGTGCCCCCAGATCCCGCTGAAATGCGCCGGAACCCGCACCGATCCGCCGATATCGGTCCCGTAGTCGCACGGCACCATCCCGCTCGCGACGGCCGCCGCACTGCCGCCAGACGAGCCGCCGGGCGAGCGCGTCGCGTCATGCGGGTTGGTGCTGCGGCCATAGACCGGATTGTGCGATTGCCAGTCGGTGAGATCGACCGGCACATTGGTTTTGCCCAGAATGATCGCACCCGCCGCCTTCAACCGCCGGACAAGGTCGGCATCGCGCGGGGCGATATAGCTGGTCAGGTTCTCGTGGCCCCAACAGGTTTGCAGCCCTGCGACGTCAAAGCTTTCCTTGATCGTCATCGGCACGCCGAACAGCGGCTGATCCTCGCCCGGCGCCACGCCCTCCAGAGCGCGTGCCGTCTCCACCGCGCGTTCAAAGTCCGGCACGGCCAGCGCGTTAATCTCGGCGTCGAAATGCTCGATCCGAACAATCGCGGCATCGACAGCCTCCACCGGACTAAGCTCGCCCGCGCGGATGGCGGCGGCGGTTTCAAGCGCGCCCGGTTTGTCGGTCAGTTGTGGATAGCCCATTCGATTTCTCTCCCCTTACGCTCCTCCTATGCGAGGCGAGGGGGCAGAGCAATGTGAAGTGGGGCGCACCTGAGTCTTTGGGGGGCTATTCCTTCTCGCCGGGGATTTCCTGACCGCCTTGAAAGAGCGTGAGCGAGGATACTTCGCCGTCTGCGCCGCGCTCGAAGCGGACCTGCGCATCGACCACTCTGACGAAGAAGTTGTCCGGGCTTTCGGGAAACAGCTCGAATTTGGGCTGTCCGGTGGCTTGCGCCATCAGCTTGCCGTCTTCGGCCGTCACCGTGATCTTGAATGTCGGCGTGAGCGCATAGACGCCTTCATATTGGGTCAGGTCGGTGTCACCCAGATCGGCGACTTCGCGCTCGCTGGCCAGCACCACTTCGTTCCCGCGCGCCAACTGCATCAATTGTCCGCCCAGCTTCGACGCGGCTCTGCCGTTAAGATTGGCGAGCACCACGACGGTTGCTTTCTTGTCGGGATCATAGCCGAGCCATGCATTAAAGCCCTGGATCCCGCCGCCATGCGAATAGGTTTTCCCGTCTTCATCATCGCCGATTATCACGCCGAGCGCGTATTGCTCGCCGCCCATATCGGCGTTCTCACCTGGAGTGATATATTGCGCGAGGCTCTCGGCGCTCAGCACCTCGCCGCCAAACAGGCCGCGCTGCCATTTGAGCAAGTCGCCGGTGGTCGAGTACATGGCGCCTGCGCCGGTCGGGATGCCCATATAGACATAGTCGGCGTTCTCCACACCGTCCTCGCCGGGCGAGTAACCCGCCGCGCGCTTGGGCAGGATCGTGGCGGAGACGTCCAACCCCGTTTCCTTCATACCGAGCGGATCGAACAGATTGGCCTGAACGAAATCGGCGTAATCCTGCTCGCTGACGGTTTCGACGATGCGCGACAGCAGGACATAGCCCGAATTGGAATAGGACCACTTTGAACCCGGCTCGAATTCGAGCGGCAGGTCAGAGAACATCGCGATCAGCTCGTCCTGAGTGGTGGGCAGATATTGCTGGCGCGCGAAATCTTCGAGCGATGTGACATTGGGCAGGCCAGCGGTGTGGTGCAACAGTTGCCGCACGGTGATCGCGTCCCATGCCTCGGGCGTGTCCGCAATATGGTCTTTGATCGGATCATCGAGCGTCAGCTTGCCCTGTTCCTGCAAGAGCAGGATCGAAACCGCGGTGAACTGCTTTGTGACCGAGCCGATAAGGAACTTGGTCAACGTGGTGTTGTCGACCTGCCATTCAAGATTGGCCGAACCCCATGCCTTGTCGATCAGCACTTCGCCGTCCTTGGCGACCAGCACCGCGCCCATGAATGTGCCAAGATCCGCTTCGGAAGTGACCACCTCGTCCATCCGCTCGACATCCTGCGCGAAAGCCGGAGCGGTGAGCGACAGCGGAAGCGAAAGGGCGAGAGCGAGCGCGGGGGCGAAAGTCAGGTTGCGGGCAAAAAGCATAAGGGTCTCCGTCCAAGTGTATTGCCTATGCAATACAGATACAGGACGGGTGCGGGCGCGCAAGCGGAATAACGGTCGAGCGGTCAACCGGTCTCGACGACCGTCATTCGCGCCAACCCGCCAAGAGCGAGTGCAAAGCCAAGGATAGGGGCCGCTCCATAACCGATCAGCGGGTATGGATAGGGGCCGAGTATGGCGGCGATGACAAACCCTGCCATGGCTCCGGCTACCGCGCGGCGGGCGGAGCGGTTTTCGGGTCCTCCGGCCACCACAATGGCAAGACTGGCAAGCAGCGCGCACCCCAGCGCGAGTGCTGCAAAGCTGGACGAGGCCCAGAGATCCGGCAGCACATTTTCGACGAAGGCCTGCGGGGGCAGGGCGCCGTTGAAGCTTGCACCCAGAGCGGCGAATAGGCCCAATCCGGCGAGCGCACCCACTTTCCAGTCGCGCTGCGCTCTCCATAGGGCCAGCGCGGCGCAAGACAGCGCGAGAAGCGATGCGGTGTCGGGTTGTGCGAAGCAAAGGATCATCGCTGCGAGGAAAATGAGCGGCGCAGCAGTGCGGTCTTGCGCGGCCAGAACGACTAATAGCGGGATGGTCAGCATGCCCGCATGGACAGTAAAACCGCCGAGTGAAATCCAGCGGGAAACGCTGTCAATTGAAGGGCCCAAAGCGAGGGGTAGCGCGAGCAACAGCAACAGGCCTGCCGTTAGCATGCGGCGCGCAAAAAGCCGGTCGGGCAAGCGCCCAAAGGCAATCCAGATCAGGCCGAGGGCGAGCGCTCCGGCATTGACGATGCTGAAACTGGTCGGAGCACCCGCACCGATGAGATAAACTAGGCCCGCGAGACAAGGCAGGGCGAGGGCAATGGTGGCGAGCCTGCGTTCACGCGACCACAATTGCCTCGCGCCAACCGTCATCACATATGGATCGGCTTGCCTTGCACCGCCATGGCCGCTTCCTTGAACGCCTCGGCGTGGGTCGGGTGGGCGTGGCAAGTGTAGGCGATGTCCTCGCTTGTCGCGCCGAATTCCATCGCCTGCGCCGCCTGCGCGATCATTGTGCCCGCCAGACTGTTGACCATCCACACTCCCAGAACGCGGTCGGTTTCGGCATCGGCAATCACCTTCACAAAGCCGTCGGTGTCACGGTTCGCCTTGGCGCGGCTGTTGGCCATCATCGGGAACTTGCCGACCTTGACCGCGTTCTTGTCGCCGCCCGCCGCTTCGATGGCTTCCTCTTGGGACAGGCCAACGCCCGCAAATTCGGGCGCGGTGTAGACCACATTCGGGATCACCGCATGGTTCACAATGCCGGTCTGGCCAGCGATGTTTTCCGCCACCGCGATGCCTTCATCCTCGGCCTTGTGCGCAAGCATCGGGCCGGGGACGACATCGCCGATGGCCCAGATATTGTCGATCTTGGTGCGGAAATCGTGCTCGATATCGATCTGGCCACGATTGTTGACCTGAAGCCCGGCCTTATCGAGCGCGAGGCCGTCCGTGTTGGGACGCCGCCCGATGCTGACGAGGACGTGGCTCGCTTCGATGGTCTGTTCATCACCACCCGCAGCTTTCTCGACGCTCAAGGTAACTTTCTTGCCCTTGACGCTCGCGCCGGTGACCTTGTGGCCGAGCATCAGCTCCATGCCCTGTTTCTTGAAGATCTTGCCCGCTTCCTTGCGAACTTCCTCGTCCATGCCGAGGAACAGCTTGTCCTGAAACTCAATCACGGTGACCTTCGCGCCCAGCCGCCGCCACACGCTGCCCAGCTCCATGCCGATCACGCCGCCGCCGATGACGACGAGATGCTCGGGCACTTCCTCCAGATCGAGCGCGCCGGTGCTGTCGACGATCCGCTTGGCTGCGTTGTCGACTTCCACGCCGGGCAGGGGGGTGACGCTGGAGCCGGTGGCGATCACGATGTCCTTCGCGGTGTGGGTTGCGTCACCGACTTTGACCGTATGCGCGTCTTCGAAGGCGGCATGGCCTTTGAGCCAGCTTACCTTGTTCTTCTTGAACAGGAATTCGATCCCGCCCGTCAGCTCGCCCACGGCGGCGGTCTTTTCTTCCATCATCCGGCCAAGGTCGAGCTTTGGCTTTGCCGTGATGCCCCATGTGGCGAAATGTCCGCCTTCGGCTTCCTCGAACAGCTCCGATCCATGCAAAAGCGCCTTGGACGGGATGCACCCGACATTAAGGCAGGTGCCGCCCAAAGTCTCGCGGCTTTCGACGCAGGCGGTCTTCAGCCCGAGTTGGGCAGCGCGGATTGCCGCGACATAGCCGCCGGGGCCAGCGCCGATAACAAGGACGTCGTAATCATAAGTGTGTTCAGCCATTGGCTATTTCCGATTTGATTTGCGAGGCGTCGCCGCCGCAGGATTGTACGATCTCTTTCAAGATGGGGAGCTGGCCTTCGGTTTCCGAGAGTTCTGAATACCGGATCTCGAGCACTTTATCCGCGAAGCAGTCGCATGCTTCACTCGCGGTTTCGCTTGTGAAGCCGAAGTCCGCCGTCCGTTCGTTGCATTCTTTGACGATTGGATCACGGATCAGCGCCCGTTGCGCGTCTTCAACCCCGGCGTCGCATGACACCAGAATGAAAGCGGCAAGCAAGGGGGGGAGCACCTTCATCACTTCGATCTAATCATCTGAAACGGCATTACAAATCAATCAGCATCCGCGTCGGGTCTTCGATCGCGTCCTTGATGATTTTCAGCGCAGTCACAGCTTCGCGCCCGTCGATCAGGCGGTGGTCATAGCTCAATGCGAGATACATCATGGGGCGGATTTCAACCTGTCCGTTGATCGCCACAGGGCGGTCTTCGATGCGGTGGAGGCCCAGCACAGCGCTTTGCGGCGGGTTGATGATCGGGGTCGACATCAGCGATCCGAACACCCCGCCATTGGAGATGGTGAAGGTCCCGCCGGTCATGTCGGCCATGGTCAGCGTGCCTTCCTTGGCGCGGGCACCAAAGTCGGCAATGTCCTTCTCGATCCGCGCAAAACCCTTCTTGTCGGCATCGCGGATGACGGGGACGACAAGGCCGTTGGGAGCAGACACTGCGACCGAGATATCGACATAGTCGTGATATACGATCTCGTCGCCTTGGATATAGGCGTTGACGCTCGGCACGTCTTTCAATGCAAGGCACGCGGCCTTGGCGAAAAAGCCCATAAAGCCGAGCCGGATGTCGTGCTTTTTGGCGAACAGCTCTTTGTATTTGCTGCGCGCTTCCATCACCGCGCTCATGTCGCAATCGTTGAAAGTGGTCAGCAGCGCCGCCTCTTCCTGTGCGCCTTTCAATCGCTTGGCGATGGTCTGGCGCATGCGGGTCATCTTGACCCGTTCCACGTTGCGCTCGCCGCCCGATGCGGCGGCGGCTGGTGCAGGGGAGGGCGCGGGCGCGCTGGCGGGAGCCGGATCGGATTTCGCTTTGGCGGCTGCGATCACGTCTTCCTTGGTCAGGCGGCCATCCTTGCCTGTGCCTTTGATGGTGGAGGGATCAACCCCGTGTTCGAGCACCGCGCGGCGAACCGCAGGCGACATCGTGACCGCCGCATCGCCAGCGGCATCTTTCGCCGCCGCCGGAGCAGGAGCAGGTGTGTCAGCCTTCGCCGCCGATGCAGCAGGCTTCGCATCCGCCGTAGCGCCTTCCTCGATCACCGCGATTACCGCGCCGACCTCGACCGTGTCGCCCACTTCGGCGCGGTGTTCGGACATGACGCCCGCGACGGGCGAGGGCACGTCAACCGCGACCTTGTCGGTTTCAAGGCTGGCAATCGGCTCGTCAGCGGCAACCGCATCGCCTGGCTGTTTCAGCCATTCGCCGATGCTGCCTTCGGTTACCGACTCGCCCAGAGCGGGGACTGTGATTTCAGTGGCCATATTCTCGTATTCCTCAGCTTCTCATTTGCCGGGTGACATTATTTGGAAAGCCCAAGCGCCTCAGCAATCAGCGCTTCTTGTTGAGCCTTGTGACGGCTGGCGAGACCCGTTGCAGGCGATGCCGCCGCCTCGCGTCCGGCATAGCTTGCGCGCATTCCTTTGTGCCCTGCGGTGGTCAAAGATGCCTCGATCTGGTTCTCGACAAAGAACCACGCGCCGTTGTTCTTCGGCTCTTCCTGACACCAGATGACCTCTTTCAGATTTGTCATCCGCTCCAACCGGATCGCCAATGGATCGCCGGGGAAGGGATAGAGCTGCTCGATGCGGACGATTGAAACGTCCTTGAGCTTTTCCTGATCGCGCTTTTCGATCAAGTCGTAGGCGACCTTACCGCTGCAAAGCACGAGGCGTTTGATCTTCTTGTCAGCAGCCGAGGCGGGTTCCATTGCGGGATCGGACTTGATCCGCATAAAGTGGTGTTCGCTGAGGAATTCTTGCTTGGGGCTTTTCGCCATCGGGTGACGCAAGAGCGACTTCGGCGTCATGATCACCAGCGGCTTGCGGAACGGGCGCAGCATCTGGCGGCGCAGCACGTGGAAGTAGTTCGCCGGCGTGGTGATGTTGCAGACCTGAATGTTGTCGTTTGCGCACAATTGCAGGAACCGCTCAAGCCGCGCAGAGGAGTGCTCGGGCCCCTGACCCTCATAGCCATGCGGCAGCAACATCACGAGACCATTGGCGCGCAGCCACTTGGCCTCGCCCGCCGCGATATACTGGTCGATCATGATCTGCGCGCCATTGGCGAAATCGCCAAACTGGGCTTCCCACATGACGAGGCTCTTGGGGTCGGCCATCGCAAAGCCGTATTCGAAGCCGAGTACGCCATATTCGGACAGCGTGCTGTCATAGACCTCGAACTTGCCATGCGGCAGCGTGGTGAGCGGGATATATTTCTCTTCGGTCTTCTGATCGACCCACACGGCATGACGCTGCGAGAAGGTGCCACGGCCCGAATCCTGACCGGACAGGCGCACCCCGTATCCTTCCATCACCAGACTGCCAAAGGCGAGCGCTTCGCCCGTGGCCCAGTCGAAATGGACATTGTCGTCGTCAAACATCTCGCGCTTGGCCTTGAGCACGCGGCCTAGGGTGCGGTGGATCGCGTGATTGTCCGGCACATCGGTCAGCACACGGCCCAGACTTTCGAACATTTTGGGCTCGATTGCGGTGGCGATATTGCGCCGCGCGGTTTCGGGATCGACCGGCTTGTTAAGACCCGCCCAGCGCCCTCCGAACCAGTCGGCTTCGTTGGCGCTGTAGCTTTTGGCGGCTTGAAACTCTTCTTCGAGAAGCGCGTTAAATTCGCTCGCAACCCCATCGCGGTGGCCGCTTTCGATCACGCCCTCTTCGATCAGTCGCGCTTCGTAATGCTTTGAAACCTTGGGATGTTTGCCAATCGCTTCGTACATCAGCGGCTGGGTGAATTTCGGCTCGTCGCCTTCATTGTGGCCAAAGCGGCGATAGCACCACATGTCGATCACAACGTCCTGAGAAAAGCGCTGGCGGTACTCGACGGCCAGCTTGCAGGCGAAGGTCACCGCTTCGGGATCATCGCCGTTCACGTGCAGGATCGGCGCCATCACGCCCTTGGCCACATCCGATGGATAGGGTGAATTGCGCGCGAAGCGCGGGGTGGTGGTGAAGCCGATCTGGTTGTTGATCACAAAGTGCAGACAGCCGCCCGTGTCATAGCCGTTGACGCCCGTCAGGCTCAGGCTTTCCCACACGACCCCTTGGCCCGCGAAAGCCGCATCGCCATGGATCAGAACCGGAAGCACCGAATCCTTGTCGTCCAAATCGTCACGGATCGCCTGCTGCGCGCGCGCTTTGCCAAGCACAACCGGATTGACCGTTTCGAGGTGCGAGGGGTTCGGCGTCAACGACATATGCACCTTCACCCCGTCAAATTCGCGGTCGGTGCTGGTGCCGAGGTGATATTTCACATCACCCGACCCGCCCACATCTTCGGGATTGGCCGAGCCGCCGGAGAATTCGTGGAAGATCACCTTGTATGGCTTGGCCATCACGTTCGCGAGCACATTCAAGCGCCCGCGATGCGCCATACCATAGATGATTTCGCGAACGCCGGCGCTGCCGCCATGTTTGATGACGGCTTCGAGCGCGGGAATCATGGACTCCCCGCCATCGAGACCGAACCGCTTGGTCCCGACATACTTCTTGCCGAGAAATTCCTCGTAGAGCTCGCCGCGCAGGACGGCGGCGAGGATCGCTTTCTTACCCTCGGGGGTAAACTGGATCGTGTCGCCGGGGCTTTCGAACTTGTCTTGCAGGAAGCGCCGCTCTTCGGTGTTGGCGATGTGCATGTATTCAAGGCCGACCTTGCCGCAATAGACCTCTTTGAGGCGCTTGTGCAGCTCACCCACGGTGGTCCATTCGAGGCCCAGGACATCGCCGATATAGACCTCTTCGGCTTCCTTGCCCGCCAGCCCATGAAATTCCAGCGTAAGGTCAGCGGGTTCGGCCCGCTTGCTCGAAATACCCAAAGGATCAATATCGGCCGCCAGATGCCCGCGGACACGATAAAGCCGCACCAGCGTCATCGCCTTGTTCGAAAGGTCCGATGCCTCCTGAAGCGCCTTTTCATCGACCGGCTTGCCAGCCTTTTTCGCCGCCTTCTCGACCGCGATCCGCATCTGGGTGGGGTCCATCGCCGAGGCCAGATCGGCATCGGCATCGGCCACTTCAGACAACCACTTCGGGTTACCCCACGAAGGGCCCGGCTGCGGGCCTTCCTGGTCATAGGCATCTGGGATGAAGGACTGGGTTTCTTTGTTCATCTACACTGAGTCCCAGCGCAGGCTGGGACCTCCTTCCACTTGGCGCCCGTCAAATGAGTGTATCGGTCAGATCTTGCCAATCGGGATTGGCCTCTTCGATCAAACGGATTTTCCAAGCGCGCTTCCATGCTTTCATGCGTCTTTCTGTCTGTCGGGCGTCGTGGATATTCTCGAAATACTCAAACCAAACTAATCTGTGGCACTGATACTTCTTGGTGAAGCTGGAGACGGTCCCGCGGCGATGCTGTTCGATCCGCGCGCTTAAGTCAGCTGTAGCTCCAATATACAAAGTGCCGTCTTTGCGGTTTGTAAGAATATATACGAAGCCTCCTTTCATCCGTGTTGCTAGATAGAGGGAGGCCCCAGCCTTCGCTGGGGCTCACTCTTTAACCTCACGCCATCTCTTTCAACATCGCGTCGAGCGTGGTGCCGAGTTCGCTGGGGCTGGGGGAGACGCGGATGCCCGCATCTTCCATCGCTGCGATCTTGTCGTCCGCGCCGCCTTTGCCGCCCGAGACAATCGCGCCCGCATGGCCCATCCGGCGACCCGGAGGCGCGGTGCGGCCTGCGATGAAGCCGACGGTCGGCTTGGAGCGGCCCTTGGCGGCTTCGGCTTTGAGGAAGGCTGCGGCTTCTTCTTCCGCGCTCCCGCCGATTTCGCCGATCATGATCATGCTTTCCGTCTCCGGATCGTCGAGGAACAGGTCGAGCACGTCGATAAAGTTGGTGCCGTTCACCGGATCGCCGCCAATGCCGACCGCCGTGGTCTGGCCGAGGCCCACCATCGTGGTCTGGTGCACAGCTTCGTATGTGAGCGTGCCCGAGCGCGAGACGACGCCTACGCTGCCCTTCTTGAAGATGGAGCCCGGCATAATGCCGATCTTGCACTCGTCCGGGGTAAGAACACCGGGGCAGTTCGGCCCGACAAGGCGCGATTTGGAGCCGGTCAGCGCCGCTTTCGCGCGAACCATGTCGAGCACCGGAATGCCCTCTGTGATGCAGATGATCAGCTCCATTTCGGCATCAATAGCCTCGCAGATCGCATCGGCGGCGAAAGGCGGGGGTACGTAGATGCACGAGGCGGTCGCGCCGGTCGCGGCCTTGGCCTCGGCGACCGTGTTGAACTGCGGCAGGCCGATATGGTCGGTGCCACCTTTGCCCGGTGTCACACCCGCCACCATCTGCGTTCCGTAATCGAGCGCCTGCTGGGTGTGGAACGTTCCGGTGTTGCCGGTCATGCCTTGGGTGATGACCTTGGTGTCTTTGTTTACGAGGATGGACATTGTTGCTCCTGTGGGGTCATTCGATAAAACCGATCAAAAATTTGTGTCGGCAATCTTGATCGCCTGTGCGGTCAGGATGTGACCGGAAATCGGGACGTCGCTGAAATCGGTGTCGTTTAAGGCGCCTTTCGGCGCGAACTGATAGGCCATTTCAATGTGGCCCGGCTTCAATCCGGGGTTCCAGATATAGCTGACCGAGCCGGGAACGCCCGGATCGCTGTCGTCGACGGGTGTGCGAACGGCCCATTCTTCGAGCGTTTCGAGCGTCATTGTCGCCGTCGCGTCGAAGTCGTAAACTCGGCATCCATGCGAGGTGAAATCGTCTGCTGTGGTCTGATTGATTGCGAGATAGAGCTGACGGCCCGCCACTTCGCGTCGGTAAGCGATCACGACGTGCTGCACGTCCTGATCCTCGATCTCGCTGAGCATTTTTTGACCGACTGCGATAAGCTGGCCCAGTGCCTCGGTTTCAGCAGGCTCGTATTCCTCCCAACCCGCAGCCGCAGCGCTCGCATTGGCAACCGCGAAGTTTTCGACTCCCGAGCAGGCAGTGGCGAAGGCTGCCAACACTGCGCGCGCCGGGTAGGCAGCCGGTTCAGCAGGCTCCGCCGCATCCTGAGCGAGCGAAGGTGCGGCGATCACCAGAGCAAGAAGGGCGAGGGGGAGACGCATCAGCTTGCGGTGATGACCTTGGTATTCTTGAGCGCGGGGTTGGGCATTGGCTTTCCTCATTCGTCATACCGGCGAAGGCCGGTATCCAGTGTGTCAATGTTCTGTCCGAGCCATTCTGGACCCCGGCCTTCGCCGGGGTGACGGAACTAATTGCAAATCAACTCAAACAAATCGTCCCAGTTGGGGTTGTCTTCTTCAATCACGCGCAGTTTCCATGCGCGCTTCCATTCCTTCATCTGCTTCTCGCGAGTGATCGCCGTTTCGATACTTTCGTATTTTTCAAACCAGACCAATGTCCTGCAGCCATACTTCGTCGTGAAGCCTTCAATTCTTCCCTCGCGGTGCTCCCAAGCTCGTTTCGCCAAGCCCGAGGTCACACCAATATAAATCGTCCCGTTGCGGCGGTTTGCCATGATGTACACAAAACCGCCCTTTTCCATTTCAGCCGTCATCCCGGCGAAGGCCGGAATGCAGTCTCAGCGTCGCAACTGGACCCCGGCTTACGGCGGGGTGACGAAGGTTTCTCTTAGTATGCTTGGTCATCGTTGTTCCTCAATCTGCCCGACAAAGACCTTTGAGCGGTATCGCACCCATCCCACTCCTAAAGCGAGCAATGTTCCAAGAGCACTAATCCAAAGCGGAACCGCGAGCATCATACGTGTCCAGTTCTCACCATTGAAATCGACAAAAATGGCTGTGTAGGAAGCTGGAATACAAATCGTTGCTGCCACCGTGAAGGCCCCCTTCCACTTTCCATTCGAAGCCAAGACGACCGCCGTCGATGCCGGGATGATCAACACCGCCAGAGCGAGAAGAATTGGGATCAAGAGGTAGATCAGTGCTTCGATCACGCCAACGCCCCATCCAGCCCCTTACACGCTTCAAGCAGCTCTTCGACCGCATCGGTGCTGACCTTGAGGTTGGCCTTCTCTTCGTCGCTGAGTTCGATTTCGACCACATCCTCGGTGCCGCCCGCGCCGATCACGGTGGGGACGCCGACATAGAGGCCATCAAGGCCGTATTTGCCTTCAACGAAGCTCGCCGAGGGCAGGATGCGCTTTTGATCGCCGAGATAGGCTTCAGCCATCGCGATCGCGCTGGTGGCGGGCGCGTAGTAAGCCGAGCCGTTGCCGAGCAGCTTCACGATTTCGCCGCCGCCTGCGCGGGTGCGTTTGACGATTTCATCGAGGCGGTCTTCGGAAATCCCTTTGATCTTGGCCATGTCCTTCACCGGAATGCCGTTGATCGTGGAATAGCTGAGGACCGGAACCATCGTGTCACCGTGGCCGCCCAGAACGAAGGCGTTCACGTCCTTCACGCTGCAATCGAATTCCCATGCGAGGAAAGTCGCAAAGCGCGCCGAGTCCAGCACGCCCGCCATGCCGACCACCTTGTTGTGCGGCAGGCCGGAAAACTCGCGCAGCGCCCAGACCATCGCGTCGAGCGGGTTGGTGATGCAGATGACAAAGGCGTCAGGCGCGTTGTTCTTGATGCCTTCGCCAACCGCTTTCATCACTTTCAGGTTGATGCCCAGCAGATCGTCGCGGCTCATGCCCGGCTTACGCGGAACGCCTGCGGTGACGATGATCACATCAGCGCCCGCAATATCGGCGTAATCGTTCGATCCGGTGACCTTCGCGTCGAACCCCTCGATCGGGCCGCATTGGCTGAGATCGAGCGCCTTGCCCTGTGGCATGCCCTCGGCAATGTCGAACAGGACGATGTCGCCCATCTCTTTCTTTGCAGCGAGGTGAGCGAGCGTTCCGCCGATCATGCCGGAGCCGATAAGCGCAATCTTCTTGCGGGCCATTATGTGGAGTTCCTTCCCTGATCCAATGGGACGAAAACTGTGAATCCAAGCGGATGATCGCCCCCGTCCCAAGCGGCATAAACATCCGAGTTCTGTGTCGGGTTAGGCGGCTGATTTGGCGATTGCAACCCGCAATAGGTCGTAGACTGCAGATATATTTGCAAGTAGTTCGCAGTTGCAATAAGCCGCTGATAGATCAGCAAAAGCTCGCGCGGGCATGCGCTGTAAGTCTCGGAATCGCTGAGTAATGTGCCGCGCGCTCAATTGGCGCGGACGGATGGCCTATCGGGCTCCGCCGACAGCCTTCTTGTTTTCGCCTTCGCGCTCCTGAGCCAGCAGCATCGAAGCGAGGTAATCGGGAACAGCGCGGCTGAAGTAAAAGCCCTGACCCAGCGTACAACCGGCGTCCTTGACGGTCTGCACCTGCTCGATGGTCTCGAGCCCCTCGGCCACAATCGACATTTCAAGCGAGGAGCCGAGTTCAGCCACGGCGCGGATGATCGCGTTCGATTTGCGGCCCACTTGCGGCCCGGAAACGAAGCTGCGGTCGACCTTGATCTTCGACAGCGGGAAGGTGTTTATATAGCCGAGCGAGGAGAAGCCGGTGCCGAAATCATCGAGCGCGAATTTGACGCCGATGGAGGACAATTCCTCGATGAAGCTCGCGGTGGCGTGGTTGTCCTCGATGAACAGGCTCTCGGTCACCTCAAGCTCCATCCGGCGCGGATCAAGCCCGGCCTCGCGCAAGGCGTTCTTGATCCCCAGAGCAGCGCCTGGCGCGCGGATTTGCAGCGGCGATAGGTTGACCGCAACAGTCACATCCTCGGGCCAAGTCGCGGCGGTCCGCGCGGCCTGAGCGGTGATCCAATTGCCCAAAGTGACAATAACGCCGGTTTCTTCGGCGACGGGGATGAACTCGTCGGGGCGCAGCTCGCCCTTTTCCGGGTGGAACCAGCGCACAAGCGCTTCAAATGTGCGAATGCGACCTGTCTCCAGATCGACAATCGGTTGATAGAAAATCGACAATTCGTCGCGCTGTAGAGCGGCGCGCAGCTCGTCCTCGATCTCGCGCCGTCGCACCAGATCGCGGGTCATTGTCTTGTCAAAGAAGCATGTCTGCGCGCGCCCGTTCACCTTGGCATGATAAAGCGCGAGGTCGGCGCTCTGCATCAGCGTATCGGCATCCCGGCCATCATCGGGCATGATCGCCACGCCCAAAGATGCGCGCACTTCGAGCCGGTCGCCGTCGACCCGCACCGGACGCATGATCTCGGCGTGAATTTCGCTGGCGATCATTTCCGCCTGCTTGCGCTCGCTGACCGGGCAGAACATCACGAATTCGTCTCCGCCAAAGCGCGCGACAATCGAACCGTCCGGAGCAACATCCTGAAGCCGTGTTGCAACCTCGCTCAGCACGCGGTCACCGACGGGGTGCCCCAACAGATCGTTGACCTCTTTGAAGCGGTCGAGATCAATCCAGATCAGCGCGATCCTGCCGTCATCCTCGATCGCCATCATCATCTCGACCATTTCGTGGTTGAGACCGGCGCGGTTGGAAAGACCCGTGACCACATCGGTGCGCGCCAGAACGCGCATTTTGTCGGCCAGTTCGGCGCTGGTTTCAGCCGCTGTGATCGAATCGCGCAAAACCTTGAAGACGTTGAAGGTGATCGACATCATGGCGGGCGCCAGACAGAAGATCGTAACGGCGAGCGCGATCAGGGCCGGGCCGCCAAGCCCGATGCTGACCACAGCTATTGGCAGGCTGACCAGAGCAAGCTGTCCAATGGCGATGATCGGTCGGCCGGCATTGCGCGCGGCGACCCCGACACCGTAACACAGCGCATTGGCAACCATCATGACCTTGGCATCGGTCTCGACCGGCAGCCACAGCGTCAGCGCGGCGATCCCGCCTAATACGAGGGCGTAGCTGAACGCGCCCATTTCATAGATGAATTCAAGCGTTTGGGTGCTGCGCCCACCGTGATCGGGTGAGATGCCGAATGCGACCGCGACGCGGAACATGGCGATGAAAACGAGCACCACACAGCCGATGGTAAGCTCGGGAGATTGCGCGACCCAGGCGGCCACGCCCGATGCGGCCACACCGGCGACGGCGCCAAAGGCAAGGCTTTCGGGTTGAGTGTAGAGCGATTTTACGAGGATGTGCTGGACGCGTGCGGAGGCCTCGTCCGGCTCCGGCTGCGCAAATTGTGCGCGTATCCTGGCAAGTGGTCCGCTCGTCCCCATGGTGGATGGGTGTTAGCCGAAAGTGGTCAACCCCGAGTTAACGAAAGGCCAACTATCATTTCTTGCGGATTTACAGTCGGTTTGGTGGCTAGCCGGAATTGCCGGGCAGAGCGGGTGAACCCTCCAGTTTGATCCCCATCAACTCGGCTTGAGCGGCCAGTCGGCGGTCGAGTGTGCGGGTGATGCCCAGCCACCAGTCATACCCGTCGCGATCGCCGGCAAAAAACGCCGTTTCGGCTTTGGCCCGTGCCTCGCGCGCTGCGCCAAGGCCGTGTTCGGCAAAGTGGCGCAGTGCCGCTCGAAGCATCATCTCGCTGGGAACGGACGTTTTGTTGCCCCGGATCCCGCCATCGCTCGCGTTATCATTGGCCGCGCTCTGAAACTTCGGACGCGAGAGCGCCCGCGCCAGAGGCGAGATGTCGCAGGATTGCGCGGCAGCAAAGTGAATCGTCATCAACACAGCTTTCTGATCAGCCCGATGAGAGGTCGAGCGCGGTGGCGCGCCTGCCGGGGAGCAAGCGGCCGGTTATTCAAGGCGTGATTAGGTATTAGTGCGGGGCGCGCTAAAGCTTGGTGTGAAGACAGGGTTATGCACGGGTTAACCCTTATTCCTGCGCCAAGGGATCGGTGTAACCTACGGAAATGCCGTGATTACTTTGGATCCTTGGAATCTGCGGAAGAATTGGAGGTATCCACTGCGCCCGGCCTTTTCTTCCATTTACCCGCATTGGAATATTCCTGCTTCACCTGCCCCGCATTGCGCAAAGATGGATCGGCCAGTGGTGAACCGGTCGGAGCGGCTGAAGCTGGCCCGGAGGGCGACGCTGCGGCCGGACCTTGCAGACCAGAGCCACTGGCATTGCCACTTGAGCCGGCGCGGGCACCGCCAAGCGCGCTGAAGTCAGGCAGCGGCGCTGTCACATTGCCCGATGGAGTGCCAGCCGGAGGCGGGGTTGTGCGCCCGCGAACACGCGGTTCAAATCCGGAATAACCGCGCCCGAAGGCTTCCTTGCGCCCGGCACGCCCGCGATTGCGGTAAAACCGGTGCGCGCCGATGGTCCCGACATGATCAAGCGAACCCGCCCAATAGGGGTTGACCCAGAGCGTGTGGTAATGGGTAGCGAGGCCGATGGGCGCGTAGATATCGCCCGCCAGTGCCGCTGCGGCGATGCGCTGCGCGCGCGTCCAGCTTGCACCGCTGGCCTTTCGCGCGAGGCTGCCGTCGCACGTGAAGCTGAACTGGCATCCCGTGGTCCGCTGCGATCCCTCATAGACAACGCCGCACACGCTGCTCGGCCAGCTTGAATGCGCAACACGGTTCAGCACGACTTGCGCCACAGCGCGTTGCCCGGCCTCGCTTTCGCTTGCCGCTTCGTACCATACGGCTTGCGCAAGACAGCTTTGCGCGCGCGCTTTGCTGAGGCCGCTGCCACCGACGGTGAACGGCGAGGCGGAAGGACCGGCATCAATCAGTTCGCCAAGCTCGTAGCCAGCCTCTGCGCCAAAATCGAGCGGGTCGAAGCTGGGCAGGGCGACGAGCGATTCCTCTGGTGGATCGTCGAGGTAATAGAAGGCCGAGCCGGGAAAGCTCATCCCCGCTTTCTCGAAAGGCATGGCGGGTTGGTCTGCGGTCAGCGCATCAAGCGTCTCGGCTTCGGTTGGCGCAGCGCCCGGTTCGGCTCCGAATTCTCCGGGTGCGGCGAAGGCGGGGACGGCGATGGCGGCCAACAACACGGCCAGCCGCTTGCGCACGGAGAAGCGCGGTTCGGGTTTTGACTCGGTCTGCGGCGCGATTTGGGGAGCAGACGGGGGTGGTGCCTCTGGTGAAGCTTGCTCGATTGCCTGAGCCGGCTGTTTCGTCTCGCCGACTGCTTCAGACGGTTTTGCCGACCGCACAGTACCCCGCCGCGCGGCCGCGCGCCCACGCAGCTCAACCGGCTGCGGTGCTGTGAAGCTGGCGCTTCCAATGCGGGTGCCAAGGCGGGAGATCGTGGAATCGGTCATATCGCGCTCAAGCGCGTAGCCGCCCAATCACTAACAAACGAGCAAGCCGTTGGAGGCGTCCCGAAACCACACAGCTGCGGCAAATGTCTTAACGCACGGTCCCACAGGGCGATTGCGCTGCTTGCGACACGTGCGTTGCGCCCCTAACGCTTTTGTCCGACCTATGGTGCGCTCGAAAATCCTCCCGGCCTTGGCGGCTATGGCTGTGCTCGCATCCTGCGCGCCGGGGATGCGGGGGGACGATAAGTCGGCCTCGCCCAACGAAGATGCGCCCACTTTTGTCAGCCTGAACCCCTGCCTTGATGCAATTCTCGTTGAAGTCGCCGCACCCGGGCAGGTGCTGGCTCTGTCGCATTACAGCCGCGACCCTTCGGCCAGTTCGATGGATGTCGAGCGCGCGCGCGAATACGGCGTGACCGGCGGAACGGCGGAAGAGATTCTCGCGCTAGGCCCCGATATCGTGCTGGCCAGCTCGTTCATTGCACCGGCCACAAAGGCCGCATTCGAGCGCTTGGGGCTGCGCGTCGAGACATTTGGCAGTCCGCTCACACCCGAGGGGAGCGCTGACCAGATACAGCGGCTGGGCCTGCTGACCGGCGATAAGGACCGCACCGAGGCGCTGCTGAACGCGTTGAAACTCGAAAGCCGCGCGCAGGCCGATCTGCCAGCCAGCGCCCCGTCCGCGACCCTCTGGCAACCGGGTCAGATCGTACCGGGCGAGCAGACCTTGATCAGCGCATTGCTGCGCGAGAGCGGTTTTCGCAGCCACAGCGCCGAGCTTGGGCTGGGGCAGGGCGATTATGTCTCGCTCGAAATGACCATCGCCAACCCGCCCGACGTGCTGTTTGTCGCTGGCGACAGCGCAGGGCAGGCTCATCCGGCTTTGCGCGAGTTGAAGAACACCCAGATCGAGCGTTTCGACACGAATATGCTCTTTTGCGGCGGCCCTTCTATCCCGCGAGTGCACGAGTTTCTCGCCAGCGCGCGCGGGCGTTGGGAGCAGGCCAATGATGGAGCGCGACCATGAGCCGCGCCGTGATCGCCTTTGCCGCTTTGCTCGCAATTGCCTTCCCGCTCTCGCTGCTCGCGGGGCGCGTGTGGATCGCCCCGTTCAGTATGGCGGCCACTGGCGAGAATGCGGCGCTCATCCTGATGGAGCTGCGCCTGCCGCGGGCTGTACTCGCGGTGCTGGTCGGCGGCGGGTTGGGCGCGGCGGGGGCGGCGATGCAAGGCTATTTGCGCAATCCGCTCGCCGATCCCGGCCTGTTCGGCATAGCTCCCATGGCGGCGCTTGGCGCGGTGGCGAGCTTCTGGTTCGGCGCGCTCTTGCCTCCTGCTCTCGCTGCATGGAGCCTGCCTGCCTTTGCCCTGACCGGAGCGGGATTGGCGATGGCCTTGCTGGCGCTGATCGCGGGGCGCACGTCGGCCGACGCATCGGGCGGGGCGGGCGGCGGCATCGCGCTGTTTACTTTGGCGGGATTGATGATCGCGAGCCTCGCAGGTGCGCTAACGGCTTTGGCGATAACCCTCGCGCCCAACGCTTTCGCGCTGTCGCAGATCGTGCTGTGGCTCAACGGCGCGCTGACCGACCGGTCATGGACTGAAGTGATGATCGCTGCGCCCTTGGTGATCACCGGCATCGGCGTGCTTGCGCTGGCGGCGCGCAGTCTGGATGCGCTCACCTTGGGCGAGGATGCGGCGCGTTCACTCGGGATCGAGCCGCGGCGCTTGTTGTGGCTGTTGGTGGCCGGCATTGGTCTGACTGTGGGCGCAGGGGTCGCGGTGGCGGGGATCATCGGCTTTGTCGGACTTATCGTGCCGCATCTTGTGCGCCCTTTGACCGACCGTTTGCCATCCAGCTTGATCCTGCCCAGCGCCTTGGCCGGAGCGTGTCTCGTACTGATCGCAGACAGCCTTGTGCGGGTGCTGCCTTTGGTGACCGAATTGCGGCTCGGCATCGCGCTCAGCCTGATTGGCGCACCGTTCTTCCTGTGGCTGCTGCTGCGGATGCGCCGGGGGATGCTGTGATGCTGGCCGCTCAAGAGCTTTCCTTGATGCGCGCGCGCACGCAGGTGCTCGATCGCGTGTCGGCGGAGCTGATTCCGGGCCAGATCACCGCAATCTGTGGCCCCAATGGCGCGGGCAAGTCGAGCCTATTGATGGGCCTTGCCGGCTTGATCAGGCCGGTCGCGGGCACAGTTACTTTGGACGACACCGCCCTGTCCGCCATGACCGCGCGCGAGCGGTCCAAAGCGCTTGGATATCTCCCCCAAAGCGCCGATGTTGCTTGGGATGTCGCGGTAGAGAACCTGATCGCGCTGGGCCGCCTGCCGCATCGCGACCGGCGCAAGGAGCCTGTCGAAGCGGCGATTGCCTCGCTCGAACTGGAAGGTTTGCGCCATCGTCCGGCAAGCCGCCTGTCAGGCGGGGAGCGCGCGCGCGCTTTGCTGGCCCGCGTGCTGGCCGGAGAGCCGCGCTGGATCCTCGCCGACGAACCGCTGGCGGCGTTGGACCTTTCGCATCAACTCAACTTGATCGCGCATTTCAAAGCCTGCGCCGCTGCGGGGCAGGGCGTCGTGATCGTCCTGCACGATTTGGCGCTGGCGATGAACCATGCGGACCGCGTGCTGGTGCTGCGCGAAGGGCGCCTGGTGGCCGATGGCGCGCCAGCCGATGCGCTGTCTTCGCAGAATATCGCCAATGGCTGGGGTGTCGCAGCAAGCTGGATCGGGGAGGCAGGCGCGCAGGCGCTGGTGTTCGAGCGGTAGCGCGCTCGCTACGCGCTCCATGGGACATCCGGACATTCGTTTGCGAATTGGTTTTGGCGGGCGACATTCCTGCCGCGCGACCGGATGCCCATGGAGAGCCACTCTTGGCTTCGACATAAACTCTAGGACGCGACCCGAAGAGCTGATGAGGACTTGCAAAGAGGGCTTCAAAGCTAGCGAATCAGCAGAATTGCGGGACTTCATATTTTCTGTAGCCCCCGTCTGATGGTCCGCCAGAGGTTAGGATTTACGTCGGAATATCCTGAAAAGAAGACAAAAATCCGCGTTTCTACGGATTGCGTCTGCAGGGCGTTTCTGGGCCGCTTCGGGCTCGTCGGTCGGGATTTCGACCGCAGGATTGATCCCTAATTCGGAGGCGGCGCCGCATTGTTGACCGCATCCCCAGCGGTCCCGGCGGTTGACCCTGGATCAGTATTGGGAGCAGGCACAGCCGCGTCGGGAGCGCGCCGGACGGGGCTGCCCTGATATCTGGGGTCATAACCGGACTGGGTCTGGTATTGCTGCACCTGATTGCGCACGGGCTCACCCAGCGGCGTTGTGTTGGATTGGTAGGACCGGCCATTGGGCGCGCTCGAGGTGTAAGGTCTCGCTTGTCCCCGATCATCCCCGTCCCCCTCATCACCGCCGCCATCGCCGCGCACCGCATCAATCGGAGCCGAGATGATCGCCTTGAGCACCTTTGTCGGCAGCAATGAGAAGCCAAGCACCTCGCTTTGCGTCTTCTGGTCCGCTTCGATCAGCACACCCTTATCGAACATCAGATTGTATTCCTGCGTCGCGAACACGCCCGAAGGTACGGTGAAATAGGACACAGTCGAGGTGTCGGGGATCATGAAATACTCGTCCGTCACATAGGTCCCGGCGATCACAGAGCGGATATGCACCGGCACAAGCGGGCGGTAGCAAAGCCCGGCCTCGCATTTGTTCAGATCGGCATTGGCGGTGGAGGCGGTGGTCGGCCCCATCGTGTACAATGCGATCACTCCCGGTTGGTCGATGCCAAGTTCGCGATATTGCGCGCAGCGTGCGGATTTCTCGCCATATCCGAAATCACCGCAAAGGCGGTTGAAATAGGCCATCAGGGCCGCGTTCGCATCGTCGCTGGCAGCCTTCAGGTTGGACGGTTCATAAAGGCCGGAGAAGACCACCACCGGCTGACCAGCGCCGCTGCCCTGATATGTCTGCGCGACACGCGCAAAGTTCTCGACAATATCGCGCCCGCGCCCGACCGAGGTGACATTGACGGTGGTGAGCAGCTGTGTCTGCGGCTCGACCTTGATGAGGGAATTGTTGTCGGCAAACGCCGCTTTGCGAAGGTCCGCATGAAGCCGGAACTCGCGATCCGCAACCATGACCGGACCGGAGATGGTGACGTTGATCTGTCCGCTAAGGTCAATCACCTCGACCTGGATCAGCCCCTTGGGCAAATAATAGGCCTGCCCCTTCTGATCGGTGCGCGCATTGCCATAGCTGCTGCTGATCGAAGCGCACGCCCCGAGCGAAAGCGCGACCAAAGCCAAAGTGGCGGTTTTGAGCCAAGTCATTGTGAAATTCCCCCATCGGCGCCCATTCCCCGCGCCCGATCCGAGTGTGGAGCGGAATAGGGCGGGGCGTCAATGGGGGAGGTTTGCGTGTGCCGATATCACAAGAGCCGATTTCTTCCTTCATCGAGCGGCTGCTTAGTTAATTCAGGCCGAAAGTCGCTCTGAGAAAAATTCCAACGTCGACTTCATCGTCCTCGCTGTCGTAATTCATACTCAAGCCCGGTGTGAACGGCAAGTCGCTATCGAGTAGCAAATAGATCGGAACGCTAGCCGTCCATTCACCGCCCAGTGCATCAACCTCGAATTTTGGCGCGAGCGCTAAAGCTGTCGAGCCTGAGCCGATTTCGAAAGCCTGACGATACTCAAACGACAAATTCAATCTCTCGGCGTTTGTGGGCGCGTCGGCGACGCCTAGCGCGCAGTCCTGATCGACATCGACTACTGTGTCTTTACAAACGACGGCAGGGTCATCTGCTTCGAATGTGTTTTCATAGCCCGCCCTAAGAACAAAGGCGCTTTTTGCGTCGGATGGATAAGCTGCGCCGTAGATTCCCGCTGAAAATCCGGGCTTGGTCTCCTCACTTTGGGCCAACGTGGTAGGATCGAGCGTGGCGAACCGGTTCAGCTCAATCTCGGCGTCTGCTCCGAGCCGCCACATTGTCGAGAATAAGGAGCGATTGACGCGATTGTCGTTCAGATACCTCCGAGCGAATTGTGGGTTTGGCAATTGGTCGCACTTAGAGGTTTCGGTTTCGACGGCTCTGCAGCGTTCGATTGCCTCAGGCATGATCCGTGAACGGAACGGTCCTCGACCATCATTGAGTGCGTCTGCTGCACTGCTGAACCAGAATGTACTGACGTTTGCGCTCAGAGCGATTCCATCGGTGAGGGTATCGAAGATATTCTCGTCGAACAGGTCATTACCACCCCCGACCGGAACTGTGAGGCCAAGCGACCAAGCCGTATCACGCTTTGATTGCGCAGCATTTCGATCTGCAAACTGGTTCGAACTAAAGCCGCCCACCACAAAGGTTGATTTGGCTTCATCGTCGTCAATGTTCAAAGTGAAGTCGACACCTTTGAGTAGAACATCGGTCCGATTTGCCCCGCCTTGTACAATTATGTCAGTTTCGGTCGTGCGCTGGTCATTCGACGGGACGTCTTGCGCTGCAGCGGCATGTGCCATTGCCGAAGTGGCGATGGCTGCTAATACAATCGAGCTCTTCATGATTGCTGTTCCACTTCGAAATAGATCGGGAAGATATCGCGCGTCTGGGTAGCGGGCACCTTGTGTGTCACCGGCCATTCTTGGCCGCTCGGTTGAATGATTGTGGTCTCAGGGGTCATCCCAACTTCAATTTCGACACCCATTATGAGATCTGACACAATTGAATAGAGGCCCGGAGGAAGATCGCATTCGGCGAAATAATCGTCTTCGTCTCTCTCAAAGATCAGCGGGACGCGCTGTGGATTGGGATCGTTTTGATCTTTCCAAGCGAAGCATTGAACGATCCAGCCATCCGCTGTGCCTCCCTTGCGTGTTACCTTGACAGTATATTCCAAAACATCCTCCCTTTCGAAGTTGCCCCCTCCCACTACCCACCATCCCCCGCTCCAACCCGTGACCTCCGTCACGCATCGCGCACATTCTGCGTATTTTCCCTCATCCCTTCGGAAACCTCTGGCGTTTCCCTTCGTTTAATCCCCGGCGTCTCACCGCCACGTCTTCAGCGCGAGCATTCACCCGTGCATCACCGCGCTTCCGCCTCTTGACCCAAGCGAACATTTCCGGAACAGACCCACCGCATGAGCCTAACCAAAATCTCCGTCCGCGGTGCGCGCGAGCATAATCTTCAAGGGGTCGATATTGACCTGCCGCGCGATGCGCTGATCGTGGTCACGGGGCTTTCGGGCTCGGGCAAGTCGAGCCTTGCCTTCGACACCATCTATGCCGAGGGGCAGCGGCGCTATGTCGAGAGCCTGAGCGCTTATGCGCGGCAATTCCTCGAGATGATGCAAAAGCCCGATGTCGAGCATATTGACGGGCTGTCGCCCGCCATCTCGATCGAGCAGAAGACGACCAGCCGCAACCCGCGCTCGACCGTGGCGACGGTCACCGAGATTTATGACTATATGCGCTTGCTGTGGGCCCGCGTCGGCGTGCCATACAGCCCCGCGACGGGTGAGCCGATCAGCGCGCAATCGGTCAGCGAGATGGTCGACCGGGTGATGGCTCTGCCCGAGGGCACGCGCGCTTTTCTGCTCGCGCCGGTGGTGCGCGGGCGCAAGGGCGAATACCGCAAAGAGCTGGCCGAGTGGCAGAGGGCGGGCTTCACCCGCGTGCGGATCGACGGCGAGCTTTACGCGATCGAGGACGCGCCCGCGCTCGACAAGAAGTTCAAGCACGACATCGAGGTTGTGGTTGACCGGCTCGCGGTGAAACCGGGGCTGGAGACGCGGCTGGCGGATTCTTTCGAGACGGCGCTGAAGCTCGCGGACGGGCTGGCTTATGTGGATTTGGCTGATGGTGTGGTGCCCGGTCGCGAGGATGAAGCACAAACCGGAAAGGCGATGAAAGGCGCAGGCATTCCGGCCAACCGCATCGTGTTCTCCGAGAAATTCGCTTGCCCTGTGAGCGGCTTCACCATCGAGGAAATCGAGCCGCGGCTGTTCTCGTTCAACTCGCCGCAGGGCGCGTGCCCAACCTGCGACGGGATCGGTGAAAAACAGCTGTTCGACGAGCAATTGGTGATCCCGAACGAGGCGCTGACGCTCAAGCAGGGGGCGGTTGCGCCGTGGGCGAAATCGAACCCGCCTTCGCCCTATTACATGCAGGTGCTGACCAGCCTTGCGAAGGCATACGACTTCGACATCAACACCCCGTGGAAGGATCTGGAGCCGGATCAGAAGCTGATCATCTTGCACGGCACAGGCGGGATGCCGGTGCCGCTGACCTTCAAGGACGGGCGCAAGCAATACACGGTGAACAAGCCGTTCGAAGGCGTGATCGGCAATCTCAACCGCCGGATGATGCAGACCGAGAGCAGCTGGATGCAGGAGGAGCTGTCAAAGTTCCAGACCGCGCAGAAGTGCGAGACCTGCGGCGGCAAAAGGCTCAATGAAAAGGCGCTTGCGGTGAAGGTCGCGGGGACGGACATCGCCGTGCCGGTCACCATGAGCGTGGCGGATGCGAAAGCGTGGTTCCTCGCGCTGGACGACCAACTGACCGACCAGCAATCGCAGATCGCCAAGGCCATCCTCAAAGAGATCAACGAGCGTTTGGGCTTCCTCGACAATGTCGGGCTGGACTACCTCAATCTCGACCGCACCAGCGGGACGCTTTCGGGCGGAGAGAGCCAGCGCATCCGGCTCGCGAGCCAGATCGGTAGCGGGCTCAGCGGCGTGCTCTATGTGCTCGACGAGCCAAGCATCGGCCTGCACCAGCGCGACAATGACCGGCTGCTGGAGACGCTCAAGCGGCTGCGTGATCTCGGCAACACGGTGATTGTGGTCGAGCATGACGAGGACGCGATCCGGCAGGCTGATCATATCGTTGACCTTGGCCCGGGCGCCGGCGTGCGCGGCGGCGAAGTGGTCGCGCAAGGCACGCTCAAGCAGATCATGCGCTCGAAAAAGTCGCTCACCGCCGATTACCTCACCGGGCGGCGCGAAATCGCGGTCCCAGCTGAGCGGCGCAAGGGCAACGGGCACAAGCTGACCGTGAAGGGCGCGCAGGCGAACAACCTGCAAAACGTCACCGCGTCGATCCCGCTAGGCACCTTCACCTGCATCACCGGCGTATCGGGTTCGGGCAAGTCGAGCTTTACCATCGACACGCTGCATGCGGGCGCGGCGCGGGTGCTGAACGGTGCGCGCGTGATCGCGGGCAAGCACGAGAGCATCGAGGGCCTCGAATATTGCGACAAGGTGATCGAGATCGACCAGTCGCCGATTGGCCGCACCCCGCGCTCCAACCCCGCGACCTATACCGGAGCCTTCACCCAGATCCGCGACTGGTTCGCCGGCCTGCCTGAAGCCCAAGCGCGCGGATACAAGCCGGGCCGCTTCTCCTTCAACGTCAAAGGCGGGCGCTGCGAGAAATGCACCGGCGACGGCCTGATCAAGATCGAGATGCACTTCCTGCCCGATGTCTACGTCACTTGCGAGGAATGCGGCGGCAAGCGCTACAACCGCGAAACGCT
>JBCCOF010000019.1:0-28614 GCA_039025455.1 Pseudomonadota bacterium | reverse complement strand
GCGCTCACCAAGATCGACGTGCTCGACGGGCTGGAAACGGTCAAGATCTGCACCGGTTATCGCTTGCATGGCAATGTCTATGACTACCTTCCAAGCCATGCAGGAGATCAGGCGGCGGTGGAGCCGATTTACGAGGAAATGGAAGGCTGGAGCCAGAGCACGGCGGGCGCGCGCAGCTACGCCGATCTTCCGGCCAATGCGATCAAGTATATCCAGCGGGTGCAGGAGCTGATCGAATGCCCGGTGGCGCTGGTTTCGACCAGTCCGGAGCGCGACGATACGATCCTGATGCGCGATCCGTTTGTGGACTGATCGCGGCAGCGCGCGAAAGTCCATGGCTGGGACAGGCGCCTATGTCCCATTTGAAGAGCAGCGCTCAAAGCGGTATTCCGGTGCGCGATGAAGCGTTTGCTCGCCCCACTTGCCCTGCTGCTCGCGACGGCCTGTTCCACCGCTCCGCCCGAGGATGTGGTGCAAGCACCCGGTCAGGGCGTGGTTCCGGCCTCACCCGCGCCGCAGCAACAGGTGCGGATGATCGCGGATTACCTGCTGGTCGACAAGTCGGACCGGACGCTAACTGCTTACAATGCTGGCCGCGCCATCCGGGTTTATCGCGGCTTGCAATTCGGCGATGTGCAGTTCGGGCACAAGCAGTTCGAAGGCGACGAACGCACGCCCGAGGGGCTCTACACGATCGACACGCGCAACCCGCAGTCGAGCTATCACCTGTCCTTGCGCATTTCCTATCCCAACAGCGACGACCGCGCCTTTGCGAGGCAATATGGCCGTTCGCCAGGCGGCGATATCTTCATCCACGGTCAGCCCAATGGACTGCCCGCAGGCCGCGTGCCCGGCGACTGGACCGATGGCTGCATCGCGCTGAGCAATGCTGAGATGAGGGAGCTGTGGCAGCTTGTGCCCGACGGCACCCCCATCGAAATCCGGCAATAGCTCAGGCGCTCGCTCGCGGCTCAGGCGTCCTTGTCGCGCGTCGCTTGCTGCTCGCTGAGTAAGGACACCTGCACCTGCAGGCGCTTCACTTCGCGCAGGATCGTCAGCATGTTCATGCGCGCGAACATCCATTCCTTGGCAAAGCCCATGATCACCAACAGAGCGACCCCCGCAATCGCCCACAAGGCATGGATCATTGGGTTGTCGGTCGAATGCGCGACCTGCCAGATCACGAACAGGAACAGAATGCCCAAGGCGACGGTGAAGCCGAAAATCAGCTTAGCCCAGCCGCCAAGCGGCCCCTTCCAGCTGTCGCCAATCTGTTGAAACATCCCGCGATCCGCATCGAGCGAATTGAGGAAGTCATAATCGTCGGCGTCCAGCGCCTCGCGGATTTTGTCATCTATCTCGGTCATACTGTGTCTCCTGTGGTGGGTTCGGGTGTTGTGTCAGCGAGCGCCGCTTTCAGCTTGCGGCGGGCGTGGAACAGGCGGCTTTTGGCGGTGCCTGTGGCGATCTGTTGAACGTCGGCGATTTCGCGCAGGGTCAGCCCTTCGACAAAGTGCAGATGCGCCGCGAGGCGCTGATCGGGCGGCAGCGCGGTAAAGGCCTGTTGCAATGCGATTGTCTCGTCCTGAATGGCCGGAGTGGCGTGGTCGGGTGCAGTCTCAACATCTTGCGCGCTGGCACTGGCTCGCTCTCGCATGGCACCCCGCACATAATCGGCCCCGCGCCGGTGCAGCACTGCAAAGGCATAGGAGCGGAACCGCGCCGGATCGCGCAGTTTGCCGATGCCCTTGAAAATCCCGACCCAGCAATCCTGCACCAGATCGCGCGCCAATTCCGCATCGCCGGTATAGCGCAGAGCAGCCCGCGCAAGCCGCGAATGCCAGCGTGTATACAGCCGCTCCATCGCGCGCCGGTCGCCCTGTTTGACGAGCACGACGAGCCACTCGTCATACAGAGCGCCCGATGGTGGCGCGGTTGGAGGGCGGCTTTGCTCGGTCATTGAAGCGGTAGTCTGGCGGATTGCGCGAATGGTTCAATTCGGGCGGTGGAAAACCGCGGTTTTGGAACGAATTCTTGACCTGAACACGTTTTGTTCTACTCTCGTTCCATCCAAACTGGAGGTGATTCGATGCAACAGGGCCAAAGCGAGCACGCCGATTTTCACTATGACACGCCGCAGGACTCCGCCGGAATGGCTGCGCGCGTGGCGGTTTTTGCCGACCGCGCGAGCGAGCGGGCGCAGATTGCGGATGATCTGGTCGGCGCGGGCTTTCGTGCGCTGGATGGCGGGGCGGTTTCGGTGCTGCTTGACGGGCCGATCACCTTGCTCGGCGATGTGGTGATGATCGACTGTCCGAACCTTGATGGAACCACTTTGGCGGCGTTGGCGCGGCTTGATATGCGCGCGGCGCGGTCTGGGGCGCAATTGATTGTCTCGACCTCGATGGAAGCGCTCGACGATGTGTTCGGCGCGCTCGATCAGTCTGAGCCGCAGATACTGGTGCAGCCAAGCCGCGCGGAGCGGATTGTGGCGGTGGGCCGGGTGATGGCCGGGGTGTCGAATGCCCGCGTGCGCGAAATGACGGAGGAGGATCGGCTGGCGCTGCTGCGGCTGTCGCAACAGGTGGAGTCGATTGCGCAACAGCTTGACCGGATTTCGGCAAGCGAAGGGTCCGAGAATGGACGCTTGAGCGACTTCAAACAGGAATGGAAGGGCCCTGAGCAGCAGGCGGCACCGATCCTTCGTTCGGCAATCGGCAAGACAGCGCATTCGCCGCTGCCCGATCCGCGCCATGTGCGTCAGATCATCGCGGCACGACAGGCGCGCGCGCGCTTTTTTGATGCCGAGATGTTCGCTGATCCGGCGTGGGATATGCTGCTCGACCGGACAGCGGCTCATGGCGAGCATGCACGCGTGTCAGTGACCTCGCTGTGTATAGCCGCAGGGGTTCCGGCGACCACAGCGCTGCGGTGGCTCAAGCAGATGGTGGATACTGGCGTGTTCGAACGGGTTGCCGATCCCGAGGACAAGCGCCGCGCCTTTATCGTACTCAGCGAGCGGTCGCTGGTCGCCATGGCGCGCTATTTCGCCGAGGTTGAAGCGCCGCTTGCGAAGGCGGCGTAGCGACCGGTCTAACCTTTGGGTTGGCCCCAGCGAAGGATGACACTCAACTGTCCGTCTTCCGATGCGCCTGATGGCACGTTGTCGGGATCGCAAGTCAAACGCTCGGCATCGGCACGGGCGCGCGCCAGAATATTGGCAGGGATTTCGCCAACCACAAAGACAACATCCGCTTCCCCCAGCAGCCGCGCCTGACGGATGGTCAGGTCTTCGGGATCGGCGCTGGTGAGGGTGAAATCGTGCAATCCTGTGCTTGCGTCATCCACTGAGCCATCGGCCCAACTCCCAACCCGCTGATGCGATTCAGGGTCAAACGGATCAAGCGCTCCGCCTTCGCGCAGGGCTGTATCAATCGCCCGCCGCCGCTCTCCGCCATCGGGAAATCGCTCGCGCAGTTTGGGCCGCACCGCCTTCAACGCCTCGGCCAACCGCCCGAGAGTCTCGGGCAAAATCCGTTCCAGCCGCAGCCGCACATGCTTTGCCAGCCCGGCCGACGCCCCGCCGGTCCCCACCGCGATCAACAGCGGGTTGCGGTCAAGAATGCTGGGTGTGGTAAAATCGCACAATTCGGGCCGGTCGACGACATTGACCAGCATCCCAGCACAGCGCGCATTGATCGCCGCCACTTCGCAGGCCTTGGCATCGTCATATGCGATGAAGGCGATCCGCACGCCCTCGTCTACCGCGCGCGCCATATCGTCGATGATGATGCCGCCCGCGCGCTCGACCAAGCGCCGTTTCGGCTCCGCAGCCTCTCCTTCGCCCAGCACCAGCACCGTCTGACCGGTGATCTGGTGAAACAGCGGGAGGCTGCCTAGCTCAGCCACTCGGGCACCCGCTCGGCGTCCATGATCGAGCCCGCTTCGATCCGGTCTGCAACCACCGCATAGCGATCACCATCGACCAGCACTTCGGCGACAAAGCCGCGCGAATTGTAGCTTGAGGCCATGGTCGCGCCATAGGCTCCTGCGGTGCGGAACACCGCGAGATCGCCGCCGACCAGATGGTCGCAGGTGCGGCCCATCGCGAAGGTGTCGCCCGTCTCGCAGATCGGGCCGACAATGTTGGCGGTCATGTCCTTGCCGCTGGGCTCGACAGCGGTGAAATCGTGATAGGCGCCGTAAAGGGCAGGGCGCGCAAGGTCGTTCATCGCCGCATCGACGATCACAAAGGGATGGTTCAGCCCGCGCTTCACCCGCACCACGCGGGTCAGCAGTACACCTGCATTGCCCGCAATCACGCGGCCCGGCTCGAAGATCAGTGTCACGCCCCAATCGGCGGTGATCCGCGCAACCATTTCGCCGTATTCCGCCGGGCTGGGGAGCACTTCGCCTACCTTGTACGGTACGCCCAAGCCGCCACCCAGATCGACATGGGTGATTGTGTGCCCCGCGCCGCGCAGCGCCGCGACCAGTTCACCCAGCTTGGTAAAGGCGCGTTCGAGCGGGGCCAGCTCGCCCAACTGGCTACCGATATGCACCGCAACGCCGCGCAGATTGACGCTTGGCTGACCGGCCAGCTTGCCGAAAATCTGACCCGCCTGATCAATCGGAACGCCAAACTTATTGTCCGCCTTGCCGGTCGAAATCTTGTCATGCGTCCCCGCATCGACATCGGGATTGATTCGCAGAGCACACTGCGCGGTCGTCCCCATATCGGCAGCGATTTCGGCGAGCTCCAGACCCTCTTCCTCGCTTTCGATATTGAATTGGCCAATGCCCGCTTCAAGCGCGGCGATTAACTCAGCATTGGTCTTGCCCACGCCCGAAAAGACGATTTTCTCCGGCGCAATTCCTGCTGCCAGCGCGCGCCGCATTTCGCCAACCGAGACGCAATCCGCGCCATAGCCCTGACGCTGCAGAACCTTGAGCACGGCAAGGTTCGGGTTCGACTTGACCGCAAAGGCGATCAACTTGTCCGGAACACCGTCCAGCGCTTCGCGAAACACCCGCGCGTGCCGCTCCAACGTGGCGCGCGAATAGACATAGACGGGCGTGCCCACTTCCTCGGCGATGTGTGGCAGCGGAACATCTTCGGCATGAAGCACGCCGTTTTTCAGAGCAAAATAGTCCATGTGCGTGTGGTTACTCGGGCGGGAGGTCGAAAGGATCGTCTTCGCGAGGCTCGGAACGGCGCCGCAATTCGACACTACGCTCGGGCGCGGCGAGGGTTTCCAATTCGAGCAATTGCTCTGAATCCGGCTTCTCCGTGGCGCCATATGGCGCAACCGGCAGCTCGGCACTCTCAGGCGGAGCGAGAGGAGCGCGCGCACCGCATGCAGCCAGCATCAGCGCTCCACCAATAATGATCACAAATCGCACCATCATTCCATTCCCAAGTCTGCGCGTGCGCGGCTCACCTGCATCCTTACCTGTTCGGGCGCGGTTCCGCCATAGCTGGCGCGCGCGGCGACCGAGGCATCGACGCTGAGCGCTTTGAACACGCCTTCGTTGATGCGTGCGTCAATGGCTTGCAGGTCAGCGAGCGGCAATTCGTCGAGCGCGCAGCCGGTCTGTTCGGCGAGCTTCACCGCAGCGCCGGTGATATGGTGCGCCTCACGAAACGGGATGTTGGCGTGGGTGACCAGCCAGTCGGCCAAGTCTGTCGCTGTGGCGTATCCAAGTTCCGCCGCCTCGCGCATTCGGTCCGTGTTGAACGTCGCATCCGCGATCATGCCGGTCATCGCCGCTATGCTCAATTCCATCAGTCCGGCGGCCTCGAAAACGGGCGGTTTGTCGTCCTGCATATCCTTGGAATAGGCAAGCGGCAGACCCTTCATCGTCACCATCAGCGCGGTTGCGCAACCGATCACCCGACCCGCATGGCCGCGCACAAGCTCGGCGGCGTCTGGGTTCTTCTTTTGCGGCATGATCGACGAGCCGGTCGAAAGCGCATCGGGCATCCGCACAAAGCCGAAGGGCTGGCTGGCCCACAGGATCAGTTCCTCGGCAAGGCGAGAAAGATGCAGCGCGCACTGGCTGGCGGTGAACAGGTAATCCATCGCAAAATCGCGGTCCGACACGGCATCGAGCGAGTTTGCGGTTGGCCCGTCAAAACCCAGCGCCCGAGCGGTCATATCTCGGTCAATCGGAAAGCCAGTGCCAGCCAGCGCCGCCGAGCCAAGCGGGCACTCATTGAGCCGCGCGCGCGCATCGGCAAGGCGCGAGCGGTCGCGCCGGATCATCGCGTAATAGGCCATCAGATGATGCCCCAGCGTCACTGGTTGCGCGGTCTGAAGATGGGTGAAGCCCGGCATAATCGCATCGGCATATTCGCCCGCGCGGGTCACCAGCGCGCGCTGCAATCCGGCCAATCCTGCATCCATCGCGTCCAGCGCTTCGCGGACCCAGAGTTTGAAATCGGTCGCGACCTGATCATTGCGGCTGCGCGCGGTGTGGAGTCGTCCGGCAACGGGGCCGATCAGTTCGGTGAGCCGCGCCTCGACGGTCATATGAATGTCTTCGAGGTCCCAATCCTCTGGCACGCCGTTCGCTTCGTATTCAGATGCGATCTGCTCAAGTCCGCCAAGGATCGCGTCGCAATCGGCTGACTCGATGATGCCAGCCTTGCCGAGCATCGTCACATGCGCCTGACTTGCGGCGATATCCTGTCGCCACAGCGCCTTGTCGAACGGGATCGAGGCGTTGATTTCGCGCATGATCGCGCTAGGCCCGTCAGCGAACCTGCCGCCCCACATCTGATTGGAGCCTTCTATGTCCCGATTGTCGCTCATCTGCGTTGCATCTGCCTTGTTTCTGGCCGCGTGCGATACGGGCAGCGCCCCGGATACGCAACGCCCCGCCGAAATTGGGGGCGATACTGGTAGCGCAGAGGCTCCCAAGGCGCCGCCACCGCTACCTGGCAAGATTGTGCGCGCGCAGGCCGGGACACCGCTGCCCGACCTCACTTTCAAGGACCCCGATGGAAACACGCTCGCTCTGGCTGATCTCAAGGGCAAGCCGGTGCTGATCAATCTTTGGGCCACATGGTGCGTGCCGTGCAGAAAGGAGATGCCGCTGCTCGACAACCTCGCTGATGAACTGGGCGAGGATGTGAAAGTGCTGACCGTGAGTCAGGATCGCGAGACCAGACAGCCCGAAGTCATTGCCTTTTTCGCCGAGGGTAATTTCCGCAATCTGAAACAGTGGCTCGATCCCGAAGCCGCACTGACGGCGCAATTTGCAAAGGCGGGTTTGCCGACCACGATCCTTTTCGATGAGGAGGGGCGCGAAGTCTTCAGAGTGCTGGGCGACTACAAATGGGACAGCGAAGACGCCATCGCCGCTGTGCGAGAGGCAGTCTCCAAGTAGCGTTTGGCGCCAAGCAGCGATTGAAACTCCCGGGAGGAGCCTGAAATGAAACATCTACCATCTCTAACACTCGCGGCGCTCTTGCTCGCTGCCGCTCCGGCGCAGGCTCACGACAACGTGATTCAAAACGCCGGGCAAGCAGGCGATCTGGATTTGCTGTTCGACGACGAAGCCTCTGCCGAACCATCCAGTTCCGCCACGCAAACGCAAACACGGCCTTCGCTCCCCTCGATTGAGGTTTTCACTCTCGATGAGCGGAAAATGAACCTGTCCGAACTCAACGGCAGTCCTGTCCTGATCCATTTCTGGGCGACATGGTGCAGTCCGTGCAAGAGCATGATGTCCGATCTTCTGGATTACTCAGATGAGATCGACGGGAAGGTCAAAGTGGTGCTTGTGAGCATAGATGAACAAAGATCTCCGGCGAAGGTGGTGCAGGCGGTGGAGAGGCAGGGCCTGGGCTATTTCGATATCTTGTGGGACCCGAATGGCGAAGCCAAGCGTGCCTTGCGTGTCGTGAATATTCCCGCGACGTTCCTATTCGATGCCGAGGGCAATCAGGTCCTAAGATCGGATGGCTACACCTATGGCAATCTTGAGCCGTTCTTCGAAGCAATCGCCAAATAATCGGGCGGGGCAAGGCCCAGCGGCGCGAGCGGAAACCCGAACAGCCCGCTCATCAATTGCGCTTGAATTGCCGATGCCGGCCAAACCTTTGAAAGCGGCGCGAGCAAGTGATCGCGGACCGCCGGATGCCACGATTTGCTCGATTGATAGAGCGGCGTGAACAAAGCCGTCACCCATTGATACAGCCAGATATGATCGCGCCGCCACGACACGGCGAGCCGCAATTTCTCATTGAGGGTGCGCCCCCCTTCCAGCCCGCGCGCCAGCGACCACGCATCGAGCAGCGCCATATTCGCGCCTTGGCCCAGCTGCGGGCTGGCCGAATGCCACGCATCGCCAATCGTGATCATCCGTTCCGAAACAGGCCGGTCAATGGTCCTGTGGGCGTAGCGGGCGAAGGTCAGATCTTCGTGCTTCTCAATCCGATCGAGCAGCACGCCTGTGTCCGGCCAAAGCGCGAGAACCTCGTCCTTCCATTCGTCGAGCGGTGTTTCAAGCCACGCGGGATAATCCTCGCGGCGCAATGACCAGAAGAACGCGACCTCTTGACCAACGCCGCCAGACCGCGCGCCAATGGGCAGGACACCAACCATCTGCGCCGCGCGTCGATATCGCTGTTCGAGCAGGTTAGCCGCAAAGGGATCGTCCGGTCTGACCGGCAAGCTCGCCCATAGAGCTCCGAATTCGAGAACGCCGCCCGGTTCAGTGTCGAACACGGTCTGCCAGCCGCTTGCATCGACAACCAGATCGAAACTAGCCGAGCGAGAGCCGTCGTCAAAGATCAATCTGCGGCCTTGCGCATCGAGCGTGCTGCCTCTCACAGCGCGCCCTGTTTCAATGGTGATGCGCCGTGCACGGGCCGCTTCATAGAGCACATCAAACAGGCTCGCGCGGTGGATGCCGATGCCAAATGCGCCTTCGATGCCGAGCTTGGAATAGGGCGCGTCGAGCACGGTCTTGCCATGCTCCTCCAACCCCTTGAGCGCATCAATCCGCGCGCCACGCTCGACAATCGCATCGGCCAGTCCCAGCCGTTCGAGCACCGCCAAACCCGTCGGCTGGATCATCAGCCCCGACCCGACCGGCCCCGGCTCGTCAAAACGGTCAAAGATCGTGACGCGATGCCCCTGCGCCTCCAGCAGCAGCGCCGCCGCAAGGCCCGCCGGTCCGCAACCGGCAATGGCTATGTCGAGTCGGTTCATAAGAGGGCTTTAGCGGACCTCCCTTGCAGTCGGGAGTTTTTCGGCCGTGAATGTCCCCCGGACATTCACGAGTCACGGAAAACTGGTGGGCGATGACAGGCTCGAACTGCCGACCCTCTCGGTGTAAACGAGATGCTCTACCAACTGAGCTAATCGCCCCACGGCTTTGCGTGGTTTCGCGCGCCGGAGAGCGCTATCTAGCGGCAAATGGTTCAAAATCAATTGCCCAATTCGAACCAAATGTGGTCCGAAGTCGATTGCGACGCTAATGCGCGAGCCATGAGCACTCCGAAAATCCTCGTTCTGGGCACCGGCGGCACGATTGCGGGCAGCGCGGGAAAAGCCACGGGCAAGGCCTATGCTGCGGGCGAGGTCGCTATCGAGACCATCCTTCAGGACATCCGCGCGCTGGGGCTGGAAGCGGAACTTGTGCCCGAGACGGTTGCGCGGATCGGGTCGCAGGATATTGGCTGGGCGCAATGGGACACGCTGCACACGGCGATCTGCGCCGCGCAGGATGACCCGGCCTTCGACGGCATCATCGTCACCCACGGCACCGATACGGCGGAGGAAACCGCTTTCCTGCTCGACCTGACGCTCGCGGCGGGCAAGCCGGTCGTGCTGGTCGGCGCGATGCGGCCCGCCGATGCGGTGGGCAGCGACGGGATGCGCAACTTTGCCAATGCGGTGCGGGTGGCGAGCGATCCCGAAGCGGCTGAACGCGGTGTCATGGTGGTGATGGGCGACACGGTGTTCGCGGCGAGCGATGTGAGAAAAGCCGCGACCGCCAATATCGACGCCTTTCGCGGCTTTCCGCGCGGACCGCTGGGGCGGGTTACGCCCGCAAGCCTTGACTGGTTCGCGCCCGCCCATCGCTCAGGCTCGGCGGCGCGCTTCCCTTGGCCCGCGGGTCTGCCACGGGTCGCGATCCTGACGGCAGGGGCGGGGATGGACGCAAAGCCGGTCGAGGCGCTGCTCGGCATAGGGTGCAAGGGCATCGTGATCGCCGGAATGGGGCAGGGCAATGCGCCCGCAGTGGTGCTCGATGCGCTGGCCGAAGCGGTGCGGGCCGGTGTGCCCGTGGTTCGCTCCCACCGCGTCGATGAAGGCATGGTCGACCGCAATGTCGAAGTGGATGACGACGCCCATGGTTTCGTCGCATCCCGCACGCTCGGCCCGGCGAAAGCGCGGGTGATGCTGATGCTGCTGATCGCGAACGGGGTGACGGACCCGGCGGGCGTTCAGGCGGCGTTTGATCGGCGGTAAGCGGCGGCTGGCACAATCTTGGCTCAGGATCGTAGATCCGGAAAGGAGAAAGACATGCTCACGCTTCACGGGTTCCCGGCCTCAAACTACTTCAACATGGTCAAGATGGCTTTGGTGGAAAAAGGGGTGCCGCATGACGAGGCGCGCATCTACACCAACGAAAAAGAGGGTCTGCTAGCCAGAAACCCGATGGGTAAGGTCCCCGTTCTTGAAACCGGGCACGGGTTCATCAGCGAAACGAGCGTGATCCTCGATTACATCGAAGATACGCAAGACGGGCCATCGCTTTATCCCGCCGACGCCTATGGCCGCGCGAGAGTGCGCGAATTGGTCAAATACACCGAGCTCTATCTCGAACTCCCCGCGCGCCGTTGTTATGGCGAGGCGTTCTTCGGCACCGGCCCGGAAACCCAGCAGACCAAGGACGAAGTGCGCGCTGTGATGGAGCGCGGAGCCTCGGCTATCGGGCAACAGGCTGCGTTCGCCCCGTTTATCGCGGGGGAAGCGCTCAGCTATGCCGACATCATCTTTCTGTTCTCGTTTCCGATGGCTGCGGGCGTGGCGCAAAAGGTGCTGGACTGGGATCTCGCGGCGCAGATACCCGAGGCGAATGACCTCATCAAAACCCTGAAGGCCCGGCCGACTGTGCAGGCCATCGACGCCGCCGCGCGCGAGAATATGCGCGAGTTCCGCGAAGCCTACGGAATGGCGTGATCGACGATCGAGGGGGTTGGGCACATTGTATGGCCTCACTCCCAATTTGGATGGGCGCTTCGCGAGCCATTTAGCCCTGATCAGATCTCAGGGCCATTGGATGCCCTTGGTGTGCAGATAGCGTGCAGACCAACGACGTGATGGCGATCACAAACACTGAACGCGAAGTTATGCTAATACAAAATTGTGACAGGGCGCTGGAGTAAAGTGGGGCGGTCAATCAGATAATACAGGATGAAATTAGCGCGCCAAAACATGTGATGACTGTTCCCCGAAACACCATAGAGGGGAAATGGGATGAAAAAATCACTGCTGGTTACAACTGCACTAACATTTGGTGTGGTGACTTCGTTGGCGATGCCGGTTGAGCAGGCGCAGGCGGATGATTGCTTTCTGGATCGCGACGATGATGGGGTGATTGACGTCGCAGTCGATAACGACGGGAATGCGAACTCCGATGATGAAGATTCCGCACTTGCCTGCGGGGTGGGAGCATCTTCGACCGGGCAGAATTCGGTTGCGATTGGTATTTCGAGCCAAGCGACTGCGGAAAGAGACACGGCTGTCGGTGCTTTCGCACAAGCCACTGTCACCGACGCCACCGCCATTGGAGCGTTTTCCCAGGCCACAGATGAAGGCACAGTCAGTCTGGGGTCCAATGCAAGGGCAACCGGAGAGAATGCAACGGCCTTGGGCTCAGGTGCACTTGCCACACAAGACAACAGCATCGCGGTTGGCGAGCAGGCAAAAGCTCAAGCAGAAGGATCGATTTCAATCGGAGTGGAGTCGAGCGCAGCCCGTTTCGCTATCGCAATTGGAAATACCGGAGCAGACGGTGATTTGGTCGGTGCCAACGCAAATGGCGAGGGTTCCGTGGCGGTCGGATCGGATGCCGTCGCTCTTACTCTGAGATCAACCGCAATTGGCCAAGGGGCGCAGGCGACCCAAGCAGATTCGACTGCATTTGGTGCTTTCGCACGCTCCATCAGTGTTTCGGGCATTGCAATTGGACCAGCCACAACCGCAGCCGCAGCAGCCTCCATCGCAATCGGAGGAGATGACAACGATCCCGATTCCGACGGCGCCTATGCCGGTGGCACGGCTGCCATTGCGATCGGTGCGGATGCAATCGCGAATTTCAGTGATTCTGTCGCTTTAGGCAGAGGGTCGGTCACCGATGCGAACAACACGGTATCGGTTGGCAGCGCTACCAACAGGCGCCGCATCACAAATGTTGCAGACGCTACCGGAGATCATGACGCGGTAACGCTTCGCCAGCTCACCGCAGCGATCAATGGCGTCTCCGCTGCGTCCAATCCCTACGTGGTCGTCAATTCGACAAGCGCTGCCGCGATTGCTTCGGGCGGAGAGGCGATTGCCATCGGAGCGGCGACCAATGCGGCAGGCCCGGCGAGTATCGCAATCGGCGGAGATTCCGATGGCGATGGTGACGGAGCAAGCGCGACCCAGCAAGACGCGACCGCTCTTGGCTCGGACTCCTTTGCCAATGGCGTTGCGGCGACAGCGATTGGCCATGCCGCCGAAGCGGGCTCCGGCTCGACCGCCCTTGGCGCGGATGCGAGTTCGGACTCCGACGGCACAGCCTTGGGCAACAGGACAAGAGCCATCAATGGTGGCAGCGTAGCGGTCGGGCTGGATGCCGATGCATCGAGCATGGGAGCGGTGAGTATTGGCGATAGTTCCAAAGCGACCGGCCCCGGTTCGGTGGCGCTTGGGCTGAACGCAGCGGCTGAAAACGCCCGCGTCGTTGTTGTCGGACAAGACGCGTCGGTTACCGGCCAAGAGGCGGTCGCGATTGGCAAAGCCTCCAACTCGGACAGTTCGCGCGCAATCACCATCGGAACGAGTGCCACTGTCTCGCAGGGAATGAACACGAACGAGCCGGTCGATGCCATTTCAATCGGAACGAACACCATGACAGATAATGCAGGCGGCATCGCCATCGGTAGCAATGCCAAGAGCATGTCACCCAATGCCAATGAGTCTGGCACGATTGCCATAGGTCAGGACTCAGAATCATCGAGGGCGGGCGTTGCGGTCGGTCCCGAAGCGTTTGCCGGACATGTTTCAGTTGCTTTGGGCAATGAAGCCAGAGCCGAACTGCAAGCGATTGCGGTTGGCGACCGCGCCAAGGCCGCGAATATCGGGGCGATTGCGGTCGGGAAACTGGCGAATGCTTCAACCATCGACGCGATTGCGATTGGGGGTTCTGCCGAGGCAGTCGGGCGCAGGTCTATTGCGCTTGGGATCGAAGCCGTGACCACATCGGAAGCATCGATCGCGATTGGTGGAGACGCCGGTGATGCCGACAGTGATGGCGCGATTGCCGCAGGTGAGCTTGCAACTGCAGTTGGCGCAGACGCTCTCGCTGCTGGTTTGAACACCACAGCCCTGGGAGCAGGTTCAAGCTCGATCGGGGTGCAATCGACGGCTGTTGGAGCTGGCGCATCGGCACAAGGTAGCGGTGCCTTGGCATTTGGCGCATTCTCGCAAGCGCGCGGGAGCTTTGCGACGGCACTCGGCTATGCGAGCCTTGCGGCTGCACCCCGATCAACCGCCATTGGCAACGCTTCGCAAGCCACCGGTGAAAGCTCCACCGCGATTGGCCGGGCTGCCTTGGCCCGAGCAAACGGCGCAAGCGCAATCGGCAATGGGGCCACCGCTGACTTCATCAATTCGACCGCTGTCGGCAAGGGAGCGACCACCAGCGCAGCAAATCAGGTCACACTGGGTGGTGACGGCAGTTCCGTTCGCATCGGTGATATCGGTGCGAGCACCGCCGCGCAGGATACCACAGGGCCAATCGATGTTGTGACTGTCGATCAAAACGGGGTGCTCGGGCGACAACAGGTTGCGACCCCCGCCTCCGTCCAGAATGTCAGAACCTCGCTCAACGCATTGTCACAAGTCAGCGAAGCGCAATTCGCCCAGCTCGAAACCAGTGTTATCGCTCTGGATGGACGGCTCTCAAACCTCGATTTCAGATTGCAGGATGTCGACGAGCGGCTGACTGGCGGAATCGCGGCTTCGATGGCTCTAGGCGGTCAGATGGTCGTGCCGGACTCGACCATTTCGGTGAGCATCAATGCATCGTCATACCAGGGGCAACAGGGCTTTGCCGGATCGGTCTCGGCAAGGGTCGCAGAGAAGGTCTACGTATCGGCCGGAATCGCCGGTTCAACCGCGCCAGATAGCACTGGTGGACGCATTGGGGTGGCGTTTGGGTTCTGACCAGCATCCTAAATCTGTCGGTTGGCGGTGAGGGGGCAGACATGCTGCCTGACCCCTCAAGCCATCCGCTTACTGGTGCGGGGTCACCAGATACTTCTCGCCGGTTTTCATCTGGCGATAATCGGTGATCGCTTCCTTGGTCAGCATTTCTTCCAGATTGACCTTCGCCTTGTAGCTGCTCGCAAAAGTAGTCCCGAGATTTTCCAAAACGCGGGTGCGCATTTTGACGACCGTTTCCATGCCAGCCTTGGCGAGGAACGGGGTCAGCAGCCAGCCCGCGACGCACCATTGCAGGCCGTATGACGGCGTAAGGATGGTCGGGTTTTCGAGGTCCAGCCGCCCGTATTGATACATCTTCTTGTCCTGGTTCGAGCCATAGCGCGAATACTCGCTCATCTGGCTCGCCGCGACCTGCTCCATGGCTTTGAGCACATGGTCGGTGTTTTGACCGCCGCCAATCGGGTCGAAGCCCAGAAACGCGCCGGTTTCTTTGATCGCCGCGCGCAGTTGCGCCATGTAATCATCGTCGGACGAGTTCACGACCCATTGCGCGCCGAGACCCTTGAGCAGGTCGACATGCTCCTGTTTGCGCACGATATTGACCAGCTTGATCCCGTCTTCGAGGCAGATCTTGTTGAGCATTTGGCCAAGGTTCGACGCTGCGGCGAGGTGGACGATGGCGTCGTGCCCTTCCATTTTGGCGGTCTCGACAAAGCCCAGCGCCGTCATCGGATTCACAAAGCTCGAAGCGCCCGCTTCGCTCGAATGCTCGCCCAGCGGCAGGCACATCATCGCATCGGCAATCGCATATTGGCTGAAAGCGTGGCCGGGGACGCAGGCGACCCGCTGACCCATCAGCGCCTTCGCCATGTCGCTGTCACCCGTGGCGATGACGGTGCCCGCGCCTTCATTGCCGGTTTCAAGGCGCTGCCCGTGGCGACCGCGCTGGCCGGAAAGGAACGGCTCGGGCATCTGCGCGACCACTTTGCCGGGCGAATATTCGGCAGTGTCGAAGTCTGCGGCGCTGGTCAGCAGGGCAAGGTCCGACGGGTTGATCGGCGCGGCTTCCATTTTGACGAGCACCTGATTGCCGGTCGGTTCAGGGAAGGTCGATTCGACGACTTCGAGCGTAAGCGCTCCGCCTGCATCAAGGGTGCTGAAAAGCTGTTTGCCGGTCGTGGTCATTGTGGGTCCTCGCTGTTAATACGTTTAACTGTGTCTTTATCGGGTTTTTCGCGCGGCGAAAGCTCTAGCAGCACCGCCATGCCCGCCCACACCGCCAGCGTGGGCTGCAATTTCGGGACTTGGGCCAGAGAAAACCAATCCTCTGCAACATCCGGTAGGTAGAATATTGCGGCGGCAGTGACCGCGATGTTGAACAGTTTGTAGTCGCTGAGCGCGATGGCCTGAATCATCATAACGATGAAGGCGCTGATGGTCAGAAGAGCCACAAAATCGAGAACGGGCAGATTCTCCCCGCCGACAAGCACAAAGCCGAGCACCGCGCCAAACACGATATTCATCGCGTTGAGGCCGGCGCGGTAATCGCCGTGGCTCATGGTCGATGAGGTTGGGATCTTATACCACTTTGCCATGATCAACCGCGCTCCGTTGGATAGATCGCTTCGACAAAATACAGTCCTTGCGGGGGAGCATTCATGCCAAGCTGTTCGCGGTCGCGCGCGGCGAGGGCTTCGGCTACGCGTTCCTCGCGCCAAGTGCCCGATCCGACCATTTTGAGGCAACCGACCATGCTGCGCACCTGATGGTGAAGGAAGGATCGCGCGGCGGCATGGATGTGGATTTCGGGGCCGAATTCGCTGTCCGCGCGCACAACGTCGAGCCTGTCGAGCGTCTTAACCGGGTCCTTGGCCTGACATTTGACCGAGCGGAAGGTGGTGAAATCGTGATTGCCCACCAGCGATTGCGCGGCGCGGTGCATGGCATCGGCGTCAAGCTCCGGTGTGACCTGCCAAGCGCGCCCCTTGGCCAGCGCAAGCGGTGCGCGGCGGTTGACGATGCGATAGAGATAGCGCCGCCCGATGCAATTGAACCGCGCATGCCAGTCATCGGGCACGATCTCGCACTGGTTCACCGCGATGGGTTGCGGGCGCAGATGTGCGTTGATCGCCTCCATTAGGCGAAACGGGGTGAGGTCTTTTTCGAGATCGAGATGGCACCGCATCGCCATCGCATGAACGCCCGCATCCGTGCGGCCTGCGCTGTTGAGCGTGGTCTGCTCACCCGTGATCCCGAACACAGCCTCTTCGAGCGCTTGCTGCACGCTGGGGCCGTGCTTTTGACGCTGCAGCCCCTGATACGGGGTGCCGTCAAATTCTATGGTGAGCGCGAAGCGGGTCATTGAGTATGGTGTGCTGGCTGCGGGCACAGCTAGCAGGGTGTGTCTGGCTTGGGGAGTTTGCGTTGGGGCCGGGGTTTTGGCAGCGGTTTGATCGTGCAATCGAATGTATTGCGGACCGGTCCCAAGGTCTTGAGATCCTGCAAAATATGCATCTTACTGGATTCCAGAACGAGTCGAATGATCGAGCGCGAACCCTTCTGAAAATCGCGCAGATAGACCACATCGCCATCGTGCCAGCCTGCCTTGCACGCCTCGGTTTCGTTAAAGCAAAATTCGACCCCGTCCCGGCTGAACGGATCGTAGCTTTGGGCGAGCCCGTCCTTCACAACGAAGCGATGTGTTATCTTTGCCGGTTCGTTTTGCTGGCAAGTGATCAAGGCATCGTCGACGGCGATGGGGCTTTGCACGGTGATGTCTTCGGGATCGATCCGCGCGTGATTGTCGGACGAGCCCGCTTGCGCAGGAAACCCGATCGTCAAGACGATGGCGGCACTCGCTAATACTCGCTTCGGCATTCGGGGTCCTTGCGTCATGTAAACTCGCGCATGAAACAATCCTGCCGGTCAGGCAAGGCCGCTGGTTGGGGCGCGTTATGGACGGATCTCTACGCAGTCTATGACTGCTGGGACGGGCTTTGCTTCGCATTGGATCCGCTGAGTTTGGCGCGATCCATTTGCGCCCTCGATTGTGGATTCAAGGGTCGCGTTGGTGAAGTCCATGGTGAGGCTGTGAGTGCCGCCGCCGGCAACTCTCGTCGTGCATCGCGCCTTTCCTTTCTGCCATTTCACCTCGCCATCTGTTGTCTGATCGGTGCCAGCCGGGGCTGCTCCGTCTGCAAGCTCGATGGGAGGGGGAGGACCACAGGTGGCAAAGGTCACCGCTTCACTCAGGTCGGGATCGTATTGCCACAACCCTTGATTGGCGTAGACAAGGTGCATCTTCAATCGCTCTGACGGTGGTGTCCCCTCAGGCGGCGGGACGTCACAGACAAGCATTTGTTCTCTTTTCGGTTTGTCGCTTGGATTGCCGGTATCATCTATAAAGCAGACCTCGGGTTTCCATCGGCCAGAAGGAAATTTGGCATCGGCTTGAGTGAGGCTGAACGCCTTCGCCTCGGGCGTCTTATCGGTGAGATTCAGCCCCACGAGAACGGCGAGTGCGATTGCACCCAGAATTGTCAATCGCATGCGTGGTTCTCCTTGCCGATGGGTCGTCAGTCGCAGCACTTGTGGCAATCCGTCAATTAACCGGGCGTGACGGTCATGAGAGCATTGTCCCCGCTTCAACCGGCCGCCCGCGCAGGAAGTCTTCGCGCGACATGGCGGGCTTTCCAGCGCGTTGCAGGCGGGTGGGACGGATGGTTCCAACTGATTGATCGGTGCCGCAAGCGATGGTGAATTGGTCGTCGAGGACAGTGCCCGCTTCGCCAGAACCTTCGGCTATCTCGGCGCGCATCAGCTTGACCCGTTCTCCCGCCATCTCGAACCAAGCGCCCGGAAACGGGGCCAGCGCGCGCGCCATGCGCTCGATCACTTCGGCGGGTTGCGACCAGTCGATCTTCGCCTCGGCCTTTTCGATCTTGGGCGCATAGGTTGCGGCCTCGTCATCCTGCGGCTGCGCGGCGTAGCCATTGAGGTTGGCGAGCACCTCGACCATCGCGCCCGCGCCCAGTTCGGCGAGTTCTGCGGTCAGCTCGCCGGTTGTCTTACTCGCCACCGGTGTGCGTACGATATGCATCATCGGGCCGGTGTCGAGGCCCGCTTCCATCTGCATGATTGTCACACCCGTCTCTTCATCACCCGCCATCACAGCGCGATGGATCGGCGCGGCTCCACGCCAGCGCGGCAGGATCGAGGCGTGGATATTGATGCAGCCATGCGTGGGCGCATCGAGCACCGCTTGCGAGAGGATCAAGCCGTATGCGGCGACCACAGCGACATCGGCCTGCAACGCGGCGAACGCCTCTTTCTCTTCGGCGGGTTTGAGGGACTTGGGAGAGCGCACCGTCAGCCCCAATTCCTCCGCCGCCACCTGAACCGGCGAAGGACGCAATTTCTTGCCACGGCCAGCGGGGCGCGGCGGCTGAGTGTAAACGCAGGCAATCTCGTGCCCCGCCTCATGCAGCGCGACCAGCGCTGGCACGGCGAAGTCCGGCGTTCCCATGAAAATTATGCGCAATCTATCTACCCCGTTCGTGCTGAGCTTGTCGAAGCACTGTATTTTCTTCTAGCGCAGGCCATAAGGAGAAGAACGGCCCTTCGACAAGCTCAGGGCGAACGGAATTTTCAATGTCTCAGGAAATTGACCAACTCAGCAGCGCACTGGCCCGCCTCCCGGGCCTAGGTCCCCGCAGCGCGCGGCGCGCGGTGCTGTGGCTGGTCAAAAATCGCGAACAGGCGCTGCCCGCTTTGCTCGAAGCGTTGGATGCGGTGTCTGAGACGCTGGTCGAATGTTCGATCTGCGGCAATGTCGACACAAGCAACCCCTGCGGCATCTGCGCCGATCCGCGCCGTGATGCGAAGGCTTTGTGCGTGGTGGAGGATGTCGCCGATGTCTGGGCGCTCGACCGCGCGCGGTTGTTTCAGGGGCGCTATCATGTGCTGGGCGGGCGGCTGTCGGCGCTGGACGGTATCGGGCCGGAGGATTTGAACATTGCGAGCCTGCTTGACCGGGTTGGCGAGGGCGGCGTCGATGAGGTGGTGCTGGCGATGAACGCCACGCTGGAGGGGCAGACCACCGCACACTACCTCGCCGAGCGGCTGGAGGAACACTCGGTGCGCATCACCCAGCTAGCCCATGGCCTGCCGGTGGGCGGCGAGCTGGATTATCTCGACGAAGGCACGCTGGCGCAGGCCCTGCGGGCGAGGAAGCCGGTGGAGTGACATTCGGCAAGTCACTCCTCCTCGGTTTCCTATGCGGACTCGCAATAGCGATTTGGGTTGGCAATTCGATGCTCAGCTCCAGCAACCAAGGCGAGTTCGCCCACCCTGTAACCGGTGTCTGGACAACACACTTCTATCAATCGGTCGCTTTCATTGCTGCGCCCGTAATCATCGTCGTTACCGGCCTGCTCAGTGTAATCGGAATTCTCCGACGCCATCGCAATTGATTCCCGGCTGAAGCAGTCCTAAATCACCACCCATGGCTATTCGCGAAATCCTTGAAGTTCCCGACCCCCGTTTGAAGGTCGTCTCCACCCCCGTCGAACCGCACGAGTTCAACAACGAGCTCAAAACGCTGGTCGATGACATGTTCGAAACGATGTACGACGCGCCCGGCATTGGCCTTGCGGCGATCCAGGTTGGCGTGCCCAAGCGCTTGCTCGTTATCGACCTGCAAGAACCCGATCCCGACCCTGAGCCGGTTGAGGAAGAGTGCGACGAAGGTTGCTGTGAACCGCGCAAGAAGCAGCCGGTAATCAACGACCCACGCGTCTTTATCAATCCGGTGATCCTTGATCCGGCGGACGAGCTTCACACCTACAACGAAGGCTGCCTCTCGGTCCCCGAGATTTTCGCCGATGTGGACCGGCCGAAGACCTGCACCGTCAAGTATCAGGATCTGGACGGTAACGAGCACACCGAGGCGCTCGATGGACTTCTCGCGACCTGTATCCAGCACGAGATGGACCACCTCGAAGGCATCCTGTTTATCGACCACCTCTCGCGCCTGAAGCGCGGCATGGCGTTGAAGAAGCTGAAGAAGATCAGGCAGGCGGCGTGATTTTCTCTCACGGCTGATCGCCCTTCGGGCGGCCTGCGAGGGCGCGCGGCAGGGGCCGCGACGGGCGGTCGCCCTTGCGGCCCTGTGGGCCGTTTTATCGCCCGCCCCCTAGCTTCCCACCCTCTCGTCATCCCGGACTTGATCCGGGATCCAGCTTTCTTTGGAAAAACCGCGAAGCCGCTATAGCGTTCCTGATACGTTCCGTGTAGGATTGCCCAATGGACTCGACACTTCTCGCCCTCATCACCCTTGTAATCGGCGCGCTGCTCGGCGCGGGCGCCGCTTGGTTCGCCGCCTCGCGTCCGGTCGAGGAACTGCGCGAGCGGGTCGCGGCGCGCGAGGGCGAGGCCAAGGAACTCGACGAGAAATTCCGACGCGCAGGCAGCGAACTTGCCACTATGTCAGAACGCGCGGCGCGGGCCGATGGGTTGGCGGATGAATTGACGAATGTTCGCGAAAAGCACCGCCAAACCGAGGTAGCGCTGGAACGCCTTCGCACCGAAGCTGATGCGCGGAGCAAAGCGGATGCGGCCCGCATGGCTGATCGTGAAGAGCAGTTTAAGCGCGAATTGACGCGCTTGTCCGATGCGGAAGAAAAGCTTCAAGCGAAATTCAACGAAATTGGCGAGAAATTGCTGAGCGGCGCGCAAACACGATTTCTTGAGGACGCACAAAAACAGCTGGGCGCGATGAACAAGGAAAGCCTTGAGGCTTTGGACAGGAAGGTTGGGCCGGTTGGCGAGACGCTGGAGAGGTATCGCAAGCGCGTTGAAGAAATCGAGAAGGGCAGGACCGAAGCATGGCATCAATTGCAAGGTGTCATTGGCGAAGTGAAGGCGGGCCAAAGGGAGGTTATTGACGGGGCGAACCGCATCACCACCACCTTGCAGGGGGCGACAAAGGCACGCGGCGACTGGGGGGAATTGCAGTTCGAAAACCTGCTCGATTCCTGCGGCTTGCGCGACAAGACCGATTTTCGTCGGGAAGCAAACGTCAAAAATGACGAAGGCGCCGATTTACGGCCCGATGCGATCATCAACATACCCGGCGGAAGAAAACTGATCGTCGACGTCAAAAATGTCTTCAACACCTATAAGGAGGCGAATGAGGCAGAGACCGAAGAGCAACGCGGGGTATTGCTTGTAAAGCATGCCAAGGAAGTGCGCGGCCATGTTCAGGCATTGTCCGCCAAACGCTATCAGGATCATGTGGAAGGGTCGGCAGATTTTGTCGTAATGTTCGTGCCGGGTGAGCATGTCCTTTATGCCGCAATGATGCAGGACGAAGGCCTGCTAAATTATGCACTGGAGCGCGGTGTAGTCCTTTCTTCTCCGCTAAATTTCATGTCGATTGCGCTGACGGTTGCAACGGTTTGGCGGCAGGCGGGGGTTCAGGCAGACGCGGAAGAAATCGCTGATCTGGGCAAACAGTTATATGATCGTCTCGCCGTAGTGGCGGGGCATCTGAGCAATCTTCGGCGTGATCTGGGCAAAGCCAATAAGAGCTTTGATGGCTTGGTCGGATCGTTTGATACGAACCTGCGCAAAGCCGGCGAACGCTTTGAAAAACTGAGCGTCAACACCGATGCGAAGGAGATGGTCGAGGCGTTGCCGTTGAATACACAACCGAGACGTCTGATGAACTTTGCTGACGAGGATTCTGCCGGTGAGATCGAGGCAGATGGCTCCTAGGTCCTAAAGAATTTTCTTAATCGGCAAGCGTGCGGCAAGCTACTCGCGGCTCTTTCACATCGTTGTCGCCGTCCACACCACGTTGGATAAGTGCCACCCTCACTTTTTCTGCGTATATATCTGACAAAAATGGGTTAAATTGGTCAAATCGAAGGTGATACCGTGTCACCTTTGTCACCTTTACCCCTCCAACCCTGCCAACACCTCATAAGCCAGCACCGCGCCCGCCACCGCGGCGTTGAGCGAATCCGCCCGCCCGCGCATCGGCATTGTCACGCGCAGGTCGCATTCGGTTTCGTAAGGTTCGGGCAGGCCCTGCGACTCGTTGCCGACGAGGATGAAGCAGGGCGCTTGGTAAGCCGCGCCGCGATAGGGCACCGCGTCGCGCAGGCTTGCGGCCACAAGCTGCCCGGTTTCCCCGCCGTCGCCCCTCCGCAACCAAGGCACAAACTCCTCCCACGGCGCGCGGGCCAATTGCTGGGTGAACACCGCGCCCATGCTTGCGCGCACGGCCTCGGCGCTGAAGGGATCGGCGCAATCGTCGATCAGGATCAGCCCGCCAGCGCCCACCGCGTCGCAGGTCCGCAGCATCGTGCCCAGATTACCCGGATCGCGCAGGGCCTGCGCCACCAGCCAGATCGGCGCAGCGGCTCGGTCCAAGCCGCCCAGCGGCGTGTCCCATTCGTCGAATATGCCGACCACGCTTTGCGTGTTGGACTTGCCGGTGATCTTGGAGAGGATCTCGCCCGTGGTCTCGATCACAGTGCCGCCTGCCGTCACGACTTCGGCTTCAAGCCGGGCCAGCAATTCGTGCGGTTCGCGCTTCATTGCCATGACAAGCTCGCGCGGCAGGCGTCCGCTTACCCGCGCATCTTCGAGCAGGCGCAAGCCCTCGACGAGGAACTGGCCGGTGCGCCGCCGATGCTTCTTGTCGCGCAGAGACCGCCAATATTTGACCGATGGGTTGGAAAAGCCGGTGACCTGCTTACGCATGTTCAGCCCCGCGCGGTTCCCGCGCAACGGCTTGCGCAAGCACCCCCACCAAGGGCGTCATTCCTCGCCAAAGCCGTCTTCGACCAGTGTGACCAGCTCGCTCAGAGCCGCCTCGGCGTTCTCGCCACCGACGATCAGCTCGATGCAATCGCCCTTGGCCGCGCCGAGCATCATCAGCCCGAGGATCGAGCCGCCCGCCGCCTGGTTCCCGTCTTTGGCGACCTGCACCTGCGTCGCATCGGGCAAAGCCGCGACCGCGCCGACAAACTTGGCACTGGCGCGCGCGTGCAGCCCGCGCTTGTTGACGATGGTGACCTCTTGGCGCAACTCATCCTTGGGCTCACCCATGAGCACACCCATGGCGGCCCCAAAGGCGCTTCATGCCTTGCCTCCCGCTGCTTCTTTGGCGTGGCCGTTATCCGCGTTCTGACCCAGCAGCTCGCTGGCAACAGTAATGTAATTGCGTCCTGCAGTCTGTGCCGCTTCGACCGCTTCGACAACGCTCATGGATTTGCGCGCGCCCGCCAGCCGGATCAGCATCGGCAGGTTGATCCCCGCGATCACCTCGACATGCCCGGCATCGAGCAGCGAGATCGCGAGATTGGACGGAGTGCCGCCGAACAAATCGGTCAGGATAATGACGCCGCTGCCCGCTTCAACCGCTTCGATGGCCTCGGCGATCTCTGTTCGGCGTTGTTCCATATCGTCATTCGGGCCGATGCAAACGGTCACAATGCCCGATTGCGGGCCGACCACATGCTCCATCGCAGCCACGAACTGATCGGCCAAACGGCCATGCGTCACCAATATCAAGCCGATCATGTGTGGGGTCAGGTCCGTTGCTCAAATGGTCGCGTTGCGAATGCGCGTTATCAATACTCGGGCGATCTGGATATCAAGCGCGGTCAACGCCGCTCCCGTTCAAGCTCATCGGCTGCGCGTGAACCCAGATTGCGGTGGCGGACAGTGGGCGAAAATCCCGCCTCGCGCAAGCCTTGCGCCATTCGCTCCGCGGTAAAGACCGAGCGGTGTCTCCCGCCGGTACACCCGAAGGCGACATGGACATAGCTCTTGCCTTGTGCCTGATAGAGCGGGAGCAGGGTGAGCAACAGCTCGCTAATCTGTTCAAAAGCGGGGCCAAAGGCGGGGTCGGCGTTGATATGATCAGCGACAGGGGCATCGCGGCCGGTCAGCTCCCGCAGGGCATCGACCCAGTGCGGATTGTCGAGAAAGCGCATGTCGAACACCAGATCGGCGAGCGGGGGCATCCCGCGCGCAAAGCCGAAACTCGAGACCGTGAGCGTCATCCCCTCGCCATCGCCCGCCCCGAATTGGTCGCGGACATGGCCCTGCAAATCGTTGGAGGACATGGCGGTCGTATCGGTGACGATATTGGCCCAGCGGCGCAGAGGTTCGAGCAATTCGCGCTCCGCCGCGATGCCTTCGCGAAGGGGGCGATCCTGCGCCATCGGGTGACGGCGGCGGGTCTCGTTATAACGGCGCTCGAGCTCGCCTCCGGCGCAATCGAGATACATGAAGGTGACGATCAGATCGTCGCGGGTGGCAAGTTCCTTCACAAGGTCGATGATCTTCGCAGGGACAAAGCCGCGCGTGCGCGAATCGAAGCCGATGGCAAGGCGCTCGTGCTGGCTGTCTGGCTCGGCGACAAGCCGTTTGAGCAGACGCACCGGGAAATTGTCGATTGTCTCCCACCCCAAATCCTCAAGCGCGTCGAGCGTCGTCGACTTGCCCGCGCCCGACAGGCCGGTGACGAGCAGCAATTGCTGCTTTCCGGTCGGGGCTGGAGGAGAGGGGGCGGGTGCGTCTTCCATGCATGTTACATCGCGGGAAACATGCGCAATTGGAAGCGCAGATTTGTGGTTATGGAGCGATGCCGTGCAATCGGAGCGCGTGGTGCGCGCGCTGGGCCGGAGCGATGTTGCCCGGCTCGAAGGGCAGGACGGGGATGTTGCAGCCAAGCAGCGCGCGGGTTCCCAAACTGTCCGGCAGGCGCTCGCCCGCCATACCCAGCTTCAGGACAAGCGCGAGCGGAGTGGGCGGGGCGACGGGCATGGTCACAAGTCCAACCCCGCGAATTTCGAGCAGCCCGTTTGTGTTGGGCGGCGGCGCGGCGATCACGCGGTCGCCATCGCGGTGCAGAGCCACGCCATCATCGCCGATCAGGGCAGCACCACGGCCAATCAGAGCCAGCGCCAGCGACGACTTGCCCGATCCCGGCGGGCCTTCGAGCGCGAGCGCGCGGCCTTCTATGGCGACCACGCTGGCCTGATAGAGGAGCGTCTCAGGCTCGCTCACGCTGCGGGAAGCCGCAGGCGCAGGCAGGCGCCCGTCGCTCCATCGGGCCGCGACTTGGCGACAAGCGAGCCGTCATGCGCTTCGGCAATGGTGCGGGCTATGGCGAGACCGAGGCCGGAGTGGTTGCCGAAATCCTCTTGCTCGGGGCGCAGCGAATGGAAGCGCTGGAACACCTTTTCGCGCGCATCCTCAGGGATACCGGGGCCCGAATCGCACACCATCAAAGTGACGCATTCGCCGTCATTATCGATGATGACTTCAATCGGCGCTTTGGGGGGAGAGAAGGACACCGCGTTGTCCAAAAGGTTCTCGATCACCCGCTCAAGCCGCGCGCCCACGCCCAGCACATTGGCGGCAAAGCCGCGCGCTTCCAGCTCGATGGGGCGGTTCTGGTTTTCCGCGCGATCTTCGCGGCTGCCGATGATGGCGCGGACCATGTCCGACAGGTCGATCCGCTCCAACGTGGCGCGCGACATTTCTGAATCGATCCGGCTGGCTTCGGAAATTTCGGTTACAAGCCGGTCGATCCGGCGCACATCGTGGGTGGCGATTTGCTCCAGCTCGCGGCGCAGCTTCGCGTCCGTCACTTTGGGCAGCGATTCAACCGCGCTGCGAAGGCTCGCAAGCGGGTTCTTGATCTCGTGCGAGACATCGGCGGCGAAGCTGTCCACCGCGTCAATGCGCTGGCGCAAAGCGGCGGTCATGTCCGATACGGTGCGCGCGAGCAGGCCGATCTCGTCGCCGCGATCGGGCAGGCGGGGGACCTCGACCTCGCGCTCGCGCCCCTGCCGCACCTGCACGGCGGCGCGGGTCAGCTGGCGCAGCGGCGTGACAATGGTGCGCGCGAGAAACAGCGACAAAAGCGCCGATGCGAACAGAACGAGCAAAACTGCAATGATCAATGTCGAGCGGGCGGCGCGCACCGATTCGGTGATGTCGACCGCGTTGCGCACCGTCAGCAAAGTCGCCCCGTTCAGGCCGACCGGCGCGGCGGCGGTGATGACGGGCGAACCGTCCACCCAGTCATACAGGCTGATCTGGCTCAAACCTTCTTCGCGCGCGCGGGCGAGCTCGGGCCACGCATCGGCCTGTTGCGATTCGGGTTCGACATAGTCCTGCACCGCCGGAGCGCTCACAATCGTATCAACCACGCGGTCCACCCCGCGCCCGAATTGTTCGCTCCAGCTGTCGTCGCTGATATCCTCGAATTCAAAGGCGGGTTCGTCGAGCGCGAAGCTGTCGGCGGTCATCACGCCCTCTTCGTCAAACATACGAAGCCGCATGCGTTGCTCCTTGCCGATCTGGACCAGCAGCGCTTCCTGACGCTCTCTGGTAGCCCCGGCCAGCGCCTCCGCAGTGATCTGCGCTTCGATCCGCGCGAGCTTGAACCGCTCGTCGATCAACTGGGTGCGATAGCTGTCGATATAGAACAATCCGCCGCCCAGCACCGCGAGCGGCAGGATGTTCACGATCAGGATGCGCGCTGTCAGCGAAAAGCGGCCCACCAGCGTCAGCCGCTCGTTGCCTTGCCCGACCTCGTCGCCAACCGTGCCGCGCGGCGTGTCAGTCATCGTTGAAGCTGTAGCCCGCGCCGTAAAGTGTTTCGATTGCGTCGAATTCCTTGTCGACCACGCGGAACTTGCGGCGCATGCGCTTGATATGGCTGTCCACCGTGCGGTCATCGACGAACACATCGTCGGGATAGGCCGCGTCCATCAGTTGATTGCGGCTCTTGATGATGCCCGGCCGCGATGCGAGCGCTTCAAGGATCAGGAACTCGGTTACGGTCAGGCTGACCGCGCGGTCATTCCACGTCACATGGTGGCGGGCGGGGTCCATGTAGAGCCGACCGCGATCAATGCTGGGGTGGACCGGTTCGACCTCTCCCGCGTCGCTGGCAAATTCGCGCGCCGGGTCAGCGCGGCGCAAAATGGCGCGGATGCGCGCGGTCAACAGGCGCAGGCTGAACGGCTTGGCGATGTAGTCATCCGCGCCCAGTTCAAGCCCCGCTTCCTCATCAGCTTCGTCATCCTTGCTGGTTAGGAATATCACCGGCAGCGGCGCGTGCTCGCGCACCCGGCGCAACAATTCCATCCCGTCCATCTTCGGCATTTTGATGTCGAACACCGCAAGATCAGGAGGGTTTTCCAATAGAGCTTTCAGCGCCGTCTCTCCATCGGAATAAAGCCGGGTAACAAACCCTTCGGCTTGCAGCGCGATCGATACCGATGTCAGGATATTGCGATCATCATCGACCAACGCGATCACGCCTGTTTCGCTTGGACTCGTATCCTTGCTCGGCTCGCTTGGAGCAGCTTCGGTTTGGTATGACCCGCTGGTATTTTCTGTCGATCCAACCTGTGTCACTGAGCCTCAGTCCTCCATCGCCCGCAAGACTAGCGCCAAGGCTGCGGCAAGACAATCAGGACCGCGTGCAACGGTGCGTCCCGGTTTGGTGCAGCCTGCCTTAGACGCGCTACGACTTGCATTCGGCGCGTTTGACGAGGCCGGGGCGCCCGCCTATGCCCACTGTCAACTTGGGGTATGGGCACAGCGAATCGTGTGCGCTAATTTTGGACGGATAAAGGTCAATTCAGCACCCGCATTTGCGTCAAAACATCTCTCCCCATCTGGCCTGCTTTAGTTTTCTTGAAAGGACATCACCTTGACCCCGCTTGCCACTTCGCTTGGTTCACAAGGCATTGACACTGCGGCGGAAATCCGCCCGAATTATGGGACTGCTGCGCTGGTTGAAGCATCGCTAGCCGCAGGCGAAGGCGCGCTTTCCAAGGATGGAGCGCTGGTCGTGCAAACGGGCGCTCACACAGGCCGTAGCGCGAAGGACAAGTATATTGTTCGCGACGAGACCACTGAAGACACAGTGTGGTGGGGCAAGGTCAATGTGCCGATGCAGCCCGAACATTTTGCCGCATTGAAGGAAGATTTCCTCAAAGCTGTGGGCGAAAAGGAGCGGCTTTATGTTGCAGACCTTTTTGGAGGTTCGCAGCCAGAGCACCGCGTGAATGTGCGTGTGATTAATGAGCTGGCTTGGCACAATCTCTTCATTCGCACCTTG
>JBCCOF010000018.1:0-28678 GCA_039025455.1 Pseudomonadota bacterium | reverse complement strand
GCTGGTGCGCACCAGCAATGAAGGCAAGAAACAGCAGGGCATCACCTTCCTGCTGCTCGACCGGACCGACTCTCCCGGCATGGAAATCCGCCCGATCTACGGCCTCGATGGCTTTCCCGAACAATGCGAGGTGTTCTTCGACAATGTCCGCGTCCCGCAATCGGGGCGCGTGGGAGAGGAGAATGACGGCTGGACCGTGGCCAAGCACTTGCTCAAGCACGAGCGCGGTGGATCAGCCGCCAGCCCAACGCTAACCCGCTATGTCGAGCGCGCCCGCGAAGCCGCTGGTGAAACACCGTCGCCCTTTGGCGGGATGATGGCGGATGATCCGGTGTTTCAGCGCGAAATAGGCGAATTGGAAGCCGACATCGCCTCGCTCTCGCATCTCGAAAAGCTCGCGATTAGCGGCCATGAAATCGCGCGCGATCCTTCGTTTCCATCCATGAACAAGACGATCAATTCCGAGCTGGTCCAGCGCGCATCGGTGCTGATGACTCAGGTTTCTGGGGTGAGCGGATTGGCGCGGCAATTGGAGGCCTTGCGGGTAGGATCGAATATCGCGCCGCTGGGCAGCGAGTTCGACCTGATTTCGATGCCGCTTTATCTCAACAGCCGCGCGACCACGATCTATGCCGGGTCCAACGAGGTTCAGCGTGACCTGATTTCACGCAGCATGGCGGGGGCATAGCGCGATGGAACTCGGCCTTTCGCAAGAGCAGCAGATGCTGCGCGACAGCGTCTCGCGCTATCTTGAAAAAGCCTACGATTTCGACGCGCGTCAGGCGCTGGTCGCGTCCGATGCGGCGTGGTCGGATGATGCGTGGGCGCAGTTCGCCGAACTCGGGCTGATGGCGCTGCCCTTCCCTGAGGAACGCGGCGGGCTTGGCGGCTCTATCAGCGATTGCGTTGCCTTCGCCGAAAGCTTCGGCAAGCATCTGGTGATCGAACCCTATATCGCCTCGACCATGTGCGCAGGCGTGGCCCTTGCGGCGAGCGAGAAACCGGTTGCGCAGGAGTGGATCGAGAAGCTGGCCGCGGGCGAAGCGCTTGCGGCCTTTGCCTATGAAGAGGGGCGCGGAACCTCCAAGCCTGAGATGATCGCGATGTCGGCGAAGCGCGGCCAGCATGGCTACCTGCTGAGCGGCGAGAAGCGGCTCGTGATCGCCGGCGCCCAGGCCGATGTGCTGGTGGTCGTGGCACGCATCGAGGGGACCGATACGCTCGGGCTGTTCCTGGTCGCTTCCGATGCGCCGGGTCTCGAAAGCCGCGCCTACACCACTATCGACGGGCGCAGCGCGGCCGATATGCGTTTCAGCGAGGTGGCGGTCACCGACGATGCAGTGCTTCACGACAACGCGCTCGAGCCGCTCAAAGCCGTGCTTGCCAATGCCATGATCGTGCAGTCCGCCGAGGCCGTGGGCGCGATGGGCGCGCTGCTCACCATCACCGGCGAATACGCCATGACCCGAAAGCAGTTCGGCAAGCCCATCGCGATGTTTCAAGCGGTCTCGCACCGGCTGGCGGATATGAAAATCGCCTATACCAAGGCCTATTCGACCCTGACTTACACCACCGCGCTGGCAGCAGAGGGTGCGGCAAGCGCCCGCGATATTGCGGTGCTCAAAGGGCAGGTCGGCAAGCTGGGCCGCGAACTGGGCGAAGCGGCGATTCAGACACATGGCGGCGTTGGCCTGACCGACGAGCTGAGCGTCGGGCACTACCACAAGCGGATCTTGGCCTTCGACGCTCAATTCGGCGACCACACCTATCACCTGAGGACACTGGGCCAGCGGTAAAGCCGATTGCCAATTGGCCCGCACTTGCGCAAAGTTCGCGTCAGGTTTCTTCAGCTTAAAGGTGCGCGATGAAAAGGTCTTGGGTTTGGGCGATTTCACTGGCTGGAATGGCCACAACGGCAACGGCGCAGGACGCGGTTGAAGCGCCTGATGCACCGGATGCACCGGACGCGCCGAGGCTGTTCTCCGCCGAGGACGTGTTCGAGCTGGAATGGGCGGACGACCCGCAGGTTTCGCCCGATGGCACGCAGGCCGTCTATATCCGCCGGTTCAACGATGTCATGTCCGATCGCACCCGTTCGCATGTCTGGATCGTCAATCTCGATGGCTCGGCGCACGAACCGCTATTGGCTGACGAGAACTCGTATCGCTCGCCGCGCTGGTCGCCCGATGGCACGCGCATCGCCTACATGCGCGGCGTCAATGGCCGCACCGGGCTGTACGTCCATTATCTCGGCTCGGGTCGCAGCGCGCTTATCGGGACCTTCGAGGAGTCGCCAAGCGGCCTCACATGGTCGCCTGACAGCCAATCGCTGAGCTTCTCCATGGCCGTCGCGGGCAAGAGCAAACGGCTGGTCAAAACCCAGGCCAAGCCCAAGGGCGCAAAATGGGCCGAGCCACCGGTGGTGATCGACCGCGCGCGCTATCGCAGCAACGCCTCGGGCTTTCTCGATCTGGCCTACAACCACGTCTTCGTCATCCCGGCGGAAGGCGGGACCGAGCGGCAGCTGACCAAGGGCGATTTCAACCATGGCGGCGCGCTCTCCTTCACGCCCGATGGCGCGGAAATCCTGTTTTCGGCCAACCGCAATCCCGATTGGGAGCTGCAATCGCGCGAATCCGATATCTTCTCGGTCAATGTGACCACGGGTGCGCTGACGCAGTTGACCGATCAGCCGGGCACCGAAAGCAGCCCCAAAGTCTCGCCCGATGGCACGCGCATCGCTTATCTGGGCACGGGCAATCAGCGTGAGCCGTTTCTGCCCACCAATGTCTTCGTGATGGACCGCTCAGGCGGCAACGCGCGCAACATCACCGCAGGGCTGGACCGGCGCGCGGGCAATGTCCAATGGCTCTCCAACCGAGAGGTCGCCTACACCTTTCAGAACCGCGGTGAGAACCATATCGGGGTCTCCAACCTCAACGGCGCACGCCGTGTCGCGGTCGAAGGGATTGGCGGCACCACGGTGGGCCGACCTTATGTCAGCGGAACCTATGACGCGGGATCGGGCGGCGCGCTGGTTTACACCAAGGGCAGCGCATTGCGTCCGGCGGACATCTACTCGCTGCGCAATGGCCGCACCACGCGCCTGACCACGCTCAACGAAGACCTGCTCGCGCACCGCGATCTGGGGGACGTGCGCTCCTTCACCTACAATTCCTCGCTCGACGGGCTTGAGGTACAAGGCTGGATGATCACCCCGCCCGATTATCAGGAAGGCAAGACCTATCCTTTGATCATCGAAATCCACGGCGGCCCTCACCTCGGCTATGGTCCGCATTTCTCCGCCGAGCTGCAACGCATGGCCGCCGCCGGCTATGTCGTGATCTACGACAACCATCGCGGCTCCATCGGCTATGGCAGCGAGTTTGCGAACCTGCTGAAGTACAAATATTCCAGTCCCGACGACTTCGCCGATCATATGTCGGCGGTCGATTGGGCGATCGACAACGGCTTTGCGGACAAGGACAATCTGTTCATCGCGGGCGGTTCGGCGGGCGGCATCGCGACCGCCTATGCCGTGGGGCTGACCGACCGGTTCAACGCGGCTGTCGCGGCGAAACCGGTGATCAACTGGGTCTCGAAAGTGCTCACCGCCGACAGCTATATCGGCCAGATCCAGAACCAGTTTCCCGGGCCGCCGTGGGAGCATCTGGAGCATTATTGGGAGCGTTCGCCGCTCTCATTGGTGGGCAATGTCACAACGCCGACCATGCTGATCACGGGCGAGGTCGATTACCGCACGCCGATCTCCGAAACCGAGCAATTTTACCAAGCGCTGCAATTGCTGCGGGTGCCCAGCGTTATGGTGCGCATTCCCGGCTCTAACCACGGTATTGCCGGTCGGCCTTCGCGATTGAACGCGAAGACCGACTACACGCTGGCGTGGTTCGAGAAATACAGGAAAAGCGAAAGCGGGCGCGAGTAACCCCGCTTACTCCTCGGTCATGATCGGCGGCGCGTCGCCGGGCGTGTTGGGCGCATCTTTATGCCGCTCAAACCATGCGAGAATTGCCGAAGCCTTGGCTGCGCTTTGCGACGGGCGCGCGGTGATGGCGTGGCTTGCGCCGGGCACGCGGATAAAGGCGGTCGGCACTCCGGCGAGTTGCAGCGCCGAGTAATATTGCTGCGCCTCGCTCACCGGCGTGCGGTAGTCTTCGCTCCCGACCACAACCAATGTCGGCGTCCGCACATTGCCGATGAGCGACAGGGGCGATTGCTCCCAGAACTTCTGCGGGTCCTCCCATGGCCGCGATCCGACCCAGTATCGCCCGAAATAGCCGGTGCCGTCGGCGGTCAGCGCTTGCGTTGTCCAGTTGATCACGGGCTTCTGTGTGGCAGCTGCACGGAAACGGTTGGTCTTGCCGACGATCCACGAGGTCAGCACCCCGCCGCCCGATCCGCCGGTCACAAACAGGCGATCCGCATCGGCGACTCCGATATCGATGGCGCGGTCCACGATGCTCATCAGGTCGTCATAGTCCTTACCCGGATAGGCCTTGTCGATCTCCTGCGCGAAGGCCTCGCCATAGCTGGTCGAGCCGCGCGGATTGGGCGACAATACTGCGTAGCCAGCGGCGGCGTAAAGCTGATTATCGGTCGAGAAATGCGGGCCATAGGCCGCAAACGGGCCGCCATGAATTTCGAGGATCAGCGGCACGCGCTCCCCTTCGGTATAGCCCGGCGGGAGGGTGAGCCAGCCCTGCACTTCCTGCCCGTCATAGCTCGACGCGACAGTGATCGCGCGCACTTCGCCAAGCCGCTTGGTCACCCGCATCGCGGCGTTGAGATCGGTGAGATAGCGCGCGCCGCTCCGACCCGTCACTTTCACTTCGGGCGGCCGCGTCGCGGTGCCGCCGGTAAAGGCGATGGTGTCATCCGCCGCGACCGAGAAACTGCCGCCGGTGTAGGGGCGGTCCAGCCCGCCGCCCGAGACCCCTTCAGCCACAGTCCGCGCCGAGCCGGATAGATCAAAGCGCGCAATCTTGGTCTCGCCGCGATCATCATATTGGACGTAGATACCGCGCGAATCCGCATCCCACTCGAAACCGCCAACACTGAAATCCCAGTTGCCGGTGAGCAGCCTGCTGTTCGCACCCGAAGCGTCGGCGACATAAAGCTCGGTCGCTTCATAGGCGCGGCCTTCATCGTCAAAGCCGACATAGGCGATCCGCTGGCCATCGGGCGAGAACTGCGCCCCGCCATCTGGGCCCTTGCGCGTCGTCAGCTTTGTCACGCCAAGCGATGCCACGTCGAGCTTCCAGATATCGGAATTGAGCGGATTGACCTGCCAGTCGAGATTGCGGTTCGCGCTGAACGTGATGCTCTTGCCATCGGGCGACCAGCTCAATGGCCCGCCATCATGGTATGGCCCGAAGGTCATCTGGCGCGGCGCTCCGCCGGTGGCGGGGATTGTGAAAATCTTGGAAAAGCCCGGCTTCAATTCTCCCGCGCCGTCAGCCCGGAAATTGACAAGGTCGGTGATTTCCAGAGGCTTCGCCCATTTGGCTCCTTCCGGCCTGTTCTTGGGCGCCGATCCCAGAGTGGGAGCCGAATCCCCGACCAGCATCGTGTAAGCAATGGTGCGGCCATCGGGCGACCAGCTGATGCTCGACGGGCTGTTGGGCATCCCGGTCAACTTCACCGCCTCGCCGCTGTCGACCCATTTCACCCAAAGCTGCGCGCTGCCACCCTCGGTCGAGACATAGGCAACCCGTGACCCGTCAGCCGACCAGCGCGGTGAAAAAGCGCTGCCATTGCGGCCCGCGAAGGGGGTTTGCTCGCCGTTCGCCACATCGACCTTCCAGATGCTGGCGAGAGCGCGATCCTGCATGATGTCGTTCTGGCGGCGGACATAGACGATGGTCTCGCCATCGGGGCTGATCTGCGGGTCGGTCGCATAAGCAAGATCGAACAGGTCTTCGCCGGTGAATGTCGAGTTCGGGCCGGTTTTCTTGGACCCTTGCGCGTTCGCTTGAGCAGGGGCCGGATCAGGCGTTGATTGCGCTTGCGCCATGGCAATTGGGGACACTGCTGTTGCGAGTGCAAGGGCGGTCAGAATCGTGCGCTTCATTTGGGATAGCCTCTCGAATTTAATTGCCATTGATGTGAACGCTGGGTTCGGCTTGGTCAATCAACGAGGCGGCAAATTTCGCGCACCGCCCAGATCATTGGGACACTTGATCGAGGCCATGCATTGGTCGATCATGCATTCAAAGACCGGCTTATTTTGGAGATGACTATGCGTAACGTCCTTGCGGTTCTTTTGACGGGCTGTGCCCTCACCGCAGCCCCGCTCGCCGCGCAAGAGGCCGCCCAAGATGCAGCCCTCGCCACGGAAGCGAGGCCCGTCGAAGAACAGATAGGATCAGGCGGTCGCCCGGTCGGCGCCAATTGGTCGCGCAGTCCGGTGATCGCGCCCAATGGCATGGCTGCGACCGCGCATCCGCTCGCGACCCAGATTGCGCTCGATATTCTAAAGGACGGCGGCACGGCGGTCGATGCGGCCATCGCAGCCAACGCCGCGCTGGGCCTGATGGAGCCGACCGGCAACGGCATCGGCGGCGATCTCTACGCCATCATCTATGACCCCAAGACCGATCAGCTCTATGGTATCAACGGCTCGGGCCGCTCACCCAAGGGACAGACCCTCGACGATCTGCTCGAAAAGCTGGGCGATCGTACCTCGCTCCCGCCGGTTGGCCCGCTGCCCGTGACGATCCCCGGCACCGTCGATGCGTGGTTTATGATGCACGAGAAGTTCGGGAAAATGCCGATGAGCGATGTGCTTGCGCCCACGGTGGATTATGCGCGCGAGGGCCATCCGGTCGCGCCGGTCATCGCCATGTATCTCGAACGCAGCCGCTCGGCCTATAACCGGCGGCTCCAGAATACCGAGTTCGAGTTCGACAATGCGCGCGAGACCTATTTCAAAGGCGACCGCGCGCCTGTCGCTGGCGAAATCTTCAAAAACCCCGACCTTGCGCAAACGCTCGAAACCATCGGGCGCGAGGGGCGCGATGCGTTTTACAAAGGCGATCTGGCCAAGGTGATGGTCGATTATCTCCAGCGGCAGGGCTCCGCCTATACGATGGAAGATTTCGCCGCGCACACCAGCGACTGGGTCGATCCGGCCTGCGCCGCGTATCGCGACGGTTTCGAGCTGTGCGAGCTGCCGCCAAACGGTCAGGGCTTCGCCGCGCTGCAAATGGTCAACATCCTCAAGAATGTCGATCTGCGCCAATGGGGGCGCGGCAGCCCCGAAGTGATCCACTACATCACCGAAGCCAAACGGCTCGCCTATGCCGATGTCGCGCGCTTCTATGCCGACACCGACTTCAACGCTTTCCCCATGGACCTGCTGAGCGAGGAATACGGACGCAAGCGCTTTGCTCTGATCGACCCTGAGCGCGCCACACCCGAATTCGGGCCGGGCGAACCCAAGCTCGAAGGTGAAGGCGACACCACTTACCTGACCGTCACCGACAAGGACGGGATGATGGTCAGCCTGATCCAGTCAAACTATCGCGGTATGGGCGGCGGTCTGGTGCCCGACGGGCTTGGCTTTATGTTTCAGGATCGCGGCGAGCTGTTCAGCCTCGATCCCGCGCACCCCAACGCATACGAACCGGGCAAGCGGCCGTTTCACACGATCATTCCCGCCTTTGTGAAGAAGGACGGCGAGCCGTTCATGACGCTCGGCCTGATGGGCGGCGGGATGCAGCCTCAGGGGCACGTGCAGGTCCTGATCAACATTGTCGATTACGGCATGAACATTCAGGAAGCGGGCGATGCGGCGCGGATCAACCATGATGGCGGACGCCAGCCGACAGAGGCGCTGACGGGTCCGGCCAAAGACCCGCTTGGCACGCTCAATGTCGAGCCGGGTATTCCGGCCGGGACAATCGAGAAGCTGCGCGAAATGGGGCACGAGGTCCGCGTGGTGAGCAACGGGATCATGTTCGGCGGCTATCAGGCAATCGCACGCGATCCCGAAACCGGCGTCTATTCAGCCGCGACCGAGATGCGCAAAGACGGGCAGGCGAGCGGCTATTGATCGCTGGCCGCTGGCCCATCGGAAGCACTGCAACCCTAAGCGCGGTCTCGGCACCACGCGCGACGCGAAACGCTCATCCCAATTCTTGGGGAATTTTCCCAATACCTGTTGAAGCACTCACTTAAACACCCATGCTGAACTCTGAAAAACCCCGGATTTCCGGGGTTTTTCTATTTTGGCACGGCTTCTGCAGAGTATCGAGCATCAAGCGGGATGGTCCCGCAGAACTCGAAAATACAGATCGGAGATCAACAATGTTCGCTACTTTCACCAACCAGAACGTCTTCGCCGCCGTCGTATCGCTCAGCGTTTCGGCTCTGCTGTTCGCCACCGCCATCGTCCCGGCAACCCCCGGCCTTGTCGCTTAATCACATCCTCCAACCCCCGAAGGAACCAGCCATGTTTACTGCCCACAACACCCTCGCCGCCGTCATGTCGGTCATCGTGTCGACCACGCTTTACGCAGCAGCCTTTGGTCCGGGTCTATTCGCCTAATCGGGTAAATCCGGTCACCGTTTGATTGAACACATCCAGTGCACCTTCGAACCGGCCAAAACTCAAATAGTCGTTTGCACCCGACCACAGGCCAGCCTGTATCCCCTCCGCAAGATCGAAGTCCTCTTTGAGCGTCGATGTCGTGATCGCGTGGTTCTGCGCCCAGTGAGAGGCGTCTTTCCCTTCAGCCAGAGCGCCCTGACGCGGCGCCAGTGTTACCATCCGCACACCCGTTTTTGCAGCTGACCATGGCTGGGTCGTGATCCACACGATGTGGTCTTGCTGCACGAGCATCTGGGTGGTCGGAAACAGTGTGTAGAGAATATTGGCATGGTCGCGCACTCGCCACGTCTCGCGCTCTTCATCCGCCAGCGACGCCATGCTCTTGCGAGGCAGAATTGAGCGCATATGCGGCCCATAGCTGCGATAACTCGACAGATTGTCTTCGAAGAACGGGCCGATTGTGGTGCGGTGCGCGACCTTGAAGTGATAGGCTTCGATCCCGCCCTCAACGATAATCTTCCAATTGGCATCGAGCTCGATCCGGTTTTCCGCTGCGATATACATATCGCCCATGCCGAGCGCCGCGATCTCGCTGTCCATTGCGGAAAACCAACCGTCGAAATCAAACGAGCCGCCCGGATCGGGGACCACCCAGATCAGGCCGAATGCCTCCTTTGCAGGAAGTGACTTGAGCGAAATGGCCGCTTTCTCGGCGCTCGCGTCTTCACGAACGAAACCGGTTTCGAAATGCGGGGCGCCGATCAATTCACCCGAACTGGCGTATGTCCACGCATGATAGGGGCAGGAGAAGCGGTGCTTGCAGCCCTTCTCCTCCTCGACCAGCCGGGCACCGCGATGGCGACAAATGTTGAGGAAGGCGCGCACCTCTCCCTGCTTGTCCCGCGTTAGCAGCACGGGAAGACCATTCACATCGCAGCGCAGGAATGCCCCCGGCCCGTCAAGCTCGCTCGAATGCGCGGGGGAATGCGGCAGACCGGAGAATATCCTTGTGCGCTCTTGTTCGAAGATCTGATCGCTGAGGTAGTTTTCGACAGGGCTGGAGCCAATTTCTTCGTCCAAGAACGGCGTTTTTGCGGCCTTCAACGCGAGCAATTCATCAATCAGCTCAAGCTCGATCTGACGGTCCATTCCGAATCCCCTCAACGCTTTACCTACCTACAGGTAGGTATTTGACCTACCCACTGGTAAGTGTCAAGTGTGAGCAATGGCAAGCAGAGCACAGCAAGCGGAGCAAACCCGCGCGCGCATCCTCGAAACCGCGCGGGCCTTGTTCGCCGAACGGGGGTTCTATGGCGTCAGCACGGGGCAAGTCTCAGCCGCATTGGGAATGAGCAAACAAGGCGTGCTGCATTATTTCAGCACCAAAGAGCGGCTTTATGGCGAAGTCTTGCGGATGGTTTCAACCGAACTGGAAGCCGCCCTTCCGGACCTTGGCAAACCCACACAAGACAGCAAACGAGCCTTGATCGACACATTCGTTTCGATGATCCCCAACAACGCCAAGGCAATCGAACGGACCCGCTTGCTGGTGCGCGAACTGCTCGACAATCGCATCCGCGCGAGCGAGTCCGGCGTTTGGTATTTGTCCAATTTCCTAGCACGTCTCGTCGAAATGCTGCGGGCTTGTGAAGGCTGGGAAGAGGTCGCGGAAGCGGAGGCACAAACGACGATCTTTCAATGGCTCGGAGCGATTGAATATTCGACCATCTCGCGCCCCACCCTTCGAGGCATCTATGGCGAGAAAGGGAGCGCGAATTTCTGGCAGGTCTTCGCCCAGCGGCTCGAACGATTGATAGTCGCCGATCTTGCGAGCGGGGCCACAACGCGAAGGTAATGGCGGGCATCAAAAGCGCCTGCTGCAAGGCCCGTTTCCAGCTTTTTCCGTCTTCGCAACTCTCGCTTCCCAAACTACACCCGAATAAGCTAGGCCGCTCGTACCCTGCACCGCGTCTCAACCTTTGCATGCCCGGTCACCTAGGAGTTCATCGACATTGACCGAGACGGAATACATGGCCGTGCATGACGCCGCCTGCGCCAAGGGCGAAACGATCTACACCGATCCCGACACGGGTTTCATGGTTTTCACCCGCCTTGGCCTTTTGGCGCGCGAAAAGTGCTGCGGAGCAGGTTGCCGCCATTGCCCATTTGATCATGAGGCGGTGGTGATCGAGAAACGCGCGAAGCGGATCCAGCAAGCGGCATGGCTGACCGATGCGCGACCCGACGGCACGCGAGAGATTGCACTGCTGTTCTGGAGCGGGGGCAAAGACAGCTTCCTCGCCTATCGCGCACTTGTGCAAGATCAGCGCTTTGAAATCGCGCTGCTGACCACATTCGACGCGCGCAGCCGGATTATCGCGCATCAGGAATTTCCTATCGACGTGGTGGTTGAGCAGGCATCCAAGCTCGGCACGCCATTGATTGGTGTGCCGCTGCATCCGGGTGGTGAATATCTCGATCACATCATCCCCGCGCTCGACCTGGTCCCTGACTGCACACATTTGTGCTTTGGCGATTTGCATCTCGAACACATTCGGGCGTGGCGCGAAGAGGCCTTTGCCGCGCATCGGAGAACCCAAGCCATGGAGCTTCACTTCCCGCTCTGGAAGGCGGACTATGGTGAGCTCTTAACCGACCTGACCGCATCCGGTGCGTCCTGCGAGATCAGCGCAATTGCTGCGGAATTGCCGGGCATTTCGGTGGGAGAGCCTTTCGGCGCGGATTTGATTGCGCGTCTGCCCCGCGACGCGGACAGGTTTGGCGAGAATGGCGAGTTTCACACCCGCATCATCCTCTAATGCCAAACAGGCAGCGCGGCGTATGTCGTCAAGCGATCAGGGCGTAGGGCTCATCAAGGCCATAGGCCTGCTGCACGGCCTCGGGTGTCAGAACGCTCTCGGTCGCACCATCGTCAAAAACCCGGCCTTCCTGAAACAGCACCACCCGATCGGCATGCTTTCTCACCAAGTGAAGGTCATGAAGCACCGCGACCACACCCCAGCCTGCATCGGCCAGCCGCTTTAGCAATGCCAGAAGCGCGATCTGGTGTTTGAGATCGAGTGCCGATGTCGGCTCATCGAGCAACAGCCAGCGGCCCTTGTGATCCTTGGGCTCGTCCCACAATTGCGCGAGAGCGCGTGCGATATTGGCGCGCTGTCGTTCTCCGCCCGACAATGTCAGATAGTTGCGCGCACCAAGGTCGGTCAGGTCCATCTCCGCCATCGCTGCTGCTACGATTTCGCTGTCACGCTTTCGCCCGCTCACGCCTGACCAAGGTGTCCTGCCCATCTCCACGACTTCGTGCACGTGAAACGGGAAACTGAGCGGCGACGATTGAGCAACAACCGCGCGACGCCAAGCAAGCTCAATCGGCTTGAAGGCAGAAATGGAAACGCCGTCGAGATCAGCATCGCCCTGATCCGGGGAGAGCGCCCCCGACAGGACCGACAGAGCCGTCGTTTTGCCCGCTCCATTGGGGCCGCAAAACGCGGTGAAATGCCCGGGCGCGCATTCAAGACTTGCCTCGTCCAGAATGGCACGACCGGTTCGGATTACGGACGCGTTGCGCAGAGCCAGAGTCATCCCAGCATGCTCCGCTTTTTGTCGCGCATCAGTAGCCAGAAAAAGAACGGAGCGCCGATCGCTGCGGTGACAACGCCAAGCGGCAGTTCAGCCGGGCTCACCGCAATGCGAGCGATGATATCGGCAAACAGGATAAGAGCGGCACCAAGGAAGCACGATCCGGGCAGGACATAGCGGTGATCTGGCCCTGTCACGAGGCGGACCAGATGCGGCACAACCAGTCCGACGAAGTTCACAATCCCGCACACGGCTGTCGCAGCTCCCACACCGAGAGCCGTGCCGACGGCGGCCAACCGCTTGGCCAGCTCGACATCGACGCCAAGCGCGCTCGCGTCGTCTTCGCCCAGCAGCAGAGCATTCAAAGGGCGCTGCAGGGTCAACAACATCGCCAGCGCGACGATCATACCCAGCGAAGCTGGCAAAACGCGTTCCCATGTCGCGCCGCCCAAACTGCCCAGCGTCCAGAACGTCAGGTCGCGCAATTGCGCGTCATCGGCCAGAAATGTGAGGTATCCGATGCCCGAGAACGCGAGCGCGTTAGCCGCAACGCCCGCCAACAACATCGTCGCCACGACCACGCGGCCATCCATCATCGACAAGGCATAGATTGCAACAACCGTCACCAAAGACCCTGCAAAGGCAGCCAAAGGCAGGGCAAAGCTGCCCAAAGCAGCGGTAAAGCCGGCCAGCGCTGCACCGCCCAATACGATGACCGCAACCGCCGCAAAGGCGCCGCCCGCCGAGACCCCGATAAGGCCGGGATCTGCCAATGGGTTCCGGAAAAAGCCCTGCATCGCAGCGCCAGCACCGCCCAAGGCCGCGCCTACCAATGCACCCAGAAGCGCTCGCGGCCCACGGATATTCTCAACCACACCGATCTGTACGCGGGTCAGACCTTCCGTGGTCTCAAATCCCAACGCTCCAAGCGCAATTCGCACAACGTCCACGGGGCCGATATCGAGCGGCCCAAGCATGATCGATGCAACGACACCGACCAATGCAAGGACCGCGCAGGTTGCCACAGCCAACCCCCCGCGACGCTCGCGCGCAGACTGTAGATCGGCGGCTGTCTCGACGATGGGCGCTGACGCTGTGGTCTTATGCACCGCTGTCTTCGGTCTCATTGACAGGCACTTCGAAAGCCTGGCGGCCCTCGTTTATCGCTTTGGCAAGTTCCACCATCGCTTCGGGTGTGCGCGGACCGAACTGCATGATCCTGACAGAATCGACGAGGAACACCCGATTGTCTGAAACGGCTTGAGTGAGAGAGATTGCCGGGTTGCTTGTCATGCCCTCAAGACCGCCGTTCTCGCCAGCATCATGGGTCATCACCAGGATCATGTCAGGATTGGCCGCAACCGCCGCTTCTGTTGAAATCGGGGTGTAGCCTGACTGGCTATCAAACAAGTTCCTCCCGCCAAGCAAACCGACAACGCCATGCGCCGCTGTTTCGGTTCCGGCGGCCTGTGGCACCCCGTCGCGCAATGTGGTGAAGAACAAAGCCCGCGGCGATGCATCAAACTTCGCGATCTCGGCCTGAGCCGCTTTCCAATCGCTCTCGATTTTCGCGATCAGCTCCTTTCCGGCGTCCACTTCCCCGATTGCCTCGGCCACGATCCGGACTTTTTCGACAATGCTCTCAATCGTGTATTCGGTCGGCATCTCGACGACATCAATGCCGACAGCGCGGATCTGTTCGAGAGCTTCCTCCGGCCATGCGGCACCGCTGATCAGGATCAGCTCGGGATTGGTTGCCAGAACCCCTTCGGCCGACAGGCGGCGCACATATCCGACCTTTTCGGTCTTCGCGGCTTCGGCGGGATAAACACTGGTGGAATCGGTTGCCACAATCCGGTCGCCAGCGCCCAATGCATAGACGATTTCGGTCACATCACCGCCGACGGTTACTATCCGGTCGACCTTCGGTGCCGGCTCTTCTGTCGCGCATGCGGCGAGCAGGAAACAAAATACGAGGCTGAGTTTTTTGAGCATAGTGGCATGTCCTTTGGGGGTGGACGCGAAGTGCCAGAATTAATAACGACACGCAATAGCTACAGCGTCAGCCAATCGGAGACACTCGATGTATATCGCCATGAATCGCTTCAAAATTACGCCCGGACACGAAGACGCGTTCGAGAAGATCTGGAGAGAGCGCGATTCCCACCTGAAGGAAGTTCCCGGTTTCAAGCAGTTCAAGCTGCTCCGAGGCCCCGATGGCGAGGAACACACGCTGTTCGCCTCGCACAGCATCTGGGAATCCCAGGAAGCGTTCGTCGCTTGGACGAAATCAGAAGCGTTCCGCGCGGCGCATGCCAATGCCGGCGACAACCGCGCAGTTTACCAAGGCCACCCTCAATTCGAAGGCTTTGAAGTGGTGATCGATAACGAAGGCTAAAAGCGGAAGGCTAAGCTTCGGTGAGCGAACCCGGCTGGTCGGCTTCGACCACCATCCGTTTTCGGGAGCTTAGCTTGCCACCGCGTGCGCTCACCCTGTCGACGACCTTGAATTCGCTGGTCCATGACGCCGCATCGACATCGCAGATCACATAGCCGCGTTGCGCATTGTGCCATTTCAGGCAGTCGTTTTCCTGCTGGATCGCAATCGTATCCCCGCGCTTGTCGACGCCATCGCCGCTTGACGAGATCGAGGTGCCGACAAACTCGGTGGCAATGGGCCTGGGCGTTGGGCGCTTGCTGTTCTGATACAGCTCGCCGGCGTAATTCTGATGCTCGTCTCCGGTCAGGACGACCACGCTCTTACGCTTCAGCTCCTCGATCTGGCCAAGGATGCGTCCGCGCGGGGTGCGATAGCCTCCCCAGCTGTCGAGATTTTCGGTCTGTTCCGGCCCCGGCCTGCGGTCGAGGTCCATCATCATGACCTGCTGTGCGAGCACCTGCCACTGGCTCTTGGACGCGCCCAGCTTCTCATAAAGCCAGCGTTCCTGCGTGGCACCGAGCACGCTTGCATCTTTGTCCCAAATATCATCGCACACCACGCCCCATTTATCGTTGCATGGCTGATCGGTGCGATACTGGCGCGTGTCGAGCAGATTGAAATCGACCAGATTGCCAAACCGCGCTTGGCGATAAAGCTGCATCTCCATGCCCACCGGAAGCGCCGAGGCACGCAGCGGCATGTTCTCGTAATAGGCCTGCATCGCCATTTGGCGGCGCAGTTCAAAGATGCGTCCGGGCGTCCCGTCCTGATCGTCTCCGCTCACCCAATTGTTGTCGATCTCGTGATCGTCCCACGTTACAAACCACGGCGCGGAGGCGTGCGCAGCCTGCAGATCAAGGTCCATTTTGTACTGCGCATAGCGGCGGCGGTAGTCCTCGATCGAGTAAATCTCATCGCCGAAATGCGGGCGCACCGATTCCACCGGACCGCCCGAATAATTGCGGAAGCGGTTGCCGCGATATTCGTAGATATAGTCACCGTAGAAGAACACGAAATCAGCGTCTTCACGGGCGAGGTAGCGATGCGCGGTGTAATATCCCTGCTCGTAATTCTGGCACCCGGCGACCGCGAAACGCAGGCGGTCAATGGGCTGACCGATGGCGGGCGTGGTCTTGCTGCGCCCAATCGCGCTGCGCTCTCGCCCGGCGATAAAGCGATACCAATAGGGCCGGTTGGCTTCCAATCCGGCGACCTCGACATGGACCGAATGGCCAAGCTCGGGCCGCGCATAGGTTTTGCCGCTGGCGACCACATCGTTCATGCGTTCGTCACGGGCGACTTGCCATTCGACCTCGACGGCGGCGGCAGGCATGCCATGACCGATTTCGAAGGGTTCAGGGGCAAGCCGTGTCCAGATCACAAACCCGTCCGGCTCCGGCTCACCCGAGGCGATCCCGAGCTGGAAAGGATAAGTCCGAAAAACCGGCGCTGCGAGAACGGGAATGCTTGGCAGCAGGGCAAGTCCCGCGACCGCAGCAGAGCCAAAACTCTTCAAAGCCACCCGCCGGCTCAGTTCAAGCCTTTTGCTGCGATTATCGGTCATCGTCGTGGCCCTCTTGAGAGTTGAGAATCGCTTGTCCGCATCTGCGCTGCCTCGCTGTATGCGGTAATATTTGGACGATTTGCTGACACCACTCAAGCTCTCGAATCGGCTCGATAGGAAAAGCGCTCGCTCAACCGCAATTCGCGGTTCATGCCTCCCACATCGGAGGCGAGCCAAGGCGGTCGACCAGGAAGCCGATCATCACGCGGACCTTTGGCGTGAGTATGTTGGACTTTGGATAGACCAGCCAGACCGCTGAACCGTCTTTGACCTCATATTCGGGCAAAACGCGCACAAGTGTGCCGTCGCGCAGTTCCTGATGAATACTCCACAGCGAGCCCATCGAGATGCCGACCCCGGCAATCGAGGCCAGCCGCGTGCTTGTTCCATCGTCGCAATTTATCCGTTTCTTCGCAGCTTTCGGCGGAAACAGGCATTCTCGCCCATCTTGTGCGGTTAAAGTGCGCGCACCGCTGCCAAAGGCGATAAGCCGGTGACCGATCAGATCTTCGGGCGTCTCCGGCGTCCCGTTCTGCTCAAGGTATTCGGGGGAAGCGCACAGCACCCGCGTGTCGTCTGCAAGCTTTCGGCCAATCATCGAACTGTCTTCGATGGCCAAATTTCGCAGCGCCAGATCAAACGCCCCATCGATCAGCTTGGCCTGCGTGTCCGACAAACGCAGATCGAGGTCGATCTCGGGGTAGAGTTCAAGAAACTCCGGCAAAAGAGGCACGATGTATTTTTGCGCAAAAGTGCTTGAGCAAGCAAAGCGCAAGGTGCCCGAGACAACGCCGCTGCCCTGCCCCAAAGCCGCCAAGCCCGCGCTTTCCTGTGCGAGTATCTCTTTTGCGAATGGGAGAAACTCCGCCCCTTCCAAGGAAACGGAGACTTTGCGGGTGGAGCGATGCAGCAGCTCTACTCCGAGCTCGTTTTCAAGCTTGGCCAGTCGGGCCCCTGCGACCGCAGGCGCGAGACCCAATTGGCGTCCGGCTGCGCTGATATTGAGCAACTCGGCCGCGATGACGAAGAGGCGCAGCGACTGCGTGTCCATATTATATATATTTCCAATAAACTGATTATGTAATCACGTCATTTATATATCTGATTGGTCATTATATTCAATCCAAGAAAGCAAAGCAGAGCCTGCCTTGCCCACTTGGAGACACGCCATGCAAAGCCCCCGCACGATCGATGCAAGCGTGAATTATCATGTGAAGAAATCGGTGCCTCAGGCATTTGAGTTTGATGTCGATGGGATCATCGGCAACCTGATCTCCCCCGAGCTGGTGACAACGCAGATTGAGGTGACTGATGTGCGTGAAAGCGGATTTCAGGCGACCTTTGCCAAGGATGCCATCGCGTTTCTCAATCACACCTCCGCTGTGCGGGACTTCGAAAGCGATGACGCTTGGCGGGATATCTATGACCGCGAATTGGAGGATCTGCTCAAAGAGCATCTCGGCGCGGCGGAGGTGATTGTCTTTGATCACACGGTCCGGATCGATGACCCCGATGCTCCGCGGCGGCCTGCGCGCAATGTCCACAATGATTACAGCAAGGCGGGGGCTGAAGAGCGCCTAATCAACCTCGTCGGCGAAACCCGCGCACAAGACTTTCACCGGGCAGGATTTGGCTTCGTCAATGTGTGGCGGCCGGTGGAAAGAGTGATCACGACCTCCCCGCTCGGCTTTATCCGCCCAAGCTCCGTCAAGGCGGATGACTGGATGGATATCGGTCTGATCTATCCTGATCGCTTCGGTCAAATTCTGGGCGTTGCCGCCAATGAAAACCACGAGTGGTTCTACCAATCCAACATGACGCCGGACGAGATCGCGGTGTTCAACATTTACGACAATTGCGGCCGCCCGCAGCTGGCCCACAGCGCGCTTGACCTGCCCGGCGACGCAAACGCCGCTTTCCCCCGCAAGAGCATCGAGAGCCGCACTCTCGTACGCTATTCCTGACCCACGAAAGGCACACCCCATGTCTACAGCCATTCTTGAAGAAGCCCGCAACACAATCCGTCCCAGCCGCGATGAAATGCTAAGGCGCGCTCCATCGGTTCACCATTTCTGGAACACCAATCAGAGCGTGTTTGAAGAGGCATGGTCCGAGTGGGAGCGTGCCCAAGGCCATGGTGAGATTGCCTTAGACCGCTCCCTTTATTCGCCCGGGCTCTTGAAGGCGGTTGAAGCCGCATGGTCCGATCCAAGCACGGAATCTGCCGTCGCCGATCTTTTCGAAGAGGTCTTCCCCGGCGTCTACAAGGCGCAATTCTTCAACCCTGACAAACTTGGCGAGCTGAGGGAATATATGGAGCGGGTCGCCGATTCCGGCATTCCGCTGCGCCCGCCCTACGGCATTGTACTCAACCGCGGCGGCGGCATGCTTGATCCCCGCTCGGAAGGTTATCTGGCAGCTCCGACATTCCAGACATTCTACCGCGATCTGATGGACCATTTCATGCGGCCCATCGCTCGGCTCCTGTTCCCCGATATCTATGGCTATGACAGCCAGACCTTCGGATTTTCGATCCATTGGAAAGCGGGCGGTGATGAGGACTTGCGCGCGCACACCGATGCTTCCAGCGTCACGCTGAACATCAATCTCAACCTTCCCGGAGAGGACTATGGGGGATCGGCAGTGCGCTTTATGGACACGGTCAAAAAGCAGTTTGTTGACCTCTCGTTCGAGCCTGGCGTGGCTTTGATTCATCACGGCAGCGCCATGCACGCTTCCATGCCGATCAAGAGTGGCGAGCGCCGCAACTTCGTATTGTGGCTTTACGGCGAGCACGGCCAAATCCCCTACCGCCACGGATTTGCAGGAGAACCTGTATCCGCGGCCAACCGCTGGACTGTGCCAACCATTCCATCAGACGGCTCTGCGCCCTTCTGACAACCAATCCCTAGCTTGAAGAGACAATCGATATGACCAAGACGATCGCAATTACCGGCGCCACCGACGGCATCGGATTTGAAACCGCCAAATTGCTTGCAAGCGATGGCCACACCCTGCTGCTCCACGGACGCAGCGCCGACAAACTTGCCGCAACCGCCGAGGCTGTCTCGGCCATTCCCGGAGCGGGAGATGTAAAGACCTACCGTGCTGACCTGACAGACCTCTCTGAAGTCAGTGAGATGGCCGACGCAATCAAAGCCGACTTCGACGCGCTCGATGTGCTCATCAACAATGCGGGCGTCTTCAAAATGTCTCAGCCGCTGACCGCTGATGGCTATGATGCGCGCTTTGTGGTGAACACGATTGCGCCCTATCAGCTTACCAAATTGCTGCTCCCGATCATGGGCGATAGTGGCCGCGTGGTGAACCTATCTTCGGCGGCCCAAGCGCCGGTCCATTTCGATGATTTTCTTGCCAAGCGGCCATTCTCTGACAGCGATGCCTATGCGCAGAGCAAACTGGCCATCACCATGTGGAGCTTTGCCCTCGCCGAGCGATATGGGGACAGTGGCCCCGCCTTTATCGCGGTGAACCCAGCCTCATTCCTCGGCAGCAAGATGGTCAAAGAGGCCTATGGCCGCGCCGGTCACGACTTGGGCATTGGCGCAGACATTTTGGCTCGGGCAGCAATCAGCGATGAGTTCGCGAGTGCTTCGGGCCGCTACTACGACAATGATCGCAAGGCCTTTTCAAGCCCGCATCCCGATGCGCTAAACCCGGCCAAGAACGCGGCCCTGGTCGAAGCGATTGAGGCGTTTCTCGGCTAGCGGCAGCCTGCTGGCGTTCACTCCAAGCGGCCGGATTTCGCAGGTTCGCCTTGGCGAAAGATAAGTGTGGTGGGGCTTGTGGGTCGACCGATATTCACGCGGTTGACCTGCTTGGCCCAGATATCGGTCAGAATTTGCGACTGGACCGTTAGAACCGTGCCGATCCCCGGAGAGCGCGCCTCCTGATAGATGAACAGATTGCCGCCATCGATCTCGCTTCCAAGGATTGTGAGATCGAGCGGCTGCCCTTCTACCGTGACCGAGAACCGCTCGGCGACATAGCGCGCAAAGGCCCGTCGGCTCGGCACATCATCCACGATGTCCGCAGCGCTCTTGCCCTGTGCGCGCAAGGCATGCTCGGCATCGTGCAGGGAAATGCGGTGGATGACTTCGAGCAGACCCGTGCGCGAATTGTGCTCGACCGTGCTCGTTGAGACCTTTTGCTGGTGGGCAGCGGAAGGGGCTGCCACCATCAGCAATGCAATCAATCCGGCGAAGAGTCGGATCACTGCGCGCCCTCGCTTTCGCCCTCTTTCTCGTCCGTAACAAGCGTTTCGGCCATCAGGTCGCGACCGGTGCGCGAGCTTGGAGCCGGGCGCTTGAACGCTTCGACACGGCTGTCGATGATCCGGCGCGGATAGTAATTGTTGTTGATGTCGGCATCGGCTGTCTCCCATTCGGGGTCGAGCACGACTTCCTTCAATTCCTTGCCTTTGGGGAACACCAACAGCTTGCTGACATTGCGCGAATTGCGCCGCCAGATTTCCGCCGGGATCATCATCTTTTCGCTGGTGCCGTCGGTGAAGCGCAGATCGAGGATGATCGGCATCACAAGCCCGCCAATATTGGAGAAGCTCAGCGCATAGTAATTGTTGTCTTCCTCGATCGCGCGATCGAACACGCGCCGCTCCCAGTCCTCCAGACCGTCGAGGAAGCTCTCATACTTTTTGCGGTCGCGCGGCGTGACGGTGAACTGATCGTTCTCGTCGTAGAAATCGGTGATTCCGGGATTTTCGAGCACCCAGATCGGCAAGCCCTGCTCGCGGTTCAGCCGCGCGCCGATATGCTCTGGCTCATCGGCCTTTTCCTGCCGACGACGCGCCAGATCGATGTCCGGATCCTCGGTATCGAGGCGCAATTTGTAGATCGAATCAAGCGAGATATCGACGTGATCGGTGGTGTAGAACCAGCCGCGCCAGAACCAGTCGAGATCGGTGCCCGATGCCTCTTCGATGGTGCGGAAGAAGTCCGACGGGGTGGGCCGTTTGAATTTCCAGCGGCGCGCATATTCGCGCAGGGCAAAATCGAACCGCTCGCGGCCAATGATCGTGTCGCGCAGGATGTGATAGGCCGCCGAGGGCTTGCCATAGGCGTTGGGGCCAATGTTCAGAATGCTGTCCGATTGCGTCATGATCGGCACCTGCTGGCTCGACGTCATGTAGGGGATAAGCTGGCGCGGAATGCTGCGGGTCCACGGCATGTCGGGGTCCCATTCGTAACCGGCAACATTGTCGAGGAAGGAATTGATGCCTTCATCCATCCATGTCCACTGGCGCTCGTCCGAATTGACCACCATCGGGAAATAGATGTGCCCGATCTCGTGAATGACCACGCCGACAAGGAACACTTTTTCGGACTCCGAATAGGTCCGTGTTCCGTCTTCTTGCAGGGTCGTGCGCGGGCCGTTGAAGGTGATCATGGGATATTCCATCCCGCCCACCGGCCCGTTGACCGATTGCGCGGTCGGATAGGGATAATCGAAGGAGAAGCGCGAATAGACCTCCATGGTGTGAACCACGGCGGCGGTCGAATATTTGCGCCACAGATCGCCGCCTTCCTTGGGCCAGAACGACATCGCCATCACAACCTCGTTTTCGGCGCCCGGCTGGCGATGGCCCTGCGCATCCCATGCGAATTTGCGGCTGGTCGCCCATGCGAAATCGCGCACATTCTGCGCGGTGAAGCGCCATGTCTTGTTGCCGGTGGGGTTCGAGGATTCGTTCGCTTCGGCTTCCTCTGGCGTGACGATAAACACCGGCTCGTCAGAATTGCGCGCGGTGGTAAGGCGCTGCCTTTGCGTTGCCGTGAGCACTTGTGAGGGATTGGCCAGCACGCCGGTCGACGAAACGATGTGGTCGTCGGGCACCGTCATGGTCACGTCGTAATCGCCAAATTCGAGCGTGAACTCGCCGCGTCCGAGGAACTCCTTATTGTGCCAGCCTTCGTAATCCGAATAGGCGACAAGGCGCGGAAACCACTGCGCGAACAGGAAGATGTCGTTCCCGCCTTCGCGCGGATCGTCGGGGAAATGCTCGTAGCCCGAGCGCGCATAGATCACATTCTCTTCGACGATGTTGAACGACCAGTCGATGTTGAAAGCGACGCTTTGACCCGGGCGCAGCGGGGTCGCCAGGTCGATCCGCATCAGCGTGCCCACGATTGTGTGGTCGAGCGCGCGACCATTCGTCAGGCTGACGCGGGTGATGTCATAGCCGTATTCATTGTCAGCCATCGCCTGTTGCCGGCGCAGCTCCTCCATGGAAAGCCGCGCGGGCTGGTTACCGCTTCCCGCAGAAACATAAGGCCCGCGACGGCCGGGGCCGCCAAAGGTGTTGGTCAGCTCCGCCATCGAATCCTTTTTAAAGATGTTCTGGTCGAGCTGCATCCAGATCCACGGAAGCGTGTCGGGCGAGTTGTTCTTGTAGGTAACGGTGGCGCGCGAATTCAGCCTGCGCCCATCCTCGTCGAGAGTTGTGACGATCCGGTAATCGGCCTCTTGCTGCCAATATTCATGGCCGGGCGCGCCGCTGGCATTGCGGTAGACGTTCGGGTCGGGCAGCACCTCGTCGAGCTGGCGGAACTTGTCTTCAAAATCGCCCTTGGTTTGCTGGACGCCCTGAGCAGACGCAGGGACGGCAACGAGCAGTACGAGCAAAAAAGCAATCAGGCGCAATTAAACTATCCTCGATAAGCTGGGCAGACATGCGTTTAGTGTGAGCAGCACCGAGCGTTCAAGCACCCTTCGGCAAGTTTCGACACTGCCCCATTGGTCGAAACGCGCCAATGATATAAAGTCTCCCAAATCCAATACGGCAAGGGAAAATGTTCAGCCGCTCCATTTGGCTGCCTTTTGAAAAGGCCATATCGCGCAAAGAGCGCCGTCTTATGTCCCGTTTACCCGTTTGGAAATTGAGCTATGGAGCCGGGAGCTTTGAACCGGACGCCCTTTTGACGCTTCGAGCGAGATTGGTCACAGCAAAATGAACTCCAAGAGTGGCACATTTCCGGTCACACTGCTCACGGGCTTTCTCGGTTCGGGCAAAACAACCCTCCTCAATCGCCTGATCCGCGATCCGGAGATGGCCAACACGCTGGTAATCATCAACGAGTTTGGCGCGGTCGGGCTGGATCACAATCTGGTCGCCCAGAGCAACGAAGACGACACGATTGTCGAGATGTCGAGCGGGTGCCTGTGCTGCACGATCAAGGGCGATCTTCAGAAGACCCTTAAGGACGCGCCGTGGCGCTATGCGCGCGAAGGCAAGACATGGTTTGACCGGATAATCATCGAGACGACGGGTCTCGCCGATCCCGCGCCCATCATCCACACGATCATGGCCGATGATAAGCTGATAGACACCTATCGGCTCAGCGAGGTTGTGACCTTGGTCGATGCGGTGAACGGCCAAGCGACGCTCGACATGCAGCCCGAGGCTGTCAAGCAGGTCGCCGTTGCTGACACCGTGCTGATGAGCAAGACGGATCTTGCTGACCCGGAAGCGATCAATTCGCTGACCGGTCGGCTGCGCGCGCTCAATCCGGCGGCCAAAATCCTGTCCACGGTCGAAAACGAGGACGACCCGATGGCGCTGCTGGGTCAGGGACAGTTCAATCCGGAGATCAAGGGCGACGAGGTGCTCGAATGGCTGAAAGAAGAAGCCTATTCTGACCACTCGCACGATCATCATCACGGGCACGACCATGGCCATCACCACCACCATGACATAAACCGCCATGACGACCGGATAAGCTCGATCAGCCTGACCTTTGACGAGGCCATGCCAGCCAAGGTGTTTGACGAATGGTTCGGTCTTTTGACCTCACTCAATGGCGTCAACATGCTTCGGGTCAAAGGCATCATCAACATGGCGGAGATGGACAAACCCATCGTCGTCCACGGCGTCCAGCACATCTGGCATCCACCCGCGATCTTGCCCGAATGGCCGTCCGAAGATCGCCGCTCGCGCATCGTCTTTATCCTGCGCGATATGGAGAAGAGCGACCTGCAAACCGCGATTGGTTTTGTGACGGACCGCTACGCCAAGGCGAAAGTCCAAGCCTGATCATGCCTGCGACCCGCTACTCACATCGATAGCTGCAATCCGACCATGACATGCCGCCCCGCCTCGTTATTGCCCGAGCCATGGGTGCGATAGGCATCGTCGAACAGGTTGTTGAAGGCGAAAGTCAGATCAACGCCCCGCCCGATCCGCGCGCCGCCGCGTATGCCGAACAGCACATATCCGGGAGTGCCGCCGGGCGGGATGCGCTCGACATCGAGCAAGTCCCCGCTGCTCAATTTGTCGGCCCGGTCGGCAAGCGCCAGTTCGGCGAGCGCCCAGAGGCCGTTGCCGGGCTCCCAAGTGAGCCTGAGATTGCCTGTGAGAGGCTGAATGCGGCTGATCGGCTCCTCAACGGGGCCAGCGACGGTTGGCAGGGTCAGCCGTCCGCGCAACCACGTGGCGTTGCCCGATAATACGAAGCCCTCAGCGATTTCGGCATCCACCGAAAGCTCTATGCCCGCGACATAACCCGACGCTGCGTTGCGCTTGGCGACCTCGGTCAATCCGTCGCGAAGCTGGCCGGTTGGAACCGTCGCGATGTAGTTGTTCAAGCGTGTGGTGTAGGCACTTGCGCCGATGTTCAAAGCGCCGAAAGAGCCGCGATAGCCCAGCTCAAATGTGTCGAAGGTTTCCGGTTCGAGGGTAAGGCTCGCGACTTCGATTTCGCTCGAACGGCTTCGCCCAAAGCGGCTGATATCGGCGATGTTGGGCGCGCGGAAGGACCGGCTGAAGGCCGCCCAGACGGAGTAATCGTCTGCGAGATAGGACAGGCGCAGCGAGCCAGACAGATCCGACCAAGCCTGATCGAACGAGCGCGCCAAACCGGTCACTGGATCGGCGAATTGTCCGACCGACGCATCGACGAATGACAGGCGCAGACTGCCATCGAGCACAACGCGGCTGGTGATGTCGGCCAGACCCCGCACAAAGAAGCCCGCCATGTCATAGCGCGCATCGGTTCCGACCGGGCCTTGCAAGCGGACCGTCGAGACCCCTTGGTCCGTGTCCACGCGGGCAGAGTCGATGGTCTCGTGGCTGAGATCGAGGCCATAAGTGAGTTTAAACTCGCCCGCATCGGCGCTCGCAACGGCGTTGAACGCCCATAGGTCAGAAACGAAGGATTGGTCGATCCGCGCAGCGCTCCCAAGGACACGCAGTTCCTCCTCCCGGCGGGCTTGATGCGACAGTGTCAGCTCCAGCGAAGTGAGCGCGGGTTGGTCGCTATCCCTCCTCACCTTCACATAAGTGAACGCGCGGCCATGGTCTTTGTCGCGCTGCAAATCCGTGCCCCGGCGCGTGCCCGCAAAGGGCACGGAGAACACCGTCGAATGGGTACGCGGCACATCGTCCTGCCACAGGCTTTGATGATCGACCGTCGCGCTCCAGCCGGACCCGAGCGCCACATCGAGCCGGGCATCGAGCGCGCGTTCGCTGTATCCGGATTCGGGCAGGCGGCCCAGCTGCGCGGCGCGAATATCGCCATATTCGCGGATGGTCGCGCCCGTGCGAAAGCCCCATTTGCTGCCCTCGCCCAATTCCACGGCGGTGCGCGAGGCAATGCTCTGGTCCCCGTTCGACACCCGGACTGTCTGCTCGCCTCTCAGGAACAATCCAACTGTGTCGTCGATGTCCGCGCCGCGCGTGATGAGATTGAGCACGCCGCCCACTGCCTCGCTGCCATACAGCGCGGAGGCAGGCCCCGCGATCAGCTCGATCTGGTCGAGCGTGAAGGTGTCGATCTGCGCAAAATACTCGTTTGCGCCGTCGCGAAAGGTCGCGTTGTTGTATCGCACGCCGTCAATCACCAGCAGCGTCCGGTTGCCGGTAAACCCGCGAATATAGGGCGAACCATGGCCCGAGGCTGTTTTCTGGATCAGCACGCCGGGAAGCTGTGTCAGAGCCTCCGGCACGGTTCGCGGAAGCTCGCGCTCGATCTGCGTCTGGTCCACGACGCTGATGGCATAGGGTTGGTCGTCCAACGCCTCTTTGGACCGCGTTCCTGTGATGATGATCCTGTCAGCGCTGTTCGCCGATGGTTCGGGCGCTTCGCTCGTGCTGGCGTCAGCAAAGGCCGGTGCGGCTGGCAATGCAGCCAGACCGGCAGCCAAAATGCAATGAATCTTCACATGCCGATGACGCTAGACGCCGCCCCTATTGTGGCCAAGCGGGCACGCCGCTGCCCGGAGTGTAGGGTGCGCCGAGGCCTTCAAGCTCAGTCTCGAGCGACTGCAAGCGGTTTTCGACATCGCGCAGGCTCGCCAGCACAGTCGCAAACTCGCTCTTCGCCAATTCGAGCGCGGTCTTGTCGGAGCCGGTGGTCGGTGACTGGTGCGACCAGCCCCAGCCGCGAATTTGCCCGATCCGCTGCAGGATCGAGAACGGCACCGGCTCATTGCGACCGCCAATCGTGCGATCACCGCGCAGCGCCACATCCGCATCGTCGAGAATGGTCTCGATCTGCTGAATGCGCGCTCTTTGCCCCTCATTGGGCGTATCGAGCGTTTCAACCGCGACCTTGAGGTGGGCAATGCGATTGCGCATTTCACTCGAAGCCGAATTCGCACCGGTCACCGCGCGCGCCAAGTCCGCTGTCTCTTTCTGGAATGCGAGAATCGCTTCGCGATCCTGCGCAATCTCGGGGCTGTTCTCGAGCGATTTCACGGTGAAGCTCTGCGGCGATGCCAGCGGCGTGACCACGCCGTTCACGCGTTTGCCCAGCGTCACCGTGTAGGTTCCCGGCGTCACCATCGGCCCAATGGGCACGCCGGAGAACAGGCCGGGCGCAGGGCGGTTCACGCGAGCGGGATCGGGGGCTTCGTATCGAAGATCCCACGCCACGCGGTGAAGGCCCTTGCTGTGCGGGCCGGTGATGCGGCGGACGACTTTGCCCGCCTGATCCGTGATCGTGAAGACGATTGCCGGGTCGTCCTCGCGGTCTTCGGCGCGCAGGGCATCCCAAGAGGGGTAAGGCGTATCGCCGCCGGTCTTCTCGATCTCGCGCTCTGCGGCCCGTCGCGCCTGTCCGCGCGACTGCAATCCTTCGCTCAAATTGTAAGTGAACACCGCGCCGAATGGCGGGTTATCCGCCTGCCAGAAATTGTCTCCGTTCGAGGCTTTCGCCCCGCCCCATGTGCCCCAAAGATCGCCTTCGACATAGAGCCACGGGTCGCGCACGGGAAACAAAGTCGCTTCGGCAGAGGCCACTGTTGCCGCGTTGGTGCGCAGGGGTGAGTAATCGTCGAGCACATAGATGCTGCGACCGAATGTCCCGATGACCAGATCGTTCTCGCGCTGCTGGATTTCGATATCGCGCACGTCAATCGTCGGGAAATTGGTCTTGAGTTGATGCCATGTCTGACCGCGATTCTGGCTGTAGAACAGGCCAAACTCGGTCCCGACAAACAGCAGGTTGGGATCGATATGATCCTCGGCAATGGTGTGCACCGAACCCCATTTGGGCAGATTGCCCGCAATCGGCTGCCACGTCCGACCGCGATCACCGGTGCGATAAACGTAAGGATTGTGGTCGCCGCGCTTGTGATTGTCGAACACGGCATAGGCAACGTCCGCCGAGTGGTTCGACGTGATGATATCTTCGACCAGCGTCATGTCGGGCACACCGCGCACCGATTCCAGCCGGCGCCAGCTGCCGCCATTATCCTCGGTAACCGAGATCACGCCGTCATCACTGCCGACATAGATCAGCCCTTGGGCAAGCGGGCTTTCGCTCAGCGCAATCGCCGCGCCGTAGATCGAGGTAGAATCGTTCTTTGCAATCGCATCGACGCTCCACACCCGGTCCATCACTTCGAGCGCATTGCGGTCGATCCGGCGGGTGAGATCTGGGCTGATCTTCTCCCACGAATTGCCGCGATCATTCGAGGCAAACAGATACTCCGCCGCGTAGTAGATACGGTCGGGATTGTGCGGGCTGATCAAAAGCGGCGTGTTCCAGTTCCACTTGTAAGCAGGCTCGCCCGTTGCCGGCTGCGGGGTCAGGAACACCCGCTCCTGAGTGCGCCGGTCATAACGGGCGAGGCCGCCATACTGATATTGGGTGTAGACGATGTTGGGATCGCGCGGATCGATCTGGGGCTTGTAGCCGTCCCCGCCCAGAATGATGTGCCAGTCGGAATTGGCGATCCCGTGCTTCACCGTGGTGCGAGAGGGGCCACACAGCGAGTTGTTGTCCTGCGTGCCGCCGCAGACATTGTAGAACGGCAGCGCGTTGTCAGGCTGAATGCGATAGAATTGCACGATCGGCAGGTTGTCGACGTGACGCCACAAGGTTCCGCCGTCCCAGCTTTCGTAGATGCCGCCGTCGCCGCCGATTATCAGGTGGTTGGTGTTGCGTTTGTTGATCCACAAAGCGTGGTCATCAACGTGCCGGTGGGCAATGCCCAGATCGGTGAAAGTCATGCCGCCATCGCG
>JBCCOF010000017.1:0-28735 GCA_039025455.1 Pseudomonadota bacterium | reverse complement strand
GCATCAAGCATCGAGTGCAGCGTCTGAAGCATAAAGCCGTCCCCGCCCAGAACCACTACGGCATCGGCACTTCCGATGGGTGCCCAATCGTGCTGAGATTCGAAAGCGGCGAAGGCTTCTTGTGCCCGTTCTGTATCCGAAGCGACCAGTGCAACACGATGGAATGCGTTTTGAGTGCTCATATGTTGCCTAATAAACCTCGCCCAATCGCCGCAGCGTCGCCCAGGCTGTCCTGATGTTCCATAATTGGGCGGATTGCAATTGGCGTCACATATCCGCAGCCTGTGCGCCTAAGGGGGTGAGATGGACACAAGGCGATCTTCATTAAGGGCTTCTGCTCATGGCGCTAACATTGCAGCGCTTGAGTCCGATTTGCCTGATGCGCTGGATCGCAGTGAAATTGAGGTTTTGTTCCAACCGCAATTTGACAGCCAGTCAGGCGCAGTGGTTGGCGCGGAGGCGCTCGCGCGTTGGCGGCATCCGACATTCGGCGAGATTGGCGCGCGGAATCTGTTTGCGATTGCAGAGCGGGCATCAATGGTCGCGCCGGTGTCGCGGCACGTGGTGGCGCGTGCACTGGAGGATGCAACGAGTTGGCCCGACGACTTGAACCTGTCGCTTAATATCACGCCTGAAGAACTTGGTGATCCAAGCTTTTCGTCTGATTTTGCCGCGTTGATCGCACGCTCGTCACTGGCCCCCACCCGTCTCATGCTTGAGATTACCGAAGATCTGCTGGTGCACAATTTGCCGCAAGCAAGCGCAGCTTTGGGCGCGCTGCGTGGCTTGGGTTTTCGAACGGCTCTTGATGATTTTGGCGCAGGGTTTTGTAATTTTCGATATCTGCGGGAATTGCCACTCGATGCGCTCAAGCTCGACAAGATAATGGTTGATGGCGTGCCCGGCAATGCCAAGGCGTTGGCGGTACTGCGTGCAATCATTGCATTGGCGAAAGCGCTCGAACTGGATGTCTATGCCGAGGGCATCGAGAGCGAGATTCAGCGCGCAGCTATCAAGTCGGAAGGATGCGATTACTGGCAGGGATTCTTGCGCGCCCAACCGATGAAGAGCGCTGAGGTTCTGGCCTTGGCGGGTTCGGCAAGGGGCATGGGGTACGGGTAACGCCGCATGGGTGTGCGCTGCTCGTCGCACCCGTACGTCGTGGCGGAAATTATGGTTTACAGAATCCTAATTGCAAGAATCGGACGCGCGTTCCACAATGTGGACATGGTTACCAGAGCGCTCATAATAGCGGGCTTTACGATTGTCACTTGCATGGCGGCGATGTTCGCTGTTCCATCATGGAGCGGCTCCCCCACGACGGCGACACCTTCGGCCAGCACCGCCGCGACACCTGTGATCGCTTCTGCTTTGATGAAAATGGCGACGCAAACGCCGACCTCGATCCCTCAAACCAGACCGCTTCGCACCAAGTCCGGTGCAACGCTTCCAATCCCGATCGAGCAGACGCTCAAGAAAGGCGTGCTGATCGTCATCAGCAAGCCATCGCAACAGATGTATGTGTTCAAGGATGGCGATTTGTGGAACTCGTCACCTGTTTCAACCGGCAAAAAGGGCAAGGAAACGCCTTCGGGTGTTTTCCCGATCCTGCAGAAGCGACGGCACCATCGCTCGAACCTCTATTCGAACGCGCCCATGCCCTACATGCAGCGTATGACGTGGGACGGGATTGCTATCCATGAAGGCAAGCTACCCGGCTATCCGGCATCGCACGGCTGCATCCGGTTGCCGCGCGACTTTGCAAGCGCGCTTTTCAAGCTGAGCAGCAAGGATACGACCACTGTGGTCGTGACTGACAGTGCATTGACTGTGGCGCGTGACGCGCGTCGGCTGGCATTGAGAATTCCGATGCCCAAGGCGGGCAAGAACGGAAAGTTGATTCAGGCAGCCCAGCCGAAGCTTGCTGATCTGGGGGCGCCCACGCCCACGGCCACAGATCCGGCGCTGGAAGGGCGAGTTGCTGCGCGCGTAATTGAACGCAGGCCGCCGTCGGGACCAACTCAGACGATCCAGCTAATCGCAGCCGGCAGTGCTGCGGCGGCCGAAGCGCATTGGACCAAGATCAAGAGCCGCTTCCCGCAGTTGAGCGGCTACGAAAAGAAGGTCATCCCGGCGGTGGTGAATTCGCGGAAGGTCTATCGCCTGCGTGTCACAGGGCCTGCGGCCAAAGCGACATGCAACACTTTGCGCAAAGCAGGGTCGGCCTGTTTTCCTGTTAAGTAGCAAGCGTGGAGCAGGTCTCTAGCGACCAAGAAGTCGTTGAAACCACGACTGGCGCCTTTCTGACGCAGGCGGCTCCGCCAAAGCTTCTGGCGCCTTGACCCAGCCCGGATCGCCATCGACAAAGAAATAGGTGATCTGCGGCGACTGCAAGATTTCAGGAGCATTGGCCTGGGTGAACTCTTCCATTGGCACAGGACGAGCATCTTTCGCGAGATAGCCTGATTTCGACATGAAACTGGTCATGCCATTGAAGGCAAACTTGGTCCCGTCCGGCATTTCGATCAGGCTGGGAGAAAAGGCCATGCTGATTTCTTCGGCTTCGCTGCATGCCAATCGAACGTCATACGGCAAGGCCAACTCGCTTTTCTCGATCTCGACAATCTCGTTTCCTGATCGGAAATTGGCATAATTCTGCACCGGTGCGTCAAGTTGAATACAGATCATGGCGGGGTCGACGTATTCCCTCTGCGCCGTAATGACCTTGCACGGCGTCACGCGCCTTTCACTACCGTTGCCATAGATATCCGGCGGGGTTGCCTTGATCTCGGCGAGCATCGCCTCGACTTCTTTTGGAAGCGCGACAGGCTGTTCATCCCATTCCAAAACGAGCGGCAATCGCGCTGAGCTGACATGGGTCATTTTTCGTCCGGCGCCGTCCAGATGCCACACTTCCTGACAGGATTTGCACCGAAAAAGCCATCCGCGACGAAGTGTCTTCCAGATGCTTAGCGCTTCGACCCGCACTGCATCCTCGTCGCTCTCGCTTTCAATTGCGAAAGCCCAATTGAACCAAACAGTCGCTCCCGCGCCGCAAGAGGTACAGTCCGGCTCTTCGCCCAAGAGGGTCGTGTCGACAGTGGAGATACCAGTCATTTTTTACACGATAACGCATGGCTTCTCGAAAAGCACGCGTACCGCGCGAAATGCTGCCCTGCGCGCTATGCCGCTTTCCTCAACTTCGCCGCCTTGAGCGCGATCCTCGAAAGACCCTTGGTCAGCTGGAACAGACCGTTGAGGCGGCTGTCAGGATCGCCCCACGCGCGGTTAATGACCAGCTTCATATCTGGGCGCAGCTTCGCGGTCCCCTGAAGCCGGTCAACATAGGCGATCAGGCCCGGCCCGTCAGGGAAATCGTCATTGTGGAACGTCACCAAAGTCCCGCGCGCGCCCACGTCGATCTTGGCGATATTGGCGTCAATCGCTTGATGCTTGATCTCGATCAGCCGCACGAGGTTTTTGGTCGGCGCGGGCAGGCCGCCAAACCGGTCGATCATCTCCGCAGCGAGGCTCTCAATCTCGGCCTTGTCGCCCGCCTGATTGAGCCGACGGTAGAGCGCCATGCGCACCGCCAGATCGGGCACATAATCCTCAGGGATCATAATCGGGGCATCGACGGTGATCTGCGGCGAGACTTTATCGCGCGCTGCCTCAAGCCCCATCTCGCCCGCTTTCGCGGCAAGGATCGCGTCCTCCAACATCGACTGATACAGCTCGAACCCGACCTCGCGGATATGGCCCGATTGCTCATCGCCGAGCAGGTTGCCCGCGCCGCGAATGTCGAGATCGTGCGAGGCGAGTTGGAAACCCGCTCCAAGGCTGTCGAGATCGCTCAGCACTTTCAGCCGCTTTTCGGCAACTTCCGAAAGCTGCACGTCTTTCTCGTAGGAAAGATAGGCGTATGCGCGCAATTTTGACCGGCCCACGCGCCCGCGCAGCTGGTATAGCTGGGCGAGACCAAAGCGGTCGGCGCGGTGGATGATGATGGTGTTGGCGCTCGGCAGATCGAGCCCGCTTTCGACGATGGTGGTCGAGAGCAGCACTTCGTATTTGCCCTCGTAAAAAGCGCTCATCCGCTCTTCGATTTCGGCTGCACCCATCTGGCCGTGCGCGGAGACCGACTTCACTTCGGGCACATTTTCACGCAGCCATTCCTCGACATCGGCCATGTCGGAAATGCGCGGCACCACGATAAAGCTCTGCCCGCCGCGATGATGCTCGCGCAGCAGCGCCTCGCGCATCACCATATCGTCCCACTCCATCACATAGGTGCGCACCGCGAGCCGGTCGACGGGCGGGGTCTGGATGGTGGAAAGCTCGCGCAGGCCCGTCATCGCCATTTGCAGCGTGCGCGGGATCGGCGTCGCGGTCAGCGTGAGCATATGCACATCGGAGCGCAGCTGTTTGAGCTTTTCCTTGTGCGTCACGCCAAAGCGCTGTTCTTCATCGACGATTACGAGGCCAAGGTTCTTGAACTCGGTCGATTTCGACAGGATCGCGTGGGTGCCGATCACCAGATCGACGGTGCCATTGGCCAATCCTTCGCGCGTCTCGGCGGCTTCTTTTGACGAGACCAGCCGCGAGAGCCGACCGACCTTGAGCGGGAAGCCGGCGAAACGCTCGGAGAAGTTCTGATAATGCTGGCGCGCGAGCAAGGTGGTGGGGGCGACAACCGCGACTTGCTGTCCGCTCATCGCCGCCACAAAGGCCGCGCGCAGGGCCACTTCGGTTTTGCCAAAGCCGACATCGCCGCAGACCAGCCTGTCCATCGGCTTGCCGCTTTCCAGATCGCGCAGAACATCGGCGATGGCGGTGTCCTGATCGTCGGTTTCCTCCCACGGGAAACGGTCGACAAACTGGTTGAAGCTGGCTTCTTCGGCTTGAAAAACGGGGGCTTTCTTGAGTGCGCGCTCGGCTGCGACTTTCATCAACTCGCCCGCAATCGCGGTGATGCGTTCTTTGAGTTTCGACCGGCGTTTCTGCCACGCTTCGCCGCCCAGCCTGTCCAGCATAACCGCGTCTTCGGACGAGCCATAGCGGCTGAGCACGTCGATATTCTCGACCGGGATGAAGAGCTTGTCGCCGCCCTTATATTCGAGCTGCACGCAATCATGCTGGCTCTTGCCGACGGGCACCGGCTCCAGCCCCAGATATTTGCCAATGCCGTGCTCGACATGGACCACCAGGTCGCCGCGCGCGAGGGCTTGCAATTCGGCGAGGAAGGCGTCGGAATCCTTGCGCTTTTTCTTGCGCCGCACCAGCCTGTCGCCGAGCACATCCTGTTCGGTGAGGACTTCCAGATCGTCACTCGCAAAACCCGCTTCGAGCGGGAGCACCATCAGCGCCAAATCACCCTTCGCCGAAAGGCCAAGCGCGTCTTGCCAGCTGTCGGCCAGGCGGGTGGGGGTGCCCGCTTCTTCGAGGATCGAGGCGATCCGCGCGCGCGAACCGGTCGAATAGGCGGCGAGCAGCGGCCTCCTGCCCGATTTGGCGATGGCGGCGCAGTGCTTGGCGGCGGCTTCGTAGACATTGTCACCGCGCGCGCGCTCGGGTGTGAAATCGCGGGCGGCCTTGAAACCGAAGTCCAGCGCGCCTTCGGTTTCGGGCGTGGCAAAGACGCTGGCGCGGTGGGCGGGGGCGTTGGCGAGGGCGGCGTCGAATTCGTCCTGAGTCAGATAGAGCGCATTGGTCTCAAGCGGGCGATAGCTGCCCGACTTGTCGCCCGCGATCCGCTCGCGTTGGTCATGATAGTCGCGAATGTCGCCGATCCGCTCTTCGGCCGCACCGATTGCACCGCTGTCGATCACCATCACATCGTCCGGGGCGAGATGGTCGAACAATGTTGCCAGCTTCTCTTCGAACAGGGGCAGCCAGTGCTCCATGCCCGCGAGCCGCCGCCCGTCGCTCACCACTTCGTAAAGCGGGTCCTGCGTGGCAGCCGCGCCGAATTGCTCGCGATAGCGCGAGCGAAATCGCTTGATGCTGTCCTCGTCGATCAGCGCCTCGGATGCGGGCAACAACAGGTGCGATCCCAAGCGACCGGTTGAGCGCTGGGTCGAAGGATCGAACAGGCGCAGGCTCTCCAATTCGTCGCCGAAAAAGTCGAGCCGCAGCCCCTCGTCGAGCGAGGATGGGTAGATGTCGACAACCGAGCCGCGCACTGCGAACTCGCCATGGTCGATCACCGTGTCGGTGCGCGAATAGCCTTGGCGTTGGAGCAGCGCGGCGAGGCTGTCATGGCCAATGGTCGTGCCCGGCTTGAACTCGCGCACGCTTTCGCGGATGCGGAACGGGGTGACGACCCGTTGCAGCGCGGCGTTGACCGTGGTGACGAGCAATTGCGACCCACCAGCCTTAGGTTTCTTGGCCGGGCTTTGCAGCTTGAACAGGGCAGAAAGCCGCGCGGCGCTGACCGAAAGCGCCGGGCTGGCGCGGTCATAGGGCAGGCAGTCCCACGCGGGGAATTCCAGCACTTCGATCTCGGGCGCGAAATACCGCGCTGCCTCGGCCACGGCCCGCATCGCGGCCTCGTCCGGCGCGATAAACACCGCGCGCTGTTTCGCCGCCCGCGCCAGATCGGCGAGCACCAATGGCTGCGCCCCGCGCGGAAGCGAGGAAAGCGTCAGCGGCGCGCTTGCAGAAAGAAAGCGGGAGAGATCGGGCATGGGCATGTTCTCAAAGGCGAAAAGCCCCGAGCGTTCCCGCACGTGGCAAATGAAATCAGATTGCGACGCCCCGCTAGCCGGGAATGTCGACGTAATCGAGCTTTTGCATCAATTCGATCTGCGCGCCCGCAAATTTTTGGGGCACGTCCTGTGTCTTGAGTGCCCAGGCCATGACATCAACATCGTCTTCGGCGAGCAAATCTTCAAACCAGTCCATTTCGGATTCGGTCCAATTTGCGTGATAGCGGTCGAAGAAGCCGCCGATCATGTAATCGGCCTCGCGCGTGCCACGGTGCCATGCGCGAAACTTGGCGCGGGCAAGGCGGGTTTCTAGAGTCGGGGCGTTGGTCATCTCTTCAGCCCTAATAACCGCGTCATGCCAGCGCAAGCTGGCATCTCTTGGCGCTTAATGAGTGTGGGTGATGAGAGATCCCAGCTTTCGCTGGGATGACGATAGTGCTTTAGCAGACCGACCATGCGCCCTGACGCTCTAAACTCGCTCTTCGCCGAAACCCGCACTCTTGATGGTGTCGGGCCGAAGCTTATGAAGCCGCTCGACAAGCTTGGCCTGACGCGGGTGCGCGATCTTGCCTATCACTTGCCAGAGCGGTTTGTGTCGCGGCGCGCGATTGCGGATCTGGATGAGGGCACAGAGGGCGAGCAGGTGATCGTCGCGCTCACCCCGACCGAGCACCGCGCGCCGTACAATCCGGGGCGCGGGCCGTATCGCGTGCTGGCGCAGGACGAGGCGGGCAATATCTGCGCGCTGACCTATTTCGGGCGGGCGTCCTATTCGGCGAAGAAGCTGTTGCCGGTGGGGGAGAAACGCTGGGTCGCGGGGCGGCTGGATCGCTATGGCGACATGCTCCAGATCGTCCACCCCGACCATATCGAGGAGGACTCAGCGGCGCATCTCGCGCGGATGAACGAGCCGATTTATGCGCTTTCCGAAGGGCTGACCCAGCCGCGCATCGCAGGGATGGTTGCGCAGGCGCTGGAGCGGACACCCGAGTTGCCCGAATGGATCGAGCCGGGGCAGTTTGACCAAGCGGGCTGGCCAACATGGCGCGACGCGCTCCATTTGGCGCACAAGGACACGAACGCGCCCGCGCGCGACCGGCTGGCCTATGACGAATTGCTTGCGAATTCTCTCGCGCTGTTGCTGGTCAAGGCCGAGGGGCGGCGGCGCAAGGGACAGGCTTTGGCAGGCGACGGGAGGCTGCGCGCGCGGCTCGAACTGCCGTTTGAAATGACGGGTGCGCAAAAGCGCTCGATTGCCGAGATCGAAGGCGATTTGCAGCAAGAGGCGCCGATGCTGCGGCTGCTGCAAGGCGATGTCGGCGCGGGCAAGACGGTGGTTGCGCTTGCAGCTATGCTGATCGCGGCGGAGGCGGGCAAGCAGGCGGCGATGCTGGCCCCGACAGAAATCCTCGCGCGCCAGCATTTCGAGACTTTGCGAAAAATGGCCGCGCCAACCGGCGTCGAGGTTGCGATCCTGACGGGCCGCGCCAAAGGCAAGGAGCGCGAAGGGCTGCTTATGGGCCTGCTCGACGGCTCGATTGACATTCTGGTCGGCACCCATGCGATTTTTCAGGACACGGTGACCTATAAGGATCTGGGGCTGGTCGTGATTGATGAGCAGCACCGCTTTGGCGTGCAACAGCGTCTGGCGCTGGCGGCGAAGGGCAAGCGCGCGCCGCACACTCTGGCGATGACCGCGACGCCGATCCCGCGCTCGCTGACCCTCGCGCAATATGGCGAGATGGATGTGAGCCGCCTCGACGAGCTGCCGCCCGGCAGGCAGGCCATCGACACCCGCGTTGTCGCGCAAGACCGCACCGAGGATATTGTCGCTGGTGTCGAGCGGCATCTGGCGAGCGGGCAGCAGGCCTATTGGGTGTGCCCGATGGTGCGCGACAGCGAGGTCGCCGACATCGCCGCCGCCGAAGCGCGATATGCCGAGTTAAAGGAGCGGTTTGGCGATGCGGTGACACTGGTCCACGGTCAGCTCGCGCCCGAAGTCAAAGACGCCAATATGGAGCGCTTTGTCAGCGGCGAGGCCAAATTGCTGGTCGCCACCACGGTGATCGAAGTCGGCGTTGATGTGCCGTCCTCCACGCTAATGGTGATCGAGCAAGCCGAGCGGTTTGGCCTTGCGCAGCTGCACCAATTGCGCGGGCGCGTGGGGCGGGGGAGCGAGAAGTCGGTCTGCTTGCTGCTGCGCGGGAACGCTCTGTCCGAGACGGGGCGCAAACGGCTCGCTCTGATGCGCGAAACGCAGGACGGGTTTCGCATTGCCGAGGAAGATCTGGAGCTGCGCGGTGGCGGCGAATTGCTGGGAACACGGCAATCGGGAGAGGCGGCGTTCCGGATCGCTGATCTCGACCAAGTCCAGCGCCTGCTCCCTGCTGCCCATGCCGATGCGCGGCTTCTGATCGAGCGCGATGGCGGCCTGACCAGCGAGCGCGGCGAGGCTGCGCGTATCCTGCTTTACCTGTTCGAGCGCGATTGGGGTGTGCAGTTGCTGCGTGGGGGGTAAATTGGACTAGCCGCTCTCGGCCAAGAGCTTTTCAACCCATGCCTGCGCGGCCACGGAGACATCCGCCCACGTCACTTCAAAGCCCTCTTCATCGCCGTAATAGGGGTCTTTCACCTGCTCGCCCGCGCGCCCTTCAACTGCGTCCATCATCATCGAGATCTGCGCGGTCGTATTGCGCGGAGCATGCGCCTTGATCCCTTCGAGATTGGCGTTGTCGAGCGCGATAATGTGGGTGAACGCGGTAAAGTCCTCTATCGCGATCTGGCGTGCCGCGAGGTGAGCGATATCGACCCCGTGCGCGCGGGCTGTCGCGATCGCGCGCCGGTCGGGCGCATTCCCCACATGATAGGCGGCTGTGCCGGCCGAATCGACGGTGCAGGACAGCCCGGCACTCTCTGCGGCTTCCCGAAAAGCCCCCTCGGCCATAGGGGACCGGCAGATATTGCCCAAACAGACAAAAAGAACAGCGTGAGTGGGTTTGGCTGGTGACATGGCGCCTCTGCTATGCTTGCGTGAAACGCAATACAACTAAGCAATTGTAAAGTTAGGATTGGGAGTATGCGGCAGCTTGTTTTTGGTCTTGCCTTGGCGATAACACCTTTGGCGCCGGCGCTGGCCGATCCGGTCGAAGACTATGAAGAGCTGCGCGAAGAGGTTTGGCAAGCCACGCTCGATTCTTCTCCCATTTTGGCAACCAGCGTGGGTGACCGGCGCGGAGACGGAAAGCTCGGTGACCTCTCGCTGGCCGAGTATGACCGCCAGATCGAAGCAACACGAGAATTCCTTGCGCGGCTTGAAGCCATCGACCCGCAATCCTTGCCGACCGAGCTCAAGGTCGATTACGCAGTCCTCAAAGCTGGCTTTGAGGACACTATCGCCGCATCTGCCCATGATCACACACGCTATGTGCTGTTTAACACGTTCAGCGGCTGGTTTTCCGGTTTTGCCTCGCTCCCCAACCGCTCGCCGTTCTTCGTGACCGCTGATTATGAGAGTTATGTCGCACGGCTCGAAGCCTTTCGCGGCGTGAACAGGCACGGGATCGAGCGCAGCCGCATGGCCGTGACACGCGGCCTCACACAGCCATGCGAACCAATGCAGGGCTTTGAACGCCGTATCGAGCGGCAAATTGTCGATGGAGCGGAGTCCTCGGCATTTTGGCGTCCCTTTGCGGGCGAGCGCCCCGCTGCGATTTCCGAAGAGGATTGGACGTCTCTCAAGACCCGCGCAAAGTCGGCACTCGAAACCTCGGTTTTGCCCGCTTACCGTGAACTGCTCGATTTTTACGAAGATGAATACGTGCCCAACTGCCGCAGCGGTACGCCGGGGGTCTCGGAGACGGCGGGCGGGGCAGATTACTACGCCTATCGGGTGAAGAGCTTCACCACGACCGATATGACCGCCGACGAGGTGCACAATCTGGGCCTGTCCGAAGTCGCTCGCATTCGTGCCGAGATGGTCGAAGTGGCGACCGAAGCTGGTTTCGACACGCGTGAAGCCTTTATCGAGCACCTGCGGACCGATCCGCAATATTACATGACCGACGAGCAGGAGTATCTTCGCTACACTCAGGCGCTGGCGAAGCACATTGACGGTTTCATGCCGAAGCTGTTCGGCAGGCTTCCACGGCAACCTTATACGGTTGCACCGATCCCCGCGGCGAACGCGCCGGGCAACAAGACTGCTTATTACGAGCCGGGATCATTGGAGACCGGACAGGCGGGTATCTATCGCCTCAATCTGACCGAACTGGACCAACGCCCGCTCTGGGAGTTGCCAGCGCTCGGCGTGCACGAGGCTGTGCCGGGGCATCATCTGCAAATCGCATTGCAGCAGGAGCTTGATATCCATCCGCTGCGCACAAATGGCACATATTTCACGGCTTTCGTCGAAGGATGGGGCCTTTATTCCGAACGGCTCGGCATTGAAATGGGGCTGTATGATACCCCTGCCAAACAGATGGGGCGGTTAAGCTATGAAATGTGGCGCGCGACCCGCCTTGTGGTTGACACCGGGCTTCATTCAAAGGGCTGGTCGAAAGAGCGCGCGGTTGCTTACATGCTGGACAACACGGCCTTGACCGAAGCCAATGTCGATGCTGAGGTGAACCGCTACATGACATGGCCGGGGCAGGCGCTGGCTTACAAAGTCGGCGAATTGAAAATCCGTGAACTCCGAGCGCGTGCGGAGGAGAAGCTTGGGGCGAATTTTGATCTTCGCGCGTTTCACGACACCGTGCTTGAAAACGGATCAATCCCGCTTTCGGTGCTTGAGGAACATGTGGATCGCTGGATTGATGCGCAGTTGGCATCTGCCGATGAGGCCGAAGAGGGCTAGGCCGCTTTCGCCGACATCGGCTCGGTGCTTTCCAGCACCTCCTCGGTGATCCGCCGAACATTGACCTTGGCCTTGAGCCGCGCGCCCAAAAGCGCGGTGCCGCTGACTTTGCGCTGCACAAACAGCGTTTCGACCGGCGGGAAGGCCCAGGTGTCTTTATCCTGAGCGATCTCCATACCCTCGTCGCGCAAGATCGGGATGAAGGCGCGGTCGCCAAAATCGAACGGCGCATCTTCGCGCATTTCGTTGATCACAATGTCGATCATCCTATTGACCCGCTCGGGGTGCTTTTCAGCGACAATTGGCATCATAAAGCCCGCCTCGATTGTCGCATTCCGCACTTCATCGCGATTGCCCTGAAGCCCCGCGATCAGCATGTTGCGATAGCCATTGGAGACCGCCGGATCGACCGGACGGCACGCGCCGAAATCGAGCAGGATGATCTCGCCCGTTTCCTTGCGATAACGGAAGTTTGCAAAGTTCGGGTCGGTTTGCATCACGCCGAAATCGAACAATTCGCGGGCAACCAGCTTTAGAAGACGCGCAAACACAGCGTCGCGGCGCTCGTCGGGTTCATTGCCCAGTTCTTCAATCGAGGAGCCTTCTTCGAAGCTCATCGCGAGGATGTGATCGCGGGTCAGCCCTTCGTGGAGGGTTGGGACAACGAAGCCTTCGACATCGGCCAATTGCTCGCGATAGAGCGCCATTTGTTGGCCTTCGCGGTGGTAATCAGCCTCTTCGTGCAATTGCTGTTTGGCCGCCGCGAGCAGCTTGTCGATCTCCAGCTCGGGCGGCGCGAAGCCGGCGATCTTGAGCAGCGTCATCACATTGTCGACATCGCTGTCGATGCTCTTGGCGACGCCGGGATATTGCACCTTGATCGCCAGTTCCTGACCATCGCGGGTCAGCGCCTTGTGCACCTGACCAATCGAAGCCGCCGCAATCGGGCGCGGATTGAACCAGCGGAATTGCTTGCGCCAGTCATTGCCCCATTGCTCCTTGAGCACGCTGTCGAGCTGACGGGTCGGCATGAAATTCGCCTGATCGCGCAAGGTCGCGAGGATTGCGGAGAGTTCCTCAGGCAGGAAGTCGCCTGCATCGAGGCTGATCATTTGCCCCATCTTCATCGCCGCGCCGCGCAGATGCGAGAGCCGGTCGGTCATGCGCTTCACATTGCCGGGCGTCAGGATCAGATCGCGGGTCGAGATGCTCTCGCCACTGGTCAGCCGCCGCGCGCCCTCTGCCACCATGCCACCGGTCACCCCGCCGACGAGCTTTCCAAATGTGCCGACCCGCGCCAATCGGCCCGAGGGCACCGCGCGCTGACGATCCTTGTCTTCCTTGCGGTCTTCAAATTCGGGGAAGTCGTCGCTCAATGGGCTGGTCCGATGCGGGTGGCGTGATTGCCTCTTGTAGGTTCAAACACTTTCGTATCGCCAGTGTTCCGGCAAAGCGTTCCGCGACAATTTGCGGGAACCAAGCCGCTATGCCAAGCGCTGCGCCCGATATGGACACCGACGCTCAAAACACACCATCGCTCACCCTTGCCGCGCGCCTGCTCGGCTATGCCGGTTTGCTGCCGCAGATCATCTGCCTGGCGCTCGCGCTGAGCGGGCATGAATATGGCTACAGCGCGCTGGCGGGCGGGTTCGCCTATGGGGCGGCGATTTTCAGCTTTCTGGGCGGGGTCTGGTGGGGTCAGGCGATTGCGAGCGGGAAGGGTGGTGCAGGCGCCTATCTGGTCGCAGTCATGCCAAGCCTGCTGGCGGTGGCGCTGTTTCTGCCGTGGACCTTTGGCTGGGACTGGCCGGGGCCTGCGCTAATGTATCTCGGGGTTCTGATTGCGCTCAGCCCGCTGGTTGATCGCGCATTGGGTTTTGCGGCGAAGGACTTCTTTTCGCTGCGCGTGCAATTGTCGGTTGGGCTGGGCGCGCTGACTGTGGCGCTGGGGTTTGTGGCTGAGTCTATGGTCTAGGGCGGGCAGACCCTTCGTTGTCGCTCGGGAGCAAACTGGCCAAATCCATCCCCCGGATGGATTTGAGTCACAGTTTGCTGGTCGGGAAGAGAGGATTCGAACCTCCGGCCCCCGCCTCCCGAAGACGGTGCTCTACCAGGCTGAGCTACTTCCCGACTCATAAGCGCAACCGTTCGGACCACGCGTGGTAGGCGGGCGCGTATAAGTGGGCAGCGGCGGGGTGGCAAGACGGGTTTTGCGAAGTAACCTGTGGGTAGAACTCGGTGATAATATCCACACGGTTTACACAGCACGTCAAGCGACTCGCCACAAACGCTGCACGTCAAATCCAGAGACCTTTGCTTCCACTGGTTTCTCGTCAATTTGCGATATTCGCAAGTTACGAACTAAGCGGTCCCAATGGGAGTGCAACTCGACCTACCTCTGCGTGTATTGTCCGATCCCGGCCATCAAGAGTGGCACTATCTTCGGCTAATGAAGAAGATTTGGGAGCAAGGCAGTCAACGCATCGACCGAACTGGCGTGGGGACCCGGTCGATCTGTGGTGCGACACTGCGGTTCAAATTGGCGGGTGGCGCGATGCCGCTGCTGACCACCAAGCGGGTCTATTGGAAGACCGCGACGCGCGAAATGCTGTGGTTCCTGACGGGCGAGACAAATATCCGTCCGCTGGTGCTCCAGGGCGTCAAGATCTGGAACGAATGGCCGCACGCGCGCTATGTCAAGGAGACCTGTGAGGACATCACGCTTGATGCCTTTGTTCAGCGGATCGCCGAGGACGAGGCCTTTGCCGCCAAGTGGGGTGACCTTGGCCCGGTCTATGGCAAGCAATGGGTCGATTGGCCGACCTATCGCTACCGCGCCGACGGGCTTTACGAGAAGGGCGAGGGGGTCAATCAGGTCGCCCAAGTGGTCGAGAGCCTGCGCAACAATCCCGGCAGCCGGCGGCACATTATCGAAGGCTGGAACGTGGCAGAGTTGGACCGGATGGCTTTGCCGCCGTGTCACAAGACCTATCAGTTTCACGTGGCCGAAGATCGATTGAACTGCTTGCTCTACCAGCGCAGCTGCGATGTCGCGCTTGGCCTGCCGTTCAACCTGTGGTCGGCGGCGCTGCTACAGCGGATGATCGCGCAGCAGGTGGGCCTTGAGCCGGGCGAGCTGGTGTGGATGGGCGGGGATGTGCACCTCTACCTCAACCACGCCCATTTGATCGAGGAGCAACTGACTCGCGAACCCCAAGGCCACCCGAGGCTTGAAATCGTAAGAAAGCCTGAAACAATTTTCGACTACCAAATCGAGGATTTCGTGGTGCAAGATTACGCGCCAATGCCCCCGATCAAGGCCCCTGTTGCGGTGTGATCACAGGCGCTTGACCGCTCCAAAAGCCTGCCATACGCGGTGCTGCGAGAGCCGCGATTAGCGGAGAGTTTTCAGGAGAGCGCCGCCATGGCCGACCGGGCCGAACCATCTCCATCAAATCCAAGCGCAAGCGGCGACAACCGCCCCGAATTGGCGCTGCATGTCCCCGAGCCCAAGTTTCGCCCGGGCGACAAGGCGGATTTCAGCGATATCGACATCGGCAAAGCGGGCGATCAGCCGCGTCCCGACGAAAGCACCAAGCCAGAGGATATGAAGGACCTCGCCTACAGCCTCGTCCGCGTGCTGGGCGAAGACAATCAGGCGCATGGGCCATGGGACCCGAAGCTAGATCCCGACACCTTGCGCACCATGCTCGGCCACATGGCTCTGGTGCGCGCCTTTGATGAGCGCATGTTCCGTGGTCAGCGGCAGGGCAAGACCAGCTTTTACATGAAGTGTACCGGCGAAGAGGCGACCAGCGTGGCGGCTTCGATGGCGCTGGCGAGCGATGACATGGTGTTCCCGTCCTACCGTCAGCAGGGCATTCTGATCGCGCGCGGCTATCCGTTGATCGAAATGATCAACCAGATCTACTCGAACAAGGGCGACAAGCTGAAGGGCCGTCAGCTCCCGATCATGTATTCGAGCCGCGAGCACAGCTTCTTCACGATCTCGGGCAACCTCGCCACGCAAACCCCGCAGGCCGTCGGCTGGGCGATGGCGAGCGCGATCAAGGGCGACAGCCGGATCGCCGCGACATGGGTGGGCGAGGGCAGCACCGCTGAGGGCGACTTCCACAGCGCCTGCACCTTCGCCACCGTCTATAACGCGCCGGTGATCCTCAATGTGATCAACAATCAATGGGCGATCAGCAGTTTCTCCGGGTTCGCCGGGGCAGAGCGGACGACCTTTGCGGCGCGGGCGCTAGGATATGGTCTCGCAGGGCTAAGGGTCGATGGAAATGACGCGTTGGCTTGTTACGCCGCGCAAGCATGGGCTGCCAACCGCGCACGGGCCAACCTTGGGCCGACCCTGATCGAATACTTCACCTATCGCGCCGAAGGGCATTCGACCTCGGACGACCCCTCGGGCTATCGCAGCGCGCAAGAGCAGAAGGAATGGCCTCTGGGCGATCCCATCACGCGCCTGAAAGACCATCTTATCGCCATCGGCGAATGGGATGAAGACCGTCAGGCGGCGATGGACAAGCGATGCGCCGAAGAAGTGAAGGCCACCACCAAGGAAGCCGAGAAAAACGGCATTCTCGGCCATGGCTTGCACCATCCCTTCCACACCATGTTCGAGGACGTCTTCGAGGATCTGCCATGGCATTTGGAGGAGCAAGCCGAGCAGGCTACGCGTGAACGCAAGGTCAAATGGCCGGATCAACACCCGATGGACAGCGCCGGTAAGGGGCATGGCCAATGAACGCCGAAACCAAGAATATTGCAGCGGCAGACGCTGGCACCGAACGCCGGATCAATATGATCGAGGCGATCAACGACGCGCTCGACGTGATGCTGGAGCGCGATCCCGATGTGATCGTGATGGGCGAAGATGTCGGCTATTTTGGCGGTGTGTTCCGCTGCACCGCCGGCTTGCAGGAAAAACACGGCAAAACCCGCGTGTTCGACACCCCGATCAGCGAATGCGGAATCATCGGTGTGGCTGTGGGCATGGGCGCATATGGCCTTCGCCCGGTCCCCGAAATCCAGTTTGCGGACTACATCTATCCCGGCCTCGACCAGTTGATCAGCGAGGCAGCGCGGCTGCGTTATCGCTCGGCGACCGAATATATCGCTCCGATGACGGTGCGCTCCCCCTTCGGCGGCGGCATTTTCGGCGGGCAGACCCACTCACAAAGCCCAGAGAGCATCTTCACCCATGTCTCGGGGCTTAAAACGGTTATTCCGGCGACGCCTTATGACGCGAAGGGCCTGCTGATTTCGTGCATCGAAGACAACGATCCGACGATCTTTTTCGAGCCGAAGCGCATCTATAACGGGCCGTTTTCAGGCTATTACGACAAGCCGGTCGAGCCGTGGAAAAAGCATCCCGACAGCGTGGTGCCGGAAGGATATTACACAATCCCGCTGGGCAAAGCGCGGCACGTGACCGAGGGCGATGCGCTGACCGTGCTGGCCTATGGCACGATGGTGCATGTGGCGCAGGCGGTGTGCGAGGCGAAGGGCGTCGATGCCGACATCCTCGACCTTCGCACGCTCGTGCCGCTCGATATTGAAGCGATCGAGGCCTCGGTTGAAAAGACCGGACGCTGCCTGATCGTGCACGAGGCAACCCGCACCAGCGGCTTTGGCGCGGAATTGTCGGCGCTGGTCACCGAACGGTGTTTCTACCATCTCGAAGCACCGGTCGAACGCGTGACCGGTTTTGACACACCCTATCCACACAGCCTCGAATGGGCCTATTTCCCCGGCCCCGTCCGCATTGGCGAGGCGATTGACAAGATTTTGAAGGACTGACGCAATGGCGAAGTTCACTTTCAACATGCCCGATGTGGGCGAAGGCGTGGCCGAGGCCGAGATCGTCGAATGGCATACCAAAGTCGGCGAGCAGGTCGAGGAAGACCAGCATCTCGTCGATGTGATGACGGACAAGGCGACGATCGACATCGAAAGCCCGGTTTCGGGGACTGTGATCGAGGTCGCAGGCGATCTGGGAGACACGATTGCGGTCGGCTCCATGCTGTTGGTGATCGAAGTCGAAGGCGATGACGCTGGCGGAGCAGACGAAACGCCCGCGCCGGCGGTAGAGAAGACCGCTGCGGAACCAGAGCCAGAACCAGCACCCGAACCAGAAGAAAGTGCTCCTGCAGAGCCGGTCGACGCACCTTCTTCCTCGTCAGTCGAGCTTGAGCAAGAGCAGGACAGGCCTTCGAACGCCTCGCAGCGAGCGGAAAAGGTGTTGGCCAGCCCCGCGGTCCGCAAGCGCGCAACCGAACTCGGAATTGACCTGGCGGAGATAAAACCAGCAGCCGATGGCCGGGTGCGTCATTCCGATCTCGACCAATTCCTCGCTTACAATTCGGGCGGAGGGTTTTCGCCAGCGGGCAAGACCCGTGCTGACGAACCGATCAAGGTTATCGGCCTGCGCAAACGCATTGCGCAGAATATGGCCGCGTCGAAGCGTCACATCCCGCATTTCACCTATGTCGAGGAATGCGATGTAACAGAGCTTGAACGGATGCGCGCGGACCTGAACGGTGCACGCGGCGCAAAGCCAAAGCTGACTATGCTGCCGCTGCTAATCAGCGCGATTTGCAAACTGATCCCCGACTATCCGATGATCAATGCGCGATTTGACGATGAAGCCAATATCGTCACCCGCCACGGCTCGGTGCATCTGGGCATGGCGACGCAGACCGATGCAGGCTTGATCGTGCCGGTGATCAAGGACGCGCAGGCGCGCAATCTGTGGCAATTGGCCGCCGAAATCGGTCGTTTGGCGCAGGCAGCGCGCGATGGCTCGGCAAAGTCTGACGAGCTGTCCGGCTCGACGCTGACCGTCACATCGCTCGGCCCGCTTGGTGGCGTTGCCACCACCCCTGTGATCAACCGCCCCGAAGTCGCGATCATTGGTCCCAACCGCATCATCGAACGTCCCACGTTCGTGACCGGTGCAGACGGGCAGGAGCGAATCGAGAAGCGCAAGCTGATGAATATCTCGATCAGCTGCGATCACCGCGTAGTCGATGGCTATGACGCGGCAAGCTTTATTCAGGACATGAAAAAGCTGATCGAAACGCCGGTTTTGCTTCTATCGGATTAGGGCGTAGACTGCTGCGGATCGGGAGGAGGCTATGACACGCGATCCGGGAGTAGACGCCTATATCGAGAAGTCTCAGGACTTCGCGCAGCCCATACTTCGCCATGTCCGCGAGCTTGTGCATAGCGCTTTGCCCGAGGTGGCCGAAACGCTGAAATGGGGCGTTCCCTATTTCACAGTGGGCGGCAAAAACGCGGTCGGGATGGCGGCTTTCAAGCACCATGCCTCGGTGATCATTTGCAGCGACGAGTTTGCGGGCGGCGGCATGGGGAATTTTGGCAAGCTGACCTCGTTAGGTGACCTGCCAGACGACGAAGTGCTCATGGAGCGCTTTTGCGAGTCAGCCGAAGCTGTGCAGTCGCGCAAGGCTACCAAGCCTAGACCTAAGCCGTCGCTGGAGATGCCCGATGATCTCGCCGCAGCGATTTTTGATACGGCTGGGGCGCAAGGGGTTTTTGACGCGTTTACCGATGCTCAGCGCCGCGATTACATCGAGTGGATTGTCTCGGCAAAGCGGGAGGCTACCCGCGAAAACCGCATCGCAACAGCCGCGCAATGGATCAGCGAGGGCAAGCGGCGAAACTGGAAATACGAGAACTGCTGACTGCTTTTTGCAGGACAGGGGCAAAAAGGTCACCGAGGCTTGTTGACAGTCTCTGACACGGGGCCTAATGGCCTCGCTCCCAAGCGGTAAAAGCTGCTTATACGCGGGTGTAGCTCAGTTGGTTAGAGCGCCGGCCTGTCACGCCGGAGGTCGCGAGTTCAAGTCTCGTCACTCGCGCCACTATTTTCAATCAGTGGTGATTTTTGTACCGGTTGCGGATTGTAACCGTATCCGTTGCTGTGCGCCGAGCGGTCACACAGAAGCGACTGGCTTTTAACCATCGGCGTCGTGAGCTAATCGTATCTAAGGGATGCAAAATCAAGCAGCATGCCGCGGCTGACTATTGGGAGAATTTGATGCCAAAGACGGACCTATATGGGGGAGCTGGAGGCAATCCATTTGATGACCATCAATCGCTGGGGTCGTTGGGCAAGATCCAGGAGATAACGGTTTATTCGGGTGACTGGATCGATGCCATCGAAGTTTCCTACGTGGGCAGATCTACAAATGAGATCGTTAAGCATGGCGGATCAGGAGGCAACAAACATCGCTTCGTGTTAGATCCCGATGAGTACATCACCAAGATTGAATTGGGATATTTTCCGGATAAGTCTGGGTCATCAGAAAAAGGATCAGGGATAGTTCTGAACAGGCTGAAATTTTTCACCGACAAGGATGATCGTGAAAGCCCGGTGTTCGGAAAAGGGGTGGCGAAGGAGCTTGTTGAACTGCCTGATGGGGGGTTGCTGACTTCGTTTTTTGGTCGGTCAGGTGACTATCTTGATGCCATTGGTTTTGAACATGAGCCCGATCCCGTCGAGTATGTAGAGCTAGTAGAGTTGCATTTTCCCGAAGGCAAAACCGGAGGCGCACCGGCCAAGCCTGAGGTGATCGCAGACCTCATTGCGACAAACAAAGGCAATACGACTGAAAGAGCTTCGATGACGGTGAAGAAGTCGATTGCTCACAAAGTCAGCCACAGCTTCACAAAGGGGTTCAAGGAAGGATTGTCGGTAAAGTTCAGCGGAAAGGCCAAGCTCTTCAATTGGGAGGTTGGAGTTACCTTTGAAGCGAACCAAACAATCTCCGATGGCGATGAAACTGCCATTTCGGAAGATATAACAGCCAACCTAATGTCGACAGTTCCCGCGAATAGCGAGCGACACGGTTCGCTGATTGTCGATCGAGACGAGTTTAATGTTCCCTATACCGGTGTTGGCCTAGCGCATCATAGGAGCGGGAAGACCGTACGCGAAGAGATCGAAGGCATCTTTCGTGGCGTAGTCGTAGCAACTGTCAGGGAAGAATGGGACGAAGCCAAGCCGCTTTCCGGAAGGACGCCAATTAATGCGATCCATCTTCGGGCTGATGGGGAGCACAAGGTCACGTAATTTGGTTGTTCAAATTGCACCGTCAGTGGCTAATCCTGCTTGTCTTCGGGCGCGCTCCATTGGCCTGTTTCCATCCAGATGAGGAAGCGCTTCAAAGGAAGCAGCCAGATCAGCCCAAGGATCACATAGACAACCGTCTGCCAGCCGCCATGCCAATGGCCGATGATATCTGGGGCGTAGCGCGCGATCACGATGCCGTAGATCAACAGGGCGATAAACAGGCTGATAATGCCAAACGGTATTCGCCAGGTGGGTTCTTCGCGCATCGTCACAGTCTCTTAGTCCAGTCCGTAAATTCGGGTCGGGGTCACAATCGCATCGAGCGCTATGTCGTGCGGTTCGACGGGGAGGCTCTCACACAATTGCACATCCCATGCGAGGCCAATGGTCATGCGGCCCGGATGTTCCGTGAGCCAGCGATCATAATGGCCGCCGCCCTGGCCCAAACGGTCACCTTCGGCGGTGAAACCGATCAGGGGGACGAACAGAACTTCGGGGATGATCGCGGCTGCATCGGGGGTTGGTTGGCAGAGGTCGAAGGGGCCGGTGACAAGGTCGCTTTCGCCGAACGGGTCGCTGTGCTCGCGGAAGGTCATCGCAGCGTTGGCGGCGCTGAAATGCGGGAGCGCGATGGTGTGGCCGGCCTCGTGGAAGTGTTTGGCATAGCCGCTTGCGGGAGCTTCGGCTCCGGTGGCGTGGTAAAGTCCGATGCTCGCCTGCGTGCTGATCTTGGCGAGCAACGGGGCAGGGGGGTGGTGAAACAAAAGCCCGCGAATACTGTCAGGCTGGGTCGCAACATGATCGCGGCGGGCCTTGCGCAATTGTGTGCGGAGGGATGATTTTGTGTTCGGCATACCACCCCTTTCGACAGCGTAGGACTCAAGTGCAAGCAAACAAACGGCCAGGGGCCGCAAGGGCGACCGCTCGCCCGCAGCGATGCGGCTCTAGAGCCGCGTGAGCGAGGAAAGCCAAGCGAGCGCATGCGAGCGCCGGCGCTTGAGGCTAAACAAAAACGCGCTCAAGCAGCGAAGCGATAGCGCAAACAAAAACGTGGCGGAACCACCATGGGTCGTTTCCGGGAAATCCTCTGACGCGAAAACGTCAGGTGGGCGCCGTATGCCCCAACCCCACGGCCGAACCGGTGAATCAGGGCAGGGACAGCTCCCGATGGATTGCTTATAGCCTCAGGGATATTCAGTCGGCTCGTGCCGGGCAGCCCCGCCATTGCCCGATTTAGTCAGCGGAACCGCTGCCTGCAAGGCTCGCGCCTTCCATTGCGTTTGCGGTGCGCTCGGCTCGCTCGGCCAGCACCACGAGGCGTTCGACCCAGCTGTTATCGGGCGCGTCATTCCCGAACATATCATGCTGATGGCTGGCGGCTTCGCGCAGTTCGGCAAGTTCGGCCTTTAGTTGATCATTCTCGGTTCGCGCGCGCGCTTCGGCCTTGCGCAAGGTCTGAATCTCGGCGCGCAGTTCGGCTTTCTTCCCGCCGGACTTTGCTTTTTCCTGCTCGACATTCTCGGTGGCTTTGCGAAGCGCTTTCTCGCTGTCCTTGCGCGCAGCTTCGGCTGCGGCTTCGGTGGCAGCGTTAATTTCAGCACGGGCCGCTTTCGCGTCTTCACGTGCCTCTTCTGCCTCGCGCTTTGCGCTTTCGGCGGCGCTTGCGGCGTCGTCTGATGCTTTTCTGCTCTCTTCCAGCTCGTCTGCGAGGAACAGGGCTGCGAAAACCAGATTGTCGGTTTCTTTTACAGAGAGCGCTTTGCCAAGCTGCTGGTATTTGGCGTCGATAAGTTCGCCAAGAGCGGCGATCTTGGCCTCGTCACCCTCTGCGGTGACAATCTTGTAGGACTTCGGGCCGACCTTGATCGAGACTTCGCTGCTCATCGGCTTATCACCCCTCAAGCTCCTCGATCAGAGCGTCGAGTTCGCCAAGCGTATCAGCGACTTCTTCACGCAGCTTTTCGTGGTTGTTGACGAGCGCCATGACACGCGCCGAACCAGCGGCATCCGCGGGCTTGGCGTCACGATTGCCACGCGCCGCCTCTATGCGAGCCAAAGCGGCTTCCAAACGCGCCATCGCAAGCTCAACTGGACTTTCCGTCATGTGTGGGAATTTACCAAATTCGTTGGCATTCGCAAAGCGTTGCACCGTCCTGTTGATAAGTGGCGTGAATCGCGCGTCGGTCGAGCGGCCTGCGAATGCTTCGACACCAGAGCGCGGCGCACCGCTTGACCTAAATGCAGCGCTCGGCAATGGCATTTGCGAGGATCGAATCGCCCGGTTGCGCTACCCATTAAATGGGAGTGCAAAGGGCTTTATCAGCCAAGCGATCCGCCAGCAGGAGCCGCTCCAAGCTTATGACGATTGATGCTGCCCGCCTTCACCCGATGGCCAACGCCATCCGCGCTCTTTCCATGGATGCGGTTCAAGCTGCGAATTCCGGCCACCCCGGCATGCCGATGGGCATGGCCGATGTCGCCAGTGTGTTGTTCGCGAAGCATCTGAAGTTTGATCCGGCGCGTCCCGATTGGGCCGACCGCGATCGCTTTGTGTTGAGCGCTGGGCACGGTTCTATGCTGATCTACAGCCTGCTGCACCTGAGCGGGTATGCAGCGCCGAACATCGACGACATCCGCAATTTCCGTCAAATGGGCAGCCCGTGCGCGGGGCACCCGGAAAACTTCCTGATCGAAGGCGTCGAATGCACCACTGGACCGCTTGGTCAGGGGCTTGCCATGGCCGTGGGCATGGCGATGGCAGAACGCCATCTCAACGCGACCTTCGGTGATGATCTTGTCGATCACCACACTTGGGTAATTGCCGGTGACGGGTGCCTTATGGAGGGCATCAATCATGAAGCCATCGGGCTGGCCGGACACCTGCATCTCGGGCGGCTCAATGTGCTGTGGGATGATAACAAGATCACCATCGATGGCGCGACCGACCTCTCCACCAGTGAGGACATCAAGGCCCGCTATGAAGCGACCGGTTGGCATGTCGTGAGCTGTGACGGGCACGATTTTGCCGGTATCGACGCAGCGATGGAAGCAGCGAAGGCCGATCCGCGCCCGTCCCTGATTGCGTGCAACACGGTCATTGGAAAAGGCGCGCCGACCAAGCAGGGGACCAGCGCGACCCATGGCGCGCCCTTGGGAGCGGACGAGATCGCCGGAGCGCGTGAAGCGCTTGGATGGGATGCCGAGCCGTTTGTGGTGCCGGGAGATATCCTCGCCGATTGGCGCAAGACCGGAGAGCGGGGCAGCGAATCGCACGGAGCATGGGCCGCGCGGCTGAACGCATCGCCTCACAAGGCCGAGTTCGAACGCCGCATGGCGGGCGATTTGCCGGATGGTGACGCGATGCAGGACTACATCGCCACGCTACTGGCCGATCCGCAAAATGTCGCCAGCCGCAAGGCGAGCGAAATGGCGCTTGCCGAGGTCAATCCGCGCTTGCCCGATACGATTGGCGGCAGCGCCGACCTGACCGGATCGAACAACACCAAGGCCGGCGGCATCGGCGTGTTCTCGGCAGACGATTATTCGGGGCGCTATGTCTATTACGGCATCCGCGAGTTCGGCATGGCCGCCGCGATGAACGGCATGGCGCTGCATGGCGGCGTCATCCCCTATGGCGGCACATTCCTCGTCTTTACAGACTACGCGCGCGGCGCGATCCGGCTTTCGGCCCTGCAACAGACCCGCGTAATCTATGTGATGACGCATGACAGCATCGGGCTGGGCGAAGATGGTCCGACACACCAGCCGGTCGAGCATCTCGCATCCTTACGCGCCATGCCCAATGTACTGGTGATGCGCCCGGGCGATGCGGTTGAGACCGCCGAATGCTGGAAAATCGCGCTGGAGCAGAAGGACCGCCCGACGATCCTCGCGCTGTCGCGTCAGGGATTGCCGCAGTTCCGGCTCGATCCGCAGAGCGAGATTATGTCGGCGCGCGGCGGCTATCGCGTGAAGAGTGCCGGAAGCGACCGCAAGGTCGTTATCCTCGCCACCGGCTCGGAAGTCGGGCTGGCGCTTGAGTGTGCGCAGGCGCTGGAGGAGGCAGGCACGGGGACCGATGTGGTCTCGATGGTTTGCACCGAGCTGTTCGACGAACAGACCGAGCAGTACCGCGCCGATCTGCTTCCCAGCGACGCGCTGATTGTCTCGATCGAAGCGGCCAGCACCTTTGGCTGGCAACGTTACACAGGCGACAATGGCCTCAATATCGGGATCGACAGTTTCGGCGGGTCGGCCCCGGCCAAGGACCTGTTCGCCCATTTCGGCTTCTCGACTGAAGCCATCATTCCACAAATTCAAAGCAAATTGAACGCATAAGCAGGAGCTCTTCGCATGACCACCAAAGTGGCAATCAACGGTTTTGGACGCATCGGGCGCTTGGTAGCGCGCGCCATTCTGGAGCGTGACGATCACGATCTTGAACTGGTTTCGATCAACGATCTCGCCGATGCCAAGTCGAACGCATTGCTGTTCGCGCATGACAGCGTGCATGGCCGTTTCAATGGCGAGGTGAGTGCCGGCGAGGGGGCGATCACTGTCAATGGCAAGTCCATCGCGGTGACAGCCGAGCGCGATCCGGGCAAGCTGCCGCATGGCGAGCAGGGCGTCGAAATCGTCCTCGAATGCACCGGTTTCTTCCAGTCCGACGAAGCCGCGCGCCCGCATATCGCGGCGGGTGCGAAGCGGGTGCTGATCTCGGCTCCAGCGAAAAATGTCTCCAAGACCATCGTTTACGGTGTGAACCATGGGACGCTGACGGCGGACGATGATGTGGTCTCCAACGCAAGCTGCACCACAAATTGCCTCGCGCCGGTGGCCAAGGTGCTCAACGACACGGTGGGCATCACTCGTGGCTTTATGACCACGATCCACAGCTTCACCAACGATCAGCGTATGCTCGACCAGATCCATCCCGATCTGCGCCGCGCACGGGCTGGTGCGAACAATATGATCCCGACCACGACCGGTGCGGCACGTGCGGTCGGGCTGGTGTTGCCCGAATTGAACGGCAAGCTCGACGGATCATCCGTGCGCGTGCCGACGCCGAATGTCAGCCTTGTCGATCTGACCTTTGTGCCGGGCCGCGAGACCACTGCCGAAGAGCTCAACAGCGCGCTCAAGGCCGCTGCGGAAGGGCCGATGAAGGGCGTGCTCGATTACACCAATCAGCCGCTCGTCAGCTCGGATTTCAACCACTATCCGGCCAGCTCGACCGTCGACAGCCTCGAAACCTCGGTGATGGACGGTCAGCTTGCGCGCGTCGTGAGCTGGTATGACAACGAATGGGGCTTTTCGAACCGCATGATCGACACAGCCGGCGTTATGGCGAAGTTTCTGTAACACCTGTTGGCACTCATCCGTTCGTGCTGAGCCTGTTGAAGCACCGCTCTTCTTTGGGAGCAACGGTCCAGAAGAAAGTACAGCCCCTCGACAGGCTCGGGGCGAACGGAGTTGGTTGTGACTGCATTCAAAACCCTGGATGATCTGGGCGATGTGACGGGCAAGGTCGCGTTGGTAAGGGTTGATCTCAACCTGCCGATGAAGGACGGATCGGCGACAGATCTGACCCGCGTTGAAGCGGTGAAACCGACCATTCTCGAACTGTCGTCACGCGGGGCCAAAGTGCTGTTGCTCGCCCATTTCGGGCGTCCCAAAGGTCAGAGGTCCTCGGTGCTGTCGACCAGCATGGTCGTGGGCGATGTCGAGAGCGTGCTGGGCAAGGAGCTCATGTTCATCCCCGAGGTCTCCGGGCCGGTGGTTGAACAGTCGATTGGCATCCTGCGCGATGGTGACATTGGCTTGCTCGACAACACCCGCTTCTGGCCTGGCGAAGAGTGCAATGACCCCGCATTTGCCAAGGGAATAGCGGCGCATGGCGATTTCTACGTCAACGACGCGTTCAGCGCGGCGCACCGCGCGCATGCCTCGACCGAGGGAATTACGCATTTCCTGCCTTCCTTTGCCGGGCGAGCAATGGAAGCCGAACTCAAGGCGCTTAACTCCGCGCTCGGCGCACCGGAGCAGCCGGTCGCGGCTGTCGTTGGCGGCGCGAAGGTATCGACCAAGCTGGCCGTGCTCGAAAACCTTGTCGGCAAGGTTCAGCACCTCATCATCGGCGGCGGGATGGCGAACACATTTCTCGCCGCGCGCGGGGTCAATGTGGGCAAGAGCCTTGCAGAGCATGATCTGACTGGCACCGCGTCCAAGATCATGGATGAAGCCGACCACGCCGGATGCACCGTGCACCTGCCCTACGATGTGGTGGTGGCGACCGAATTTGCGGCGAACCCCGCGAGCCTTCGCACCTGCAATGTCCACGAAGTCGCGGAGGACGAGATGATCCTCGATATCGGCGCAAGCGCTGCGGAAGCTCTGGCCGACGTCCTGAAGACCTGCCGCACGCTGGTTTGGAATGGTCCGCTAGGCGCGTTTGAAACAGAGCCATTTGACGCTGCGACCGTAACCTTGGCGAAGACCGCCGCTGCTCTGACGCAAGATGGCTCGTTGATCAGCGTGGCCGGAGGCGGCGACACGGTTGCCGCGCTCGCTCTCGCCGGTGTGACGGACGATGTGACCTATATTTCGACAGCCGGCGGTGCTTTCCTTGAATGGATGGAGGGCAAAGAGCTGCCCGGTGTCGCGGCGCTGGCGTCCTGACTGATTATGGCCGATATCGAAGGAGCGATTCAGGCGCGCGCGCTTTTGTTCATGCAGGCATGGATGAACCGGGATGCTGGCACCATTCGCAATCTTGCCCATCGTGACTGCACCTTGATGATCGGCACCACGCCGCCGCAATTGCTTGACCGGCCAAGCCTGCTCGCGGCGATGGACCGTGGGCTCGATTGCACGGGGTTCCGGTTGGGAGAGGCGGTGGTCAATCGCCATGGAAAGAGCGTGTGGTGGTCGGCAGGCGCCGAATTGCAGCTCAAGCTGGGGCGTATTGACTGGTCGGGTCCGTTCATCATCACGGATCTTTGGCGCAAGACGGTCTTTGGCGGCTGGAAACTGGCCGAGCGCAGCCTCGCGCCAACCGCAAATGATGATGACAATCAAATGTCGGCCCATGTCCGTCAGTTGCAGCTTTGGCGTTGATCGCCCAATAACTCGCTATGGCTGAAACACGTCATCTTTTCACCACACCGTTTGTGACCGACCGGCTGCAAAGCCCCGAAGGTATTCAGGTGTTGCGCGAGGCCATTCTCGCCGAGCACAGCCGCGATAAAACCGGCGTCAGCATATCGAATATTGGCGGATGGCATTCGAACACACAGATGCTCGAATGGGGCGGAGAGGCGGCCAAAGCGCTCGTCTACAAGGCGATGACCATGGCGGACGCGCAAACGTTCGATGCCGGCAGTCCGCAATCGAGCCGCTACAGCTGGATCCCCGAATTGTGGGCGAATATCTCCGGCAATGGCAACGCGAACCAATATCACATGCATCCGGGCAGCTTCTGGTCAGTGGTCGCCTATATCGACGATGGCTACGAAGGCTCGGATGACCGAACGCTTGGCGGGGAGCTGCAATTGATGGACCCGCGCATGCCGATGGTGCGGATGACTGCGCCAGACCTGCGATTGAAGGATGCCAATGGCAACGCGCAGTCGAGCGAGCCGGTTATCCGGCCAAAAACTGGCATGATCGTGATGTTCCCCAGTTGGCTCCAGCATAGCGTGCGCGCCTTTCACGGAAGCGGCACACGCATTTCGATTGCAATCAATCTGATCCCTGCGCGTGCGCGCGAGGAGGCCAAATGAACGAACCCACGACTGAATACGGCTATGGCAATGCGGTCGAGAACACCGAAGGCGAGTTCGCCGGCTGGTATCATTGGAACCACGATCCATTCGAGACGCGCTCGGGCCCGTTCTTTATGCGGCGACAGGACGATGGCAGCTATCTGTGTGCCTTTCGCGCTGAAGACCGCCATATGAACGGGGCTGGGTTTATGCATGGCGGATGCCTGATGACCTTCGCTGACTTTGCCCTGTTCGGGATCGCGACCGATGAATTGGCCGGTGACAATGCTGT
>JBCCOF010000016.1:0-28998 GCA_039025455.1 Pseudomonadota bacterium | reverse complement strand
TCGGAGCCTGTCTTGCCGGTGTGACGCGGATCTGCGCTGCGCGATTGCTCACTCATAACTGTCTTGCCTCTCGCATTTCCCGTCAGTCACGGGCCCCTCAAGCCAGACATTGCCTGCCCGAGCCTTGCTGTTAACTTAAGCACCTAGCGATAATGCGATGAGCCGACAAAGCAAATGCCCGGAGCGCATGAAACGCCCCGGGCATTAAAATTTCAACATGTGTGCTGCCCACGCACCTGCCCGTCTGGGGCAGGAAGGAGGGCGCCGATGTTACTCGCGGCTGCCGAGGAACTGCAGCAGGAACATAAACATGTTCACGAAGTCGAGATACAGGCTGGTTGCGCCCATGATCACGGCTTTGCCGGCGAATTCGGTGCCGCGCACATACTGGTATTCGTTCTTCAGACGCTGCGTGTCGTAGGCGGTAAGCGCTGCAAAGATCAGCACGCCGAGGCCGCTGATCACGAATGCCATCGCTTCTGATTGCAGGAAGATGTTGATGACCATCGCAATGAGAAGGCCAACCACGCCCATGATCAGGAAGCTGCCCATTCCGGACATGTCCTTCTTGGTCGTGTAACCGAACAGCGACAGGGCAGCGAAAGCGCCAGCGGTCGCAAAGAATGTCACCGCGATCGATTCACCCGTGTAAACGAGGAAGATCGTGGACATCGAAAGCCCCATGACGGTCGCAAATGCCCAGAAAACCATCTGGAGCGTGGACTGGCTCATCTTGTGAAGGCCAAAGCTCATCGCGAGCACGAATGCCAGCGGCGACAGCTTCACAACCCAAAGCAGAAGCCCGCCGTTGATTGCGAGCCATGCAGCGGGCGATTCCGCGCCGCCCCACGAGAACAGGATCGCGACGATGCCCGTCCATAGGACACCCGAGGACATGTAGTTGTAGATCGAGAGCATGTGCTTGCGCAGGCCCTCATCATACGTAACTTCACCACCGGCGCGGGGCACCGAGCCGAAGTTCTGCTGCGTACGCTGATTGTCGTTCCAGTCAGCCATGATTATCCCTTATCTCCAAAACGGGCGCGATCAGCCGCGCCTTAGTGCGATGAATATCGTGATTCTCTGCGCATTTTTCAAGCAAAACCGAACTCGGTTGAGCGCAGGGGCGTTAACCATCCGTTCCGCTGCTGCGCGACAGTTCAGCCCCGCGATCACGGGTTGCGCGCAACGTCTCGGTCAAAAGCCGCACAAGGACATCCTCGCGGTCGAGCACATTCAGTCCCTCGCGCGTCATCCCGCCGGGGCTGGCCACGTTATCAGCCAGTTGTCCGGGCGTGTCGTCGGCACCCGCAGCCAGCGCCGCTGCCCCTTCAACCATCGTGAGGGCAAGATCGTCGGCACTGCTGCGGTCGAGACCCAATTCACACGCCGCTCCAGCAAGCGCGTCGATGTAGCGATAGACAAAGCCAGGGCCGGACCCAGCCAGTGCGGTGACCAGATCGAATTGCGTTTCATCCTCGAGCCAAACGGCGCTGCCGAGCCGGTCGAACAAAGCAAATGCAGCGTCACGCCCGCCTGCTTCCAGCCCGCTTTCGGCCAGAATAACCGGCGACTTTCCGATCCGTGCGGCAAGGTTGGGCATCACCCGCACATGCGCGGGTGCCTCGGGAAAGGCGGCTTTAAGCTGATCGAGCGTGATCCCCGCAAGCAATGAAGTGACCGCCACGCCCGAACCGGTCACGCCCTGCAGTCCCGGTCCAAGCGCGCCCAATTGCTGCGGTTTGAAGCCCAGCATCACCGCATCGTGCCCGCCGGCTTCGGCCGGATCGCGGTAGAGCCTCACGCCGTCGGGCGCAGCTTTCAACGCGGGATCAAGCACCTCGAAACGCGCAGGGTCCTCGCCAGCGGCCAGCCATCCGGCCAGCATCGCACCGCCCATATTGCCGCATCCGATTATAAGGAGCCTTTGAACCATTCACTCAATCTCCCTCAGCGCAATTCAGAAGCGGAAACTAAGCCTCACCCGCAGCGTCGACCATCGCGCTATGAAGCGCCTCACGCGGGGTCTTGTCACCCCAAAGCACGAACTGAAACGCCGGATAGAAGCGGTCGCATTCGTCAATCGCGGTCTCAACCAAGGCCTGCGCCTGAATCAGGCTGAGTACACCATCATCGCCCAGAAGCGCTCCGTGCCGGTAAAGCAGCACATCGCCGTTCGACCAGATATCGAAGTGCCCCAGCCACATCTGTTCGTTGATCAGGCTCAGCAATTCGTATGCTCGCTGCTTCTTTTCATCGCTTACACGTACATCGGGCAGGCAAAGGAACTGCAACACATTGTCCGCGCTGCGCCAGATCGCGCGCAGCTGGTAATTGGCCCAGCTGCCTTGCACCTCACCGGTCAATTCATCTTCGGAGACGACTTCGAATGACCATCCGCGCGCCTCGAACAAGGCTGCGAGCATTTCGACCGGAGCGGCATCGTCTTCGGCACTGTAATCGTGTTCGCGCGGCATCATTTCGGGGTTCTCGAATGTAACATCACGCAACGAATGCCCCGCACCATGGGCGCTTGGCAATCCACCGTGGCCCGAGCGCTGGGGAGAACCGATTTCGCTTGTGAAAACCCTGTGCACAGAAAGCGGGTGATGCCGCCCGAAATCTACTTTAACTGTTCGATTTCAGTGCCTTCAGGGCTGGTATAGGCGAAGGTGTCGACCCCCGCTTCGCCCAGGTCACGCACAAGCTGACGCGCGGCCGTGCGGGTGCTTACTGGGCCCGCGAGCAATCGGTTGGATTGACCCCAAGCGACAACATGCGGCTCAAAATCGCCGAGCAACTCGGGCGCTTTGCGCGCTATGCGGCGCCAGTCATAGGCTAGCGCTGCGCGGTCCTTACCGGTCGCCACCTGAATCCAGATACGGCTGGGGTTCTCGGGGCCTGCCGGTTCAGCAGCCGACTGTTCGCCGTCGCGGCGGATTTCAATCGACTCCAGATCAACCGCATCTTCGCTTTCGTTGCGAGGCTCGGCCCCGGCCGTACCGAATTCGGCGAAAGCGTCGGCGAAGCTGGGTTCTGCTTCGACTGGTGCTGAACTGGCCGGAATCGTGGGCGCAGGCTCGGTGCTCTCGACCTCGGTCACGCGAATGACCGGGTTCGCAGCGTCGCTTGCCGGGGCCGATCCCGCGGCAAGATCGAAGCCCGGTTGCGGCGGCGGAACCACTTCTGCGGCTTCGGCCACCACTACCGCGTTCTCCTCAACGGGAGGCGCAGCGATTGCGTCCTCGCGTTCGGCTTCAGCGCTGGCTTGAACCGGCAGTGTGGAGGCTTCGGCTGACAATGCTGCACGCTGAGCCGCTGCTTCAAGCTCGGCTTCGGATTGCGTATCGACCGACTGACCAAACGGTTCGCCCGCTGGCTCCAGGCGGCTTGTCGCTGAGCGCGCCAATTGCGCCCCTGCCTCGCCGACTGCATCTGGTGTTTCGGCGGCGAAGCCTGCAATGCGCGGGTCCTCGCGGCCAATATCGGCAGGCTTTGGAAATATTCCGAGATTGGCAGCGGCGGCCTGCTGTCCCTTTGTCAGGCGCGGCATAAAGCTGAGATAGGGTGTGATGTTCGCGGCGAGATCGCGCGGCATAACCGCGCTTGCTATCGCAGCGGCGCGGTCCTGCTCGCCCAGTATCGCCAAGCCAAAGGCCTGAGCGCGGAAGGCGGCAAAATCGCGCTTTTCGATCAACGGCCGCAAAGTCGCTTCGAAAGCCAGTTGCTCTCCGACAATCGCCTCGCTCACGGCAAGACGTCGCACCGTGGTGTTGTCCTTCGGATCGATACGCAAGGCTTCGCGATACAGCGCCTGTGCCCGCACTTGATCGCCGACCAGATCATAAGCCAGACCCCTATCGCTCAACACATCGCGCGGCGTCGCTCCGGCTGCTTCGGCTTCCGCAAACAGTGACAGCGCTTCAATGGCCCGGCCCGAACGAAGAAAAACCGCTGCCATGCCCATTTTAACCCGCGGATTGTTGGGCGAGACTTCTTCTGCGCGGCCGAAGAAGCCGATTGCTGCATCCAGATCGTCGAGTTTCAGCGATGCATTGCCCGCCTCCACCAGCGTGTCGAGATCTCGCGGACGCCGCGCCAATTGGCCCAAAATCTGGTTGAGATCGCGCACCTCGGCAGAGGGCAAAGGCTGGACCACAGGGCGCGACGTTGTGTTTTGCGCCTGAGCAGAGCCGCCGATACCGCTCGCAATCACGAAAGCGGCGGCAGGCAAAGCGAACAAGTCAAATCGGGCAAATTTCATTCACGGGCCTATGCAATGGCTTCAGGCACCCTGGCTAGCCTCAGTCGAATGAACGCGGGGCGAACCGACCAGTGCCTCCGATAAGGCGCAGGCCGGTACGCGTTCTGGTGCTTGCTGGCTCTTGAATACCAGCCCTTATGCGAAGCTACTGGTTGTTCTGACGCCCGAGGAATCGAGGGATCGACAGCGCCGGTGCCTCGTCATCGTCTTCATCCTCGTCATCTTCGTCCGAGCTGCGCGAGAGATTGGCCATGCGTTCAAACAGGGTGCTTCCCTCGGTATCGCCAGAGCCGCCGCCTTCTTTCTTGGGCGTCCCGTCTCGTGGCTCAATAGGCTTGTTCTCAGCCGCGAGCTTGTCAGCACTGGCGAGCAAACCATCCTCGCCATCATCATCCTCAGCCCCGCGCAGACCTTCTAGCGGATCGACAATGCCATCGACGTCGTCGATTTCGTCACCCATTTCATCGCCCGCTTGCATGCCGGAAAGATCAAATGGCTCAGCCGCTTGCTCGTCAACCTCTTCAAAAATCGCCTCTGATTCAGAATCAAGCTCCGGCTCCGGCTCAGGCTCAGGCTCAGGCTCCGGTTCGGGCTCCGGTTGCGGCGCGGGCTCTAAATCCGATTCATCGACGGTCGGCTCAGGCTCTGCGAAAGTCTCGGCAGGTGTCTTTTCCACCACCTCTGGCTGAGCCGCATCATCTTCACCACCCAGTTCGAGCACCGGCCTCTGGGGCGGACGGGCGCCGGACAATGATACCGGAGCAGTTTGCTCGCTGTCGCCAGCCGCGCCTTGCTCGATACCTGTTGCCACCACCGAAACACGGATTTTGCCTTCAAGGTCGGGGTTGAATGCGCTTCCCCAGATGATGTTTGCATCTTCATCAACCAGTTCGCGAATGTGGTTCGCAGCCTCGTCAACTTCGAGCAGCTTCATGTCCTCGCCGCCAATGATCGAAATGATCACGCCGCGCGCGCCCTGCATCGAAACACCATCGAGCAGCGGGTTTGCAATCGCCTGTTCAGCGGCATCGAGTGCGCGGTTTTCGCCCTCGCCCTCGCCTGTACCCATCATTGCCTTGCCCATCTCGCTCATCACCGAGCGAACGTCGGCAAAGTCGAGATTGATCAGACCCGGCATGACCATCAGATCGGTGATCGAACGCACGCCCTGCTGCAGGACCTCATCGGCCAGCTCGAACGCTTCCTTAAACGTCGTTTCGGCCTTGGCGACCAGAAACAGGTTCTGGTTCGGGATCACGATCAGCGTGTCGACGTGATCCTGCAATTCCTCAATTCCGGCCTCGGCGGCGCGCATCCGGCGCGTGCCTTCGAACAGGAACGGCTTGGCGACAACACCGACCGTGAGCACACCCTTGCGACGGGCGGCCTCTGCGATCACAGGAGCTGCGCCGGTACCGGTGCCCCCGCCCATGCCCGCAGCGATAAAGACCATGTTGACGCCTTCGAGCGCTTCTTCGATCTCGGCTACGGTTTCTTCGGCTGCGGCCTTACCCACTTCGGGGCGCGCGCCAGCGCCAAGGCCACCAGTGATGTCGGGGCCAAGTTGAATCCGCTTGTCCGCCGGGCTGGTGCTCAGCGCTTGCGCGTCCGTGTTGGCGACGATGAAATCGACGCCTTCAATGTCGGCAGCAATCATGTTGGCAATGGCGTTTCCGCCAGCGCCGCCAACACCGATTACCGTGATACGGGGGCGCAAATCTTCGGTTGCTGCCGGCCCAATATTGATGCTCATCTTTTCGTCCTCCAGACGTGGATCGCCCCACCAAGACGCCCTGTTCTTTGTGACACATTCGAGATGTGCCGTTTATACCGTCGCACCCCTTATCCACAGTGGTCGGCTAACCATAACTCAACGGCTTAGGCGCTCAGAAGTACCGTTTCAGCGCTCCAAACAGCCGTGAAATCATCTGAACAATGCCGACAGAGCCGTCGGGCCGCATGGAATCCTGATAGCCAGAACGCAGCGACCGGATGTCCACCGGGTCCTCGGCCGCGTAGAGGCACAGGCCGGCAAGCGTTGAAAAACCGGGCGTCGAATGCGCTTCGGGAAGCCCCTTAAGCGTCGGCGTGCGCCCGATCCGGACCGGCATGCCCAGCGCGCTCTGGGTAAACTCGGCCAGCCCCGCAAGCTCTGCGCCGCCGCCAGTTAGCACAACCTGACCCGCATTTGCCCCGGAAAAGCCCATTTCTTTCAGCGCCTTGCCAATTTCACCGGTGAGCTGCGAAAGATGCTGTGTCACAACCGATACCAGTTCGGCCCGCGCAATCCGGTTCTTGTCATCCGCACCGCGGGCCACCGGGCCGCTTGCTTCATCAATAAGCCCTTCGTTCGGGCCATTGACCGGGATCATCTCGCGATGGTCGCTCGGTGATGCGATGGCCGAGCCGGAGACGCATTTCAGCCGCTCGGCCTGAAACCGGCGGATGCCGAATGCGCTGGCAATTGCGTCGGTGATATCGCCAGAACCCATTTGTACTGAGCGAAGCCCCAAAAGCATGCCGCCTGCGAAAACCGAAACATTTGTAACATCTGATCCGATTTCGACCAAAGCTACTCCCAGTTCGCGTTCCTCCTGGCTCAAACAGGCATATCCGGATGCCAAGGGAGCTGCGACAACCGCTTCAACCTCCAGATGCGCGCTCTGCACCGCTTCCATCAGATTGCGGACCGGAGCCCCATCGGCAAGCATCACATGCACATCCACACCCAACCGCTCGGCATGGAGCCCGCGCGGATTGGCCACGCCGTGCGCGCCGTCGAGCGTGTAATGCGCCGGCTGGGCATGCAACACGGTGCGACCATCTGGCTGGATCGTGTCACGCGCCGCGATCAACAAATGGTCGATATCTTCTTCTTCGATCCGACGACCGCCGATCTCGACTTCGACCTTCGAAACCTTGCTTTTTAGCCCTGCCCCCGAGCAGGCGACCCACACACTTTGCACATTGGTCTGAGCATTGCGTTCGGCACGCTCAACCGCGTCTCGGATCGCGTAGGTCGCGGCCTTGATGTCGGTGACATAGCCGCGCTTGATCCCCTGGCTGGCGCGGTGACCGGAACCAAGCACGATCAACTCGCCCGTTTCGGTTTCGCCCATGATCATCGCCGAAATTCGGAACGATCCAATATTGACCGCGCCAAACACCTTGGCGAGCCGCGCTTTTGCGGCTGCGTTGCGATTGGCACGCGGGGAAGCTTTGCTGGCCATCAGGGATTGCCCGCCTTCCCTTGCGTGTCACCGCTGCCAGGAACGCGCATGAAAATCCGCTCGGGCACGCGCATGTCGAATGTCGCCACTTGGCCGCCCAGCAACCGGTTCTGCCCATCGAGCCGCGCGAATTTCACCAGCGCTTCGGCGGACTGCTTTCCGCCTTCGGGCAAAGCGAGCACCTGCCCGGTCTTGAAAGTGAGGTTCCAGCGGCGGTTGCCGAGCCATTGCGCCGCTTCGACTTGCGGACGCAGAGCCGGAGCGGTTGCGAGCAGTTTTTCCAGCTCCGCCACCTGTTTGGCCGATCCTGCGCCCGAAATGCGCAGCATATCGCCCGATTTCTCAGGCTTGATCGCCTCCAACTCGACCCCGCTTGCATCGATCAGCATTAGCTTGTCGGGCCGCTCAAGCACGGCATGCGGCGTGCGCTCGACAATATCGACCGCGAGCGTATCGGGCAGTTGGAGCGACACGCGCGCATCTTTTACCCACGACAATTCAAGCAGGTCGCTGCGCAATTGCTCGATATCGACTTGCGTCATCGGCTGATCTTCGCGCGCGAAGGCGATGTCATAGACCTGCCGTTCATTGAGCCGCTCTGTGCCTGTGACGCGCACCTGCTTGACCTCGAAACCAGCGTCGGACGCAATCCGTGCCACTTCCGTCTGCGCCATTGCGGGGACGCCAGCGAGGTTCGCGATGACCCAAGCGAGCGCGACCGCGCCGCCGATGATTATCGCCAGGAAGATGCGGCTCCACTGTTCTTCGGTGAAGGGCAAGACGCCCATCGCGCTGTCGACGAAGCCAGTGGTCTTTGCCTTGGCCCGCCGCGCGCCTGCTCTGCGGCTTTGCGATTTGGCCGCGCGCCGCACGCCCTTCCCGCCTCGTTTGATCTTAGTGGCCATTCGAGCCTCCTGCATCTTGCGCTACTTGCCCATGAACCCGAAGCGCATCGCGCGCGATCATGTCGCACAATTCGGGGTAATCGATCCCTGCATGGCGCGCCTGTTCGGGTACCAGACTGAGCGGGGTCATCCCCGGCTGGGTGTTGGTTTCGAGCACGAACAGTCCAGCTTCACCCTGCGTGTCATCCCAGCGATAATCGGTCCGGCTGGTCCCGTGACAGCCGAGCACCTCGTGCGCTTTGAGCGCGTATTGCTCACACAAAGCCGAAATCTCTGGCGGGACTTGCGCGGGGCAGACATGCTGCGTGCGCCCTTCGGTGTATTTGTGCTCGTAATCGTAAAAGCCGCTTTCGATGATCAGCTCGGTCACGCCCAGCGCGCGCGGGCCATCGGGTCCGTCGATCACAGCGGTGGTCAGCTCACGCCCCTTGATAAACGGCTCGGCGAGCAAATCGGGAAATTCCTGCCAAGGCCCCTTGGCATCGCGGGCAATCGGATTGCCGACATTGCTGTCTTCGGTGACGATCACGACGCCAACAGAAGAGCCTTCATTGACCGGCTTGAGCACATAGGGACGCGGCAGCGGGTCGCGTTCGAACAGTTCTTCGGAAGCGACAATCCGCCCGCCCGGCATCGGGATACCGTTCGGGACCAGCGCTTGCTTGGTCAGCTGTTTGTCGATGGCGATCACTGAGGTGGCGAGCCCCGAATGAGTGTAAGGCAGCCCCATTAGGTCGAGCATCCCCTGAACCGTGCCGTCCTCTCCCGGCACTCCATGCAGAGCGTTGAACACCACGTCTGGCGCAGCCTCGGCCAGACGCACGGCAACATCGCGCCCCATATCGATCTGGGTCACGCGGTGGCCCTTGCTTTCAAGCGCATCGGCGACGCCGTTCCCACTCATCAGCGAGACCTCGCGCTCGTTCGCCCAGCCGCCCATGAGGACTGCGATATGGAGCGGATCAGCCACAATGACCTCCGTTCGCCTCGAGCGAAGTCGAGAGGCCGTGCCGCGAATGTGTCTCGACTTCGCTCGACACGAACGGATAGGGCACCAAGCGCATCATGGCCGCCCCACGCGCCGTATTTCCCATTCAAGCTCGATGCCCGAATGCGCGTAGACTTTCTCGCGGACCATCTCGCCCAGCCCTTCGATCTCGGTGCTGGTCGCCCCGCCAGTGTTGATCAGGAAATTGCAGTGCTTCTCGCTAACCTGCGCAGCGCCGTTCATCATGCCCCTGCATCCGGCGGCGTCTATCAGCTTCCAAGAGCTGTGGCCGGGCGGGTTCTTGAAGGTCGATCCGCCCGTCATCGAGCCAATCGGCTGCGACTCTTTGCGTTCGCTGGAGATACGATCCATCTCGGCTTTGATCGTCGCGGGGTCACCGGGGAAGCCCTCAAAGCGGACCGCAATCACGACCGATCCTTCGGGCAGAGCCGAGTGGCGATAGCTGTATTGCAGATCGGCGTTGGTCAGTGTGACCATCTGGCCATCGGGCATGATCACATCGCAATCGACCATCACATCGCGCGTCTCGCGGCCATAGCATCCACCGTTCATGCGGGTGACCCCGCCCACCGATCCGGGAATGCCGATGAGGAAGGACAGCCCGTCAATCCCCGCCTTCGCCGCGCGCCGCGCGACCTTGTTTGCTGGGGCCGCCGCACCCGCCTCAAGCGTCGTTTCGCCGGTCACTTCGACATTCGCAAATGCGGGGCCGAGCTTCACCACCACGCCGGGCACGCCGCCATCGCGGATGATCATATTCGACCCCACACCCAGCGCCATCACAGGGATGGTGTCATCGAGCGCTTCGTAGAATGCACGCAGGTCAGCCACGTCAGCGGGTTCGAACAGCCAATCGGCGTTCCCGCCGCTTTTGAACCAGACATATTTCGCCAGATTGGCATCATGGGTCAGCCGACCGCGAATGTTCTCGATGGGCACAGGCACGCTTGCTGCTCCTTCGACCGTGCAGGAAGGGGCCATGCCATTGTCACAATTGCGGGCTTCATCAGGCTGGATCATGTCACTCATGCTCCCCGCTCTGAATCAATTGCCGAGGGCAGGCCAGCGGCCCAGCGGGTGATATCCCCCGCGCCGAGGCACACAACGATGTCTCCGGGACGGATTTCCTTTGCGAGCGTGCTGGCGAGGTCTTCGCGGGTGGCGACAACTTGCGCGGAGCGGTGCCCGCGCGATTTCAGGCCGGTGACCAGAGCCTCGGCATCGACCCCTTCAATCGGAGCCTCCCCCGCTTCGTAAACGGGGGTGACGAACACCATATCGGCTTCGTTGAAGCAGGTCTGGAACTCTTCCATGAGGTCCTTGAGCCGCGAATAACGGTGCGGCTGGGCAACGGCGATAACGCGGCCCGCCTCTCCGCCGACGGCCTCGCGCGCTGCGCCCAAGACGGCGATAATTTCGACCGGGTGGTGGGCATAGTCGTCGATGATCGCGACCTTTGTGCCCTCGACCTCGACCGAGCCGACGCGGGTGAAACGCCGCCGCACCCCGCCAAATGCGCCGAAGCCCTCGCGGATCACCTCGTCAGAGCATCCCATCTCCACCGCCACCGCAATCGCGGCGAGCGCGTTCTGGACATTGTGGCGGCCCGGCATGGGCAAATGCACGCCTTCGATCCGGCGGTCCTCGCGGTGATCCTTCGGACCACGCTGGCGCACCACCACATCGAACGTGTTGCCGCCATCGACGCTGCGGACATTGACCCCACAAATGTCGGCCTGAAGCGAGAAGCCATAGGTCACGACCTTGCGATCACGGACCTTCCCGATCACCGATTGAACCTCGGGGTGATCGACGCACAGGATCGCCGCGCCATAGAATGGCACGTTGTGGATGAACTCGATGAAAGCGCGCTTCACGCCTTCAAAATCGCCGTAATGATCGAGATGTTCGGGATCGATATTGGTGACCACCGCAATGGTCCCGTCGAGCCGCAGGAAGCTGCCGTCGCTTTCGTCAGCTTCGACCACCATCCAGTCGCTGTCGCCCAGCCGCGCATTCGAACCGTATTGCTCAATAATGCCGCCATTGATGACGGTCGGATCAACATCGCCCTTGTCGAGCAGGCTGGCGATCATACTCGTCGTGGTCGTCTTGCCATGGGTGCCCGCGACCGCGACGGTCGATTTGAGGCGCATCAGCTCGGCGAGCATTTCCGCGCGGCGCACCACGGGGATGCGGTTCTCCAGCGCAGCGACCACTTCGGGGTTGTCGCGCCGCACGGCTGTTGACGTGACGACAACCGCCGCGCCTTCGACATTGCTGCCTGCATGGCCAATATGCACATGAATGCCGCGCTTGCGCAGCCGCTCGACGCTCACACCCTCGGCGATGTCGGAGCCTTGCACCGCGTAGCCAAGGTTCTTCATCACCTCGGCGATGCCGGACATGCCGATGCCGCCAATCCCGACAAAGTGGATCGTGCCTATGTCAGTGCCAACACCCTTCATCGCGCCACCCGTTCGATCATGCCGGGACATCCTCTGAGGCATCGCGGGTCGCTGCTTCGGGTTTGGTCGCGACTTGCGCCGCGCGCGGGGCAGCCTCGCCCACGCGGATCACATCCATCAGGTCAATCCCGCCCAGCGTTTCGACCAAATCGGCCAAGTCCTTCGCCGCATCGGGCCGCCCGCAATTCCACGCGCCATGCGCTGCATTGGCGAGCGTTTCGGGCTTTTGCGCCATCGCCTGAATCTGCTTGGAGATATCCTTGGCGAGCTTGGTGAAAATCTCTGACTGTTTGAGCCGCTGCTTGTTCGCTTTCTCGCTCGCGCCAGAGGGGATGTTGATCGTCTCGTCCGGCTGACGGATCATCCGCGCCCCGCCCGCTTTCACCATTTCGCGGGTGTTCGCCGCCTGATGGTCATCGGTCGCAATCGGCAGCGGGATCAGGATCGCCGGACGACCCACAGCGGTCAGCTCGGCAATGGTCGAAGCGCCTGCCCGCCCTATAAACAGATGCGCATCTGCGAGGCGTTCGTGCATATCCTCGAAATAGGTGCCAAGATCGGCGGGGATGTCGTGCGAGGCATAGCGCTCGCGCACTGCGTCCAGATCCTCGGACCGGCATTGCTGCGTCACCTGCAAGCGGCGGCGCAGGCCCGCGGGCAGCATCGCCAGTCCATCGGGCACGACTTCGGAGAGGATGCGCGCGCCCTGACTGCCACCGGTCACCAGCACCCGCAGCAGGCCGTCTTCGGTGAAAGCCGGAAAATCCTGATCGCGCAGGGCCAGAACTTCCTCGCGAACCGGATTGCCGACCAGATGGACCTTGTCGCTGTGCTTGGATTTAAGCCGCGCGACTTCCGGATAGGATGTCGCAACCGCATCGACTCGCCCTGCGAGCAGTCGATTGACCCGGCCCAGAACCGCGTTCTGTTCATGCACTACCGTGGGGATCTTGGCCGCCGTCGAAGCCAGCATCGCGGGCAGCGCAGGATAGCCGCCAAAGCCGATCACTGCGGTCGGCTCAAACGCATCGAACACCCGCAGCGCCATGCTGCGCCCTTCCAGAACCGCGCGCACTCCGCCAAGCCAGCGGAGCGGGTTCTTGCCAAATCTTCCGGCGGGAAGGACATGTGCGGTCAGGCTTTCTGGCTTGCCCGGAATATTCGCGCCGCGCTCATCCGTGATAAGCGCCACGTGGTGTCCGCGCGCTTCCAATTCTGTTGCCAGTGCAAAAGCCGGGATCAGGTGCCCACCCGTTCCTCCGGCGGCCAGCACAAAATGGCGGCTCGCTCCGGTCGCTGTGTGCTGCGTCTCGCTGTTCATGCGCGTTCCTCTTTACCTTCGTGTCTGGCACTCTCGGGGCGCTCGTTTTTCGGCCACCCGATGGCCGATTTCAGCCCGCCGCTATCGCGTTCAAGGAACGGATTGCGACGGGTGATCGCGAGCAATAGCCCAATCGTGAAACTCACCGCCAGAGTCGAGGAACCGCCATAACTAATCAGCGGCAGTGTCATTCCGGTAGAGGGGAACATTTTTAGGTTGACCATGATGTTGATAAAGGCCTGACCTCCGATTTGCGTGACGAGACCGGCACCCGCCAGCAGCACAAACAGATTTTCCTCGTCCGCCAATCGCACCAGCACCCGTGCGACAATCGCCAGGTAGAGCAGGATCACGACGCCGCACATCAGCAAGCCGAATTCCTCGCCGATGACGGAGAAGATGTAATCGGTGTGCGCTTCGGGCAGGTTCATCTTGCGAATGCCCAGCCACAGCCCGCTGCCATCCCAGCCACCCGCCAGCAAGGTGCGATAGGCAAGATCCACCTGATCAAAAGCCGTGCCCCCGCCAAGGAAGCTGTCGATCCTGTTGCGCGCGTTGTCATAGAGGAAATAGGCTGCGGTTAGCAGCGTCAAACCGCCGCCAACCAGCAGGCTGATCCGTTGCACCGAAACCCCTGCAAGCAGAAGCATTACGAACCAGATGCCAGCAAACAGGATTGTCTCGCCAAGGTTTGGCTGAAGCATCAAGAGCGCGGCAATCACCCCAACCAATCCGGTCGCAAAGGACAGGACTGGCAGCGCGGGATCGCGCAATCGCCAGCTTAGCACCCATGCGAGAATGATCGCAAAACCAGGTTTCAGAAATTCGCTCGGCTGTAGCGACATCCCCACTTCAAGCCAGCGGCGCGCACCGTTCTTTTCGGCCCCTATCAGTGGAACCAGAAACAACAGGAACAGCATGCCTGCGCCCACGATAATGCCGACCCGTCGAGCCTCCTCGCGGGTCAGGAAAGAAAGACCGATTAACAACCCAAGGCCCGCGACCTGAAACACAACATGCCGCTTCAGAAACATGAATTCGTCGAGACGCACCTCGGCGGTCGAAAGCTGTTCAGCGGTTGCTGGAGATGCAGCCATCACGGACACCGTGCCCATCAACATCAACAAGACGATCAGAAGCAAAAGCACCTTGTCGATCTCGCGCCACCAGACACGCGCACGCTCGCGCCATGCACGGCGGACCACCGCTGGCGCATGAAACGTGGCGTCGCCGCGCGGGCGGGTGACTGTGCCGGAACCGCTCATGCCGCCTCGTCCTCAATAAAGTCAGCGGGCGAGCAATCGCCGTCCTCGGCGATCACACCGACAAGCGAGCGGAAGTGCGAGCCGCGCTTTTCGTAATCGCGGAACTGGTCAAAGCTGGCGCAAGCGGGCGAGAACATCACCACTTCGCCGGGCCGCGCCGCTTCGCGCGCGCGCCGGACGGCTTCGCTGACCAGTTCGCACCGCTCGACATTGGGTATCCGGCCTTCGAGCAATTCGGCGAAGCGCGGTCCCGCCTCTCCCACCGTATAAGCAGCGGCAATCTGACCAAGATGCTTCTCGCACTCGCCCAATCCGTCTTCCTTGGCCAGCCCACCCACAATCCAGTGCACGCGCGGGGCCCCGCCATTGATCTTTGGATCAGTTGGATAGGCCGCCAGAGCGGGCGCGGTCGATGCGGGGTTGGTGGCCTTGCTGTCATTGATAAACAGCACATCGTGCTCGGTGCAGACCAGTTCCATCCGGTGCGGAAGATTTCGGAAGCGCGGCAGGGCATGCTGCCATTGCGATTCAAGGACCCCAAGCTCCTCAACCAACGCAATCGCAACCGCGATGTTCTCCAGATTGTGCGGACCCTGCAAAGCTTGCCAGTCCGGCTGATCGGCGGAAAACCGTTCGAGGTCGGCCGCAATCACGCGCCCTTCAATCCGTGATCCGGAGTGCGCTTTGTAGATCGACGAGGCAGGCTCTTCGAGCAATCCGAAAACGGCGAATTGACGCGCCGATTGCATTTCGAACAACCGCGCTTTTGACGCGGCGTAATCGTCAAACCCGTCATAGCGATCGAGATGATCGGGCGAGATATTGGTCAGCGCGGCGACCTCGCAATCAAGATTGTGGGTTAGGTCGATCTGATAGCTCGACAATTCGAGCACATAGACACCCACACCGTTCTCGTTGGGCGCAAGTGGTTCCTGCGCCATAATCGGCTCGCCAATATTGCCGCCCAGCACCGCTGGTATGCCCGCCATCTCGAGGATGTGATGAACCAGCGCCGTGGTGGTCGATTTGCCATTGGTGCCCGTAATCCCCACGACCTTGTGCGGCAGCAGGTTGGCGCGGGCGTGCGCGAACAGCTCGATATCGCCGATCAACGGAACGCCGAATTTCGCGGCATGGTCTTTGATCGGGTGGGTGTTGAGTGGCACTCCGGGCGAAACGACGACACCATCAAAACCGGTCAGGTCGATTTGCAAAGGGTCTGCAAGCTCGCAGCGCCCTTCAAACGGTTCGCGCGCCACATCCTGCCGGTCCCACACGGTCACATCGGCGCCGCTCGCGATCAGCGCCTCTGACGCAGCCGCGCCCGACCGCGCCAAGCCGAGGACGGCATAGCGTTTTCCGGCAAAGGCGCTCGATGTGATCATGCGGGTGCGCCTACCTCAGCTTCAACGTGGCCAGCCCGGCAAGCGCCAGCACGATCGAAATGATCCAGAACCGGATCACGACCTTGCTCTCGCTCCAGCCGAGCTGTTCGAAATGGTGGTGGATCGGCGCCATGCGAAACACCCGCTTGCCGGTCCGCTTGAACCAGACAACCTGAATGATGACGCTGGCGGTTTCGAGCACGAACAGCCCGCCCACGATCAGCAGCACGATCTCGTGATGGCTCGCCACCGCAATCGCGCCGAGCGCTCCGCCCAGCGCGAGGCTGCCCGTGTCGCCCATAAACACCGCCGCAGGCGGCGCGTTGAACCACAGAAACGCAAGCCCGCCGCCCATGATTGCCGCGCAGAAAATCGCGAGTTCGCCAGCGCCCACGACATGCGGAATACCTAGGTATTCGCTGAAATCAGGCCGGCCGACGAGGTAGGCAATAAGTGCGAAGGTGCCAGCAGCAATGATGACCGGCATGATCGCCAACCCGTCGAGCCCGTCGGTCAGGTTCACGGCGTTGCCAAAGCCGACGATAATCGTCGCTGCAAAGATATAATAGAAGGGCCCGAGCGGGATCTGCACATCCGAGAAAAACGGTATGTACAGGTCGGTGCTGATCTGGCTGACGATTATGTATGAGGCGATACCGGCTACGATAAATTCTGCGAACAAGCGCACCTTGCCCGAAACCCCCGCGTGGCTGTTCTTGGCGACTTTATCGTAATCGTCGAGAAATCCGATCAGGCCAAAGCCCAGTGTCACCGCCATGCAAGCCCAGACCAGCGGATTGCGCGGGTCCATCCAGATGAGCAGCGACAGCAAAAGCGCGATGATGATCATCAGCCCGCCCATGGTCGGCGTGCCGCGCTTGGCGAGGTGCGATTGCGGGCCGTCTTCGCGGATCGGCTGACCCTTGCCCTGACGCACGCGCAGGATGTCGATCAGCGGCTTGCCGATAAACAGCCCGATAAACAGCGCCGTGACCAGCGTCGCCCCGGCGCGAAACGTCTGATACCGCACCAGATTGAAGATGCCTTCAAAGCCCATCCATTCTGCGAGGAGGTAGAGCATTCAGATCCCTTGGTAGCGCCTATCCCGAGGCGCTTGTAAAATGTGAAACCAGTCCGCCAAGGCCAACTGAGTTGGAGCCTTTTACAAGTATCGCATCACCGTGGGTGAGGCCGAATTGCTCAAGCGCCGCGATGGCTTCGGCAGGTGTTTCGCAATGCGCGAAGCTCGGCAAATTGCCAAGCGTTTCGGCGTTTCCTTTCCCCAATTGCGCCCGCAATTCGCGCTGCAGATCGAGCATCTCCTCGCCCACGAGGATCGCGTAGTCGATTTTGGCGTCGGCAAGCGGTTTGGTCAGCTGCCGGTGGAACTTTGGTGAGAAGTCGCCCAATTCCTTCATACTGCCGAGCACCGCTATGCGGCGGACAGCCGGTGTCTGGCCAAGTTGCCTGAGCGTCGCGCGCATTGAGGCGGGGTTGGCGTTGTAGCTTTCATCGACAAGCAACGCCTTCCCGCCCTTCGCCGGGATGTTGAACCGCGCGCCGCGTCCTTTGAGACCGCCCATCTCGGCCAATGCCAGCCCCGCTGCGGCCAAATCGCCGCCAGCCGCGCGGACCGCCGCCATCACGCCGAGCGCGTTGCTGATCCAGTGTTCGCCCGGCTCGGCCACGGTGAAACACAAGCGCGCATCGCCCATATCGGCAGTGATCAGCGAACTGCCGTTCTCCTGAGGTATGGCGTCGAGCAGGCGCACATCGGCGTCCTTGGCGCGGCCAAAGGTGACCGTTTTAACGCCAAGCGCGCGGGCGTGGCCTAGCATCCGCTGCGTGTGCTCGCTATCGGCAGGGATAACCGCTGTGCCCCCTTTGACGAGGCCGGTGAAAATCTGCGACTTCTCATCGGCAATCGCTTCGATTGTGCCGAGGTTCTCGATATGCGCCGGAGCGATGGTGGTGATCAGCGCGACATGCGGGCGTACATGATCGGCCAGAGGCGCGATTTCGCCCGCGTGGTTCATCCCCATCTCGAACACGCCGTATTTCGTGCGCGCGGGCATCCTTGCGAGGCTGAGCGGGACACCGACATGGTTGTTGTAGCTGCGCACGCTGCGATGCGCCGCGCCGCGACTGGTGCGGTCAAGCGCGTTGAAGATCGCCTCTTTGACGCCGGTTTTCCCGACCGAACCCGTCACGCCGATCCGCACCGATGCTCCGCGTGTCCGCGCAGCGTGGGCGAGATCGTGCAGAGCCTTGGTTGTGTCCTCGACCAGCACGTGCGGGAAATCGACCGGACGATCGGTGATCGCGGCGACAGCTCCGGCAGCAAAGGCCTGTGGCAGGAATTTGTGCCCGTCCATCGCCTCGCCCTTGAGCGCGATAAACAGATCGCCGGGACGCACATCGCGCGAGTCAATTTCGACGCCTGCCGCCTGAAAAGCGTGGGACGCTGTGCCACCGCAAGCAGCCTCGACCTCGTGCGAAGACCACAGCGCCAATGGCAACGCATCGCGCGCATCTATAGGCCATGATTTGAGCATGCTGGTTGCAGATTTCGGAGCGTTCACGCGGCGCCTCGTTCACTGGTAGCTTGTGCCGTGTCTGCAGCGCATTCGCGCGCCACCTGCACATCGTCAAACGGCAAAACCCGCATAGAATCTCCAGCCCCGATTATCTGTCCCTGCTCATGGCCTTTGCCCGCCACGAGGATGATGTCATGCGCACTAGCTTGCGCGGTGGCGGCGGCAATGGCTTCGCGCCGCCCTCCAAGATCTGTCGCATTGCTGCGCCCGGTTCCCTCGACGCCCTGCATAATCGCGGCGCGGATTGCTGCGGCGTCTTCACCGCGCGGATTGTCGTCGGTCACTACAACCACGTCAGCTGCCCGCGCTGCGACCTCACCCATCGGCGCTCGCTTGCCAGTGTCGCGGTCTCCGCCTGCGCCAAACACCACGATCAGTTTTCCGCCCCGGTCCGCCGCCACATGCGGGCGCAAAGCCGCAATCGCCGCTTCGAGCGCATCAGGAGTGTGGGCATAATCGACATAGACGGGCGCGCCGACCGGCGTGATCACTGCGCGCTCAAGCCGCCCGCGCACTGGCTGCAAGCGTCCCACCGCGTCAAACACCTGCCCGGCATCCGCACCGGTCGAAATCGCCAATCCAGCTGCGCACAGAGCGTTCGCCGCCTGATAGGCTCCGATCAAAGGCAGCTTGATGGTCTTTTGCGCGCCCTCATATTCGACGGTCAGGGTCTGCCCCAATTGGGTCGCCTCGCGGGCGGCGAGGCGGAGGAACTCGCCTCGCTCGCCCACTGTACGAACACGCAGGTTTCGGGATGTTGCGTGCTCGATGGCGCGGCGGGTCCACTCGCTACTGTCCCCGCCGTCCCAAATGATTGCTGGCGCACCAGCTTCGACCACTTCGTCGAACAGGCGCATCTTGGCCGCAAAATATTCGTCCATCGTGTTGTGATAATCGAGATGGTCGCGGCTGAAATTGGTGAAGGCACCAGCGGCAACGCGCAGGCCTTCATTGCGGAATTGCGAAAGGCCGTGGCTGGAGGCTTCGTAGGCGACATGGGTCACACCTTCGCGCGCCAGCCCGCTCATATTCGATAGGAATGTGACGATATCCGGAGTGGTCAGCCCGGTTGAAATGCTGCCATCGGGCGTGGTTACGCCCAGCGTGCCGATGCTCGCCGCGCGCTCGCCGCACATGCGCCAGATCTGGCGGGTCATTTCGGCGGTCGAGGTTTTGCCGTTGGTGCCGGTGACCGCGACGATGGTGTCGGGGACAGGGGTGAAGAACCGCGCGGCAAGCTGCGCGAAGGTGCGGCGGGGTTCGTCGCTTGCGATATGCACCGCGCCCGAAACCTCGGCTTGCAAGGAAGCAACCACCGCGACCGCGCCTGCCTCTATGGCATCGGGAATGAAATCCTCGGCGTTGAACTTCGCCCCGCGAAACGCGCCGAACACGGTGCCGGGCGCGACCTTGCGGTGATCGATTGCAAAGCCGGTGACTGTGGCGTCAACAGCCGCATCTCGGGCGTCGATCTCGGTGAGTCCAGCGCGCTCGATCAGACCAGCGAGCTTCATTTGCCCCCCACCAGGTAACGCAGATCGCTGATGTCCACATCGCGGTTTTCGTCTGGCCGCACGCCCAGCATCGGGCCGATGCGCGGGACAAGCCGCCCGACCACCGGCGCAGCGTTGAACGCGGCGGTACGCTGCCCTTGCGAGGCTTTCGTCCCACGCGGCTCGTCCAGCATGGCAACCACGACATAGCGTGGCTTGTCGAGCGGGAACGCCGCCGCGAAGGAGGAAATCAGGGCGGTCTTTGCATAGCCGCCTTTGCGCGCTTTCTCTGCCGAGCCGGTTTTGCCACCCACGCGATATCCCTTTGCATCAGCGCTGCGCCCGGTGCCGTAGAGCGAAATCATGCGCAGCAATTGCCGCATGCGCGAGGACGTCGAGGCTTTGAACACACGCCGCCCGCGCGGAATCTCATCCGCCTCCAGCTTCTTCAAAGTCGCTGGACGCCAGATGCCTCCATTGACCATCGCCGCATAGGCATTGGCCAGGTGCAGCGGCGTCACCGCAAAGCCGTGACCATAGCTCACCGTCATATTGGTCAGCCGCGACCATTTGCCTTTGGGCCAGATCGGATGCCCGCGTGCGGGCAGATCGATATAGGGGCGCGAATCCATGTTCAGATCAATCATGGTCTGGCGCAGGCGTTCCGCCCCCAGCTTGTCCGCCACCCGAGCAGTCACAGTGTTGGACGAATAGACCAGCGCTTGCGGCACATTCAAAGTCGCGCCCTTGGGGTGCAAATCCCGGATTTTACGCCCGGCCAGTTCGATATTGGTCGCGTCCCAGCGCTTGCTAAGATCCTGCACCACTCCCGCATCAATAGCCGCCGCGATGCTGAGCGGTTTGAAAGTTGAGCCAAGCTCGTAGACGCCATTGGTCGCGCGGTTGAACTCATTGGGAGCGCCGCTCGCACCCACAATATTGGGATCGAATTCGGGCAGCGAGGCAAGCGCGATCACTTCGCCCGTATCCACATCGAGCACAATGCCCGCTGCACCGATAGCATTGGTTGCCAGCATGCCGCGCCGCAGTTCTTCTTCAAGCGCCCCTTGCGCGCGCACATCAATCGACAGCGCAACCGGCTCTGAGCGCGTCTCAGGATCGCTCAACTGAGAATTGAGCACCTGTTCCATACCCAGACGCCCGCCCTCACCTTCGACCACATAGCCAAGGATATGAGCCGCCAAGCTGCCTTGCGGATAGTGCCGGTCATTCTCCTGCGGGAATTGCAGCGCGATTTCGCCCAGTTCGAAGACTTTATTGGCGTCCTCGGGCAGGACGCGGCGACGCAGATAGCCCTGACGCCCTGATGCCAGCCGCCGAGCAGTCTTTGTTTCGTCCATATCCGGAAAAATCGCGGAGAGTTTGCTTGCCACTTCTTCGGGTGATTTCACCAATGGAGAGCCATCGTCACCCATAGCCTTGGGATCAAACCACAAGGCATAGGCCGGAAATGCGCGGGCCAGAGGTGCACCGTTGCGGTCGGTAATCTCGCCGCGCGGGGGCAGCAATTGCTCGGCCAAACTGCTGCTTGCGCGGGCCTCTCCGGCAAAGCCGATATAGCCAACCCGCAAGATGGCAAGCGCAGCAACGACCGCAAAAACAAGAGCGATCCAAAGCACCCGCCAGCGCGCAGTCGAAAGCGACTGATAACGCAGATGCACCATCTGAACGCGCCCGACGGGCACAGAGGTGGCGGCAGTGTAAGCTGTCACTCGTTCACCTCGGTGGCTTGCGCGGTGGCAATTGGCGACGCTTCGAGCAGCATCTCGCCAAAGGCTTCGGTGAAGGTTGCGCCTGCATCGGCCTCTGCATCAACCGAGGCGAGAGTGATCGGCTCACCGGTCAAGGGCGACACCATGTCCTTGCGCTGTCCAGCCGATTGGCTGCTGCCGCTCGCATCGGCAAGGTCGACCCGCGCCACACGGATCGGCGCGGGTGCATCGGGTGAAAGCGGTTGGCCGAGCTTGGCCAGCTGGCGCTCCCCATCGACATATTGATCGGCACGCGGCGCTTCGAACCCGAATTCGAGCGAGTTCCAATTGGCCAGCTGACGCTGGCTCGCGCGCGTTTGAAATTCGGTTTCGAGCAGCAGCGTCTCGCGCTTCAATTGCACGATCTTGCGCTCGGCCAGCAACACCTCGCTTTTGACCGCGTGGACGTTGAAGCTGAGGATGATGAAGATGCCCAGGCACAGACCGAGCGACGCGATCCAGCCGATCTGGCGCATGCGTGAACCGGTGACCATCATGCTGCTTCTCCTCTGGCTGGAGCTTCGGTTCGGATGGCGTGACGCAGGATCGAAGAACGCGCGCGCGGGTTGCGCTCGATCTCTGCCTCGCCGGGGCGGATCGCTTTGGAAACGCTGGTGAACACAGGCGCCGGGCCGGGCATCTCGCCGGGAAGGTGGCGCGACACAGCGCGGCCTGCGCCCGAGGCTTCGCGTAAATAGCGTTTCACAATCCTGTCTTCGAGGCTGTGAAAGCTGACAACGGCAAGCACACCACCTTCGCGCAGCAGAGCTTCAGCGGCAGCGAGGCCAGCGCGCAATTCGCCTAACTCGTCGTTGATATGGATGCGCACCGCCTGAAAGGTGCGGGTCGCCGGATCTTTCTTGTCGTGCGGCTTGTGCCCGAGTGCGCGGCGCACCACGCGGGCCAGCTCTCCCGTTGTTTCCAGAGGACGCGCGGCGACGATAGCGCGCGCGACGCGGCGCGACTGGCGCTCCTCGCCATATTCGTACAGTACATCGGCGATGGCCGCTTCGTCTGCCGAATTAAGGAAATCAGCAGCGCTCTCGCCGTCCTGTCCCATCCGCATATCGAGCGGGCCGTCATGCGAGAACGCAAAGCCGCGCTCGCCTTGGTCGAGCTGCATCGAGCTGACGCCAATATCCATCACCACCGCATCAACATGCGGCACGCCAAGCGCGGTCAGCTCCTCTGCCATTTCCGAAAAGCGGCGCTGATGCAGCGACAGCTTTCCACCATGCGCTTCCACCATTCCGGCGCCATCTCGCATTGCATCGGGATCGCGATCAAAAGCGTAGACACGCGCGCCGCCTTGCAGGAGCGCTTCGGAATAGCCGCCCGCACCAAAGGTCGCATCGACCACGTGAAGGCCGGGTTTTGGCGCAATCGCCTTGATGACTTCGTCGAGAAGCACGGGGACATGCGGGGCGCTCATTTGCTGCCCCCCTTCTTCGCCGCCTTAGCCTGCGCTTCGGCTACCAGTTTAACGCATGCAGCGCGGGCGACCTTGAAGCCGGAGCCCATGGTGGCGAGCACATCGGGGTTCCAGATGAAAAAGAAATCGCCCGCGCCCTGAAAGAACAGGCCGCTATCGACCTGACCCAGATCGCGCAGATATTCGGGCATCACGAAACGACCGCTCGCATCGAAGGGCAGACGCTCAAATCCGAATAATTGCTGTCCGCGAATCTCGGGATTGAAATCGGTCTGGCCAAGCCGGATCGCGCGCTCTTCCTCGCGTTCGAGCTGGGCGTGGAGTTTGGGAATGCGCGAGAGGCCAAAGCCGACCAGACAGTCCATATCCTCATGCGCCGCAAGGCAGAGGATGGCGTTGTCGTCGGAGCTATCGCGGACTTCTTTGCGCAGCGTCGGAGGCAGGGCAAAGCGGCCCTTATCGCCCGATGGCGAATAGGCATAACCGCTATATCCCTCAAACGCAGACACGCTGCTTAGTCCCCTTCAACTCTCCTCTGGCCAGAACCCGGCGGGCCGGCCTTCCCCGAAAGACACGCCATTCGCGCCGTCGCGCCCGCGCGAGCGAGGGCAACGCGCCGACCGAGAACGGCGGCACAGCACAAACAGGCATGTTTGATGGAAGACGGTATTATCTGGGAAGGACGCGGGATGGAAGGGGTTTTTACGGGAAATTGCGGGAAAACAACGCAAGTTCCTGTTTTATTTTATTTTCTTCTCCTCACAACCCTCGGTAAAACTACGGGTTCGCCGCGTTGGATCTTTAGCATTACCCGTCAGAACCCTTATATTCCCCGCGATTCCCGCTGTCCAGCGGTCGAAATCCCCGCTCTGACCCGGCCAATCCCGCATCTTTCCCGCGATTTCCCCGAACCGGCTCATTGCGCCGGAGATTCGGGCATGGGAATGTCGCCCTCAAGCCCGGTAAAGAACGCGAAATCGAGGACGTTGAGCAGCGGCGGCTCTTTCGTGCGCGCATTTTCAAATTCGTCGAGCGTATGCTCGAAGGAAGCAGCGTCGGCCAGCAGCGTTACCCTGCCCTTGCCCACACGGCATTGCGCGATCACATCGCCGAGCGACAAATCGCACGATGTTTCAGGGGTTTGCTCGCGTTTTATCACACCGGATTGAGCCAGCCAGATATAGCCTGCGTTCAGCGGTAGTTCTCCGAAGTCGCCGCCCTGCATATCATTGAATGTAATTTCCATCCCCCAGCGTTTCACCACCGGCGGGATCAGCGCAGCATCGATCGGCCTGCGCGGATCGCCCAGCGGTGCTTCATATTCGCCGGTAAGCATCGGATCGAGCACCAGCAGCAAATGTCCCCCTGCCCGCACCCAATTGTCGAGCGCAACATTGTCCGACGGCGTAAGACCGCGCGGCTGGATCACTGCAAGCCGCTCTAGACTGGCCAAGGGATCGGTCGCTGGTTGATCGGCATCGAGCGCGGCGATGGGGGACAGCGTGTCGAGCGGCTCGATGCGGTAGCGGCGCTCAATCGCGACGCGCTGCCATGGCCGCTCGGCATCTCCCGAAGCGAGATCGGCGAAGTCTGCGCCAAGCGGCCAGTAAAGCGGCAGACTCGTCATCAAGCCCAGCACAGGAGCGTCGGGCGCAGGTGCTGGGTTATCCGCTTTGGCTGCCGGTTCGGCTTTTGCTTGCGCTGGGTCTTGCGGCGCTCCGCAGGCTGTCAGGATGAAAGCCGCCAGCCCCGCCAGTGCCAGATTAAGGCGCTTCACTCTGATCGCCTGTTCGCGGCCTCGCAGGTCCGTCGGTTTCGCCGATATCGGGGACCGAAGTCGGTTCGGCTTCCGGCTCCTCGACCGTCTCTTCCGGAATATCGGGCACCACGCCCGCATCGATCAGAGGATCGGATTGTGTTGTGGTATCATCCGGCTCTGCTGTCGCGGCCGCATCGGGCACTGCGGTTTCCTCGGCGATCTGCGCGCGATTGGAAATCACCGTCGCAATGCCGACCACCATGACCATCGAAAACAGTCCGAAAATGCCGATTTGCAAGCGCTGCATCGCTTCGGCATTTGTCCCGCCCAGCGGCGCGTGCTCGGGTGCAGCCTTGTCCTCACCTTGCGCCGGATCGCCACCGGGTGTCGGTCGTTTGAAGAGTGTGCGGTCTGCCATTTAGTCTGTTTAGCCGTCCGAGTCCTCTTGCGCCAGCCAGTCAAACACAGGCAGGTCTTTAGAGGCCAGCCACTCGGCGTTGTATAGCGTCGAAAGGTAGCGAAAACCGGTGTCGCACAGGATCGTCGCGACCTGCGGGTTTTCGCGCCCCTCGGCCACCAATTGTTTGCCCAGCTCGATGGCGCCTGCGACATTGATGCCGGAGGACAGGCCGAGGCAAAGCCCTTCCTCGCGCAGCAACCGCTCGACCCAGACCATGCCTTCCTCATCGGAAATGCGGAATTGCGTGTCGATCGGTGCGCCTTCGAGATTGGCGGTGATGCGGCCCTGTCCGATACCCTCGGCGACAGACGATCCCTCGCCTTTGAGCTCGCCATTCGCGTAGTAATTGTACAGCGCGGCACCATGCGGATCGGTCAACGCGATGCGCACGTCGGGATTTTTCTCTTTCAGCGCCATGCCGACGCCTGCAATCGTCCCGCCAGTGCCCGCCGCGCAGGTGAAGCCGTCAATTTTGCCGCCAGTCTGCTCCCACAGCTCTTGCGCCGTCCCGTCGATATGCGCACGACGATTGGCGGTGTTGTCAAACTGTCCGGCCCAGATCGCGCCTTCGGTTTCCTCGGCCATGCGGCGCGAGACATGCTGGAAATGGCACGGATCGGAGTATTTGGTCGGCGGAACGGTCACGAGCTTGGCACCGAGCGCGCGCAACGTGTCCATCTTTTCCTTGGACTGGTTGTCCGGCATGACGATGATCGTCTTGTAGCCAAGCGCGTTGGCAACCAGCGCAATTCCGATACCGGTGTTGCCAGCAGTGCCTTCGATCACGGTCCCGCCGGGCTTCAACTCGCCGCGTTCCTCTGCGTCGCGGATCATGTAAAGCGCCGCGCGATCCTTCACGCTGGAACCGGGATTGGCAAATTCGCATTTGCCCCAGATGTCGCAGCCGGCAGCCTCACTTGGTCCGGCCAGGCGGACCAGCGGAGTGTTGCCAATTAGGGCGAGCGTGTCGCCAATGGGTTGGGTGATGTTCATGCGAGCGATTTAGGCAGTGAAACGGCCCCTCGCAAACAACATTAATCTTCCGGTGCGATAGTCACTTTGAGGCCATCGAGATCATCGGTGAACGGGATCTGGCACGCCAAACGCGATCCCTCGACGCGGTGATCGCTCGATTCAAGCAGATCGTCCTCGTCTTCGCTGACCTCCGGCAAACTTGCGCCAGCCGTCTCGTCGACAACGATATGGCAAGTCGCGCATGAACAGCACCCACCGCAAAGCGACAGAAGTTCGTCAAAGCCATTATCGCGGATGGCTTCCATCACGGTCAGGCCGTTTTCGACGTCGATTTCGCTCGTCTCGCCTTCGCGATTGGTGACGACCAGCTTGGGCATGGGGTGGGCTTCCTTTTCGTATCTTTGAACGCAAGAGACGCGCTATCGGTTCAACCGCCGCGCTGCTAGGACGTTCCGCACGTCAAGGCAAGACAGGTGGAGAGACCGTGGGGCTGACCGCAGCACAAATTCAATCGGGGCTGGATGCGCTGGCGCAAAAGGATGCGCGGGTGGCCGAGCAATTGCAGCGGGTTGGCTATCCCGAACCGCGCCTGCGCGAGAGGGGATACAAGACGCTGCTGCGCACCATTGTCGGTCAACAGGTCTCGGTCGCAGCGGCAAGTTCGATGTGGAACAAGCTGATCGCGGAAGTGGGCGAGGACTTCACCCCCGCCTGTATCCTCAAACGCGATTTCGACACTTTGCGCGCCTGCGGCCTTTCGCGCCAGAAGCAAGGTTATGCACGCTCGCTGTGCGAATTGGTCGATGCGGGTGAACTGGACTTCGATGCTCTGCCCAAAGACGATGAAGAGGCCATCGCGGAACTCACCCGCATTATGGGGATCGGGCGTTGGTCGGCAGAAATATATCTGCTGTTCGCTGAAGGCCGCGCCGATATGTGGCCCGCCGGTGATCTGGCGGTTCAGGAAGGTGTGAAGCGCTTGCTGGAACTCGACGAACGCCCCAAGGAAAAGGAACTTCGCGAAATCGGCGAGCAATGGAGGCCCCATCGCGGTCCCATGGCGATCTTCACTTGGCATTATTACGCCAATCCGGCGCTTTAGACGCGCGGCCCAACCCCCACCAACCGCATCTCCTGTTCGACGAACCGGACTTGCGAGTCTTTGTCAAAGGCGTAGTGTGCGCGCAATACACCTGCATTATTCAACCGCCTTGAACTGGAGAGGATAAAGGCCATGTCGCTTTTTTCGATGACCAACCGTTTGCTGTTTACCACCGCCGCTGCCGGGGCGCTTGCCCTGCCAGGTCTGGCTCTTGCAAATTCAAACACAGGCACCGGCGCAAATGCCAACGCCGACACCCATGCGACATCCGGAGCAAAAATGACCGCACAAACCGAAGCCGCCCCGATCATTCCGCGCGATGCTTTGTTCGGCAACCCGACCAAAGCGCAAGGGCGGCTTAGCCCGGATGGCAAATGGCTCAGCTGGCTCGCGCCAAAGGATGGCGTGCTGAACATCTGGATCGCACCGCGCGACAATGTCGACGCTGCCAAGGCCATCACGTCCGCCACCGACCGCCCGATCCGCGATCACTTCTGGTCGCCCGATGGCAAGAGCGTCGGCTATATTCAGGACAAAGGCGGCGATGAAAACTTCCTGCTCTACATGATCAATGTAGCAAGCGGCGAAGAGAAGCTGATGACGCCGTTCTCAAACACCCGCGTTCAGATCGTGGGGGCATCCGAGACGACCAAGGACAAGATCCTCGTCGGGCTGAACAATCGCAACCCGCAATTCCACGACGTGCATATGCTCGATCTCAACACCGGCCTGCTGTCGATGGTCTATCAGAACGATGGCTATGCGGGCTTTCTGGCCGATGACACGCTGAGCTTGCGAATGGCGCTGCGCCAGAATGCCGAAGGCGGTACGGATTACTTCAATTTCGTTGACGGCAAGGTTGAAGAAGAGCCATTCGAATCCACCGCACTGGAAGATTCACTGACCACCAACCCGGCGGGCTACACCACCGATGGTTCCATCCTCTACTGGATCGACAGCCGCGGTCGCAACACGGCCGCACTCTACGCGCAGGACACCGCGACCGGCGAAAAGACGCTGATCGCGGAAGATGACAAAGCCGACCTTGGCGGAACGATCCGCGACACCAAGACCGGCGAAGTTCAAGCCTATTCGGTCAATTACCTTAAAAACGAATGGGTCGCGATGGACGAAGACCTGAAGGCTTCGCTCGATTGGCTCGGCGAACGGCTTGAGGGCGATTTCGGCATCTCCAGCCGGACCGAGGACGACACGACCTGGATTGTCTGGAACGACCCGCTGACCGCGCCTTCATCAACCTTTATCTATGATCGCAAGGCAGCCACGCTGACCCCGTTTTACACCGCCCGCCCAGAGCTGGCCGGCATGCCGCTGCAGCCGATGCAGGGCATTGAAATCAAGAGTCGCGACGGGCTCACGCTGCCATCATACCTGACGCTTCCTGTGGGTAGCGACAGCAATGGCGATGGCCGTCCCGATAAACCCGTCCCGATGGTGCTGCTGGTCCATGGTGGCCCGTGGGCGCGCGACGATTACGGCTTCAACTCTGCGCACCAAATGCTCGCCAATCGCGGCTATGCTGTGCTCAGCACAAACTTCC
>JBCCOF010000015.1:0-33930 GCA_039025455.1 Pseudomonadota bacterium | reverse complement strand
GAGCCCGATGGCGAACGCTGCATCGCCACCGGCCGGGCACGCCCGCGGAGCGGCCGGCGATCACCGAACTGGATGCGCCCGAAATCGAGGCCCAGAGCGGTCGAAAAGCTGTTGGCGAGGAAGGTCTTGGCGGTGCCCGGAGGCCCTTCGAGCAGGACGTGCCCCTCGCTCACCAAGGCGACCAGCATCTGGTCGACCAATTCGTCCTGACCGACAATCGCTTTGGCCACTTCGGCGCGGATTGCATCGGCTAGCGCGCGCAATTCATCGAGGCTCATGCTGCCTGTTTCATTCGGATTGGTGCTCATTTGCTCAGCTTCCCTTCAAGCTCCTTGAGCGCCTGCGCGGCGCGGAGGATATCGGATGGTGTGTTGGCCGCGCGCAATCGCTGTGCGCGCCTTGTGTAGGGTTCTTCCTGCGGCAGTCTTATGCGCAAGGCGGCGTCGATCGCCTCGGGGTCGGGCTTGGCCAGACCCAGCGCATCGGCCAGCCGCCGCGCGGACAGATCGGCATAGGGGTCAGCCAGCAGCCCCAGCCGCCGCGCCCGCAGGATCAGCGCCGCGCCATTGGTGACCAGCCGCGACTTGCCAAAAGCAATTGCAGGGCCGCTCGCCACGGGTGGACCAAAGCGCTTGAACGCGCGCCAGCCGACGATCAGCAGTGCGAGGATAAGGCACAGGGTCGCGGCGAGGAAGGGCGGGCGAAATGCCAGCGTCAGCAGATTGACCGTCCCGCCCAGACCATTGAGCGTTAGATCGAATGTCACCGAATCCTCGCGCCCGTAACCGGCATCTTCAATCAGTTTCAGGGCGAGCGCGGCGCGGTCTCCATCGGACAGGCCATAATTGTTCATCAGGTCCGGCTCAATCACGAAAGTGACCGGCTCGGGATCATATTCCTCGCCCAGCTGCATCTGCAAAGCGAGCGCGCGGGTGTCGCCATCGACGACGAGGACCTTCTGCCAGTCTTCAGCCTTCGCACCGCTCACCCGCCCGGTGGGCAGCGTACCAGTGCTTTGAAAGCCGGCCCAAGTGCCCGGCTCAAGCGGCTCGGGGTCGGCCATCACAATCGGCGGTGGTACGGCGGCTGCCTCATCCCCGCCATCGGCCTCTTCAATCGCCGCCTCAATCGCTTCGAGCGGAGAATCTCCATCGGGCACAGTCTCCGCTTCGATGGTGTATGGCGCGCCCAATTCCTCGAGCCAGTCGGGCGTGGATGCGCCGCCAAGCTGCACCCAGCCGTCTTTTACCTTGGCTCTGATGTCCGCCGGCGTGCCCGGTCCAAAGCCATAGGTGAACCATTTGGGCACGATCACCATAGTCGGCCCGGTGTAAGCGCGCCGCCGCAAAAGCTGGTCCAAATCGTCGGCATCGAACATAGCGGGCGGAGTCACCACCAGCAGGCCGGGCGTGTCGAGACCGCTTTCCTCGCGCGAGCGGATGACGGTGTACCCCTCCGCCTCGACCAGCTTCGTCAGCGCCGAATATCCATTCAGGCCATTGGCTCCGGCATGGCCGCCACCATTGTTGGAGTCATCGCCGGTGTCGCCCACGCTCAGGAAATAAAGCATGGCGATAAAGGCGATAAAGCCGATCACAACCATGCCGAGAACTGCCCACCGGCTGAATGGTGATCCGCGTTGCACGCCGGTGGTTCCCGCGCCGCTCATGCTGCGCCTCCGCCGGCTCGGGCATCTTCGATTTTTACCAGTGCGAAGTCCGCATAGGCCGCGCGCGCCGCCTCCCAATCGCTGCGATCAAGAGCGCTCAGCGCGAACAGGCTGCGCTCGACCCGCTGCGAGATCACTTCGAAAGCGCCTCGCGCTCTGCTCGATAAGGCTGGCAAAGCCGCCAGCTCGCGCGCGGTGCTTGATGGCTCGACCCAGTCGGGCCGCGCCGTGGCGATTTGATTGACGCTGCGCTTAAGCAGCATATGCGTAGCTTCGTCGAACTTGCCCTCTGCGGCCAATCTGTCAGCATCTTCGAGCAGCGCGAGGCTTTCGGCTTTGTCTGGCACCCACTCCTCAACTTCGTCGGCATCGTCGCCAGCATTGGGCGAGAGCCCCATAGGACCCAGCATCCTGTAAATCAGGAAGGCCGCAAACAGCACCGCCAGACCAAGCAAGACCCACTGCAAAACCGGCCAAGATAGGCCCAGTGCCTCTCCGATTGGCGCAAAGATGTCGGCCAGAAAATCGAGCACCGATTGAATCATCTCGGCGAACCAGCCGGGTTCCTCCGGCTCTAGCGTGGGGATTTCGACCTCTTCGAACTGGATCGCATCATCGCCGCGCAGCTCGCGCCAGCTCTCGGGAGCTGCGGGAGCATCGGTACGGTTCGAACCGGTCGCTGGAGGACGCACTGCGTTGGTCATGCAAAGTGAAGTGGTGGCATGCCTCATGCGGCGGCGCAACACCGCATTGATGGGCCAGAGGCGTCAGGCCCGATTATCCGCGTGCGCGGGCCTGCGGATAGGTGCCCAGCACGCGCAATTCCTTGGAATGAAAAGCGCATTCTTCCAGCGCGCGGTCAACTGCCGGATCGCCGGGCGCACCTATAATATCGGCGTAAAAGCGCGTGGCGGAAAAGCTGGTGCCCTGCTGATAGCTTTCCAGCTTGGTCATATTGACGCCGTTGGTCGCGAACCCGCCCATGGCTTTGTAAAGCGCGGCGGGGATGTTCTTCACTTCAAACACGAAGGTGGTCATCGTCGTGGCGTTGGGATCGGTGGTCAAAAAGGTCGGCTGGTCGGCGAGGATGACGAAGCGAGTCATATTGTCGTCGCTGTCCTCGACATGGCGCTCGGCGATTTCCAGCCCGTACAATTCAGCTGCAATGGCAGGCGCGATGGCTCCGATTTTCGGGTCGCCGCGCTCGGCCACATGCGCCGCCGCGCCCGCAGTGTCGGCATAGCTGAGCGGGACGATATTGCGCCGCCGCAGGAAAAACCGCGACTGGCCGAGCGCCTGAGGATGGCTGTATGCTGCCTCGAAAGGGCCGGAGCCAACCCCCATCAGCGCGTGATGGATCGGCATGAAATACTCGCCCACTATCGCCAACCCGCTTTCAGGCAGCAGGAAGTGAATGTCGGCAACGCGGCCGTGCTGTGAATTTTCGATCGGGATGATCGCCTGACCCGCGCGGCCATCCTTCACCGCGTCAAGCGCATCTTCGAAGCTGAAACAGGGCAGGGGCAGGGCTTCGGGCCGCGCTTCGGTGGCGGCGCGATGTGAATTGGCGCCCGGCGATCCCTGAAAGGCAATCGCCCGCTCGGGCTCCGCCTCCGCAGCAGCGCGCATTTGATCGACAATTTCGAGTGCAGGACCGGGGAAACTTCGCATATTAAGCGCGTGCTAAAGCGGCTATCGACAGGCGGCAAGCCTTGTTGCGTTCTGTGCACCGAATGATGTCGCGATCAGTCTTGCGCGAAGGCAAAGCCGACACTAATGGGGCACTGGGATGACTCAGGACAACTCTTCGGGATCGACGCCTGCCGCTGACGCGAGCGAAGGCACACTGTTCAACACCGCCGCCGGGTGGGTGCTGTTTGCGGGCGTGGTTGCGCTTGGACTTTCAGTGCTCAGCGACAAGTACTTCCACGGCTACGACCCGGAAGAGCTTGAGGCTGAAAAGATGGGTTACCTGATTGAGGCACCTGAAGATGATGCAGGCGCCGATGCCGGGCCAAGCCTTGCGGTCCTGCTTGCCTCTGCGACGCCGGAAGCGGGCGAGAAGGTCTTCGCAAAGTGTCAGGCCTGCCACCAGATTGCCCAAGGCGGCGCGAACGGCGTTGGTCCGGGCCTTTACGGGGTGATGGGCAAGGGCATCGGCGCAAACGCGCCCGGCTTCGGTTATTCGAGCGCACTGTCCGGCAAAGGCGGGGAGTGGACTTGGGAGAACATGGACGCATGGCTCGCCAGCCCGCGCGGCTTTATCGAAGGCACCTCGATGAGCTTTGCCGGTCTTTCAAAGCCTGAAGATCGCGCCAACCTGATGGTGTATCTCGCAGCCAATGGCGGTGCTCCGCCGATGCCTGAACCCGAAGCCGAAGCACCCGCTGAGGGCGAAGAAGTCGCGGAATCCGAAGAAGCAGAAGCAAACGCCGAAGAAGAAGCGACCGCCGAAGCCGAGCAGAACGTCGCCGAGGAAACCTCGGAAGAAACCGCCGAAGCTGAGTCGGACTAAGAACCGTTCTGTGTCGCGCGGGCTGTTCGCCTCAGCTGCGGCCTTTGAACCCCTGAGCCACGACATACCACTCCGATGAGCCCTTGCGGCTCGCCGGTGGCTTTGCGTGTTTCACGCTCGTAAAGTGCTGTTTGAGCAAAGCGAGAAGCTCGGTATCGGTCCCGCCCGCCAGCACTTTGGCCACAAATGCGCCGCCTTTTTCGAGCGTTTCGGTCGCAAACCACGCCCCTGCTTCGACCAGCGCCATAGTGCGCAGGTGATCGGTTTGTTTATGCCCGACGGTGTTCGCCGCCATGTCTGACAAGACTAGATCGGGCGGACCGCCCAGCGCCTCTTCCAAAGCGGCTGGCGCATCGTCGTCCATGAAATCCATCTCGAAAATCGTGACGCCTTCAATCGGCTCGGTCGGCAACAGGTCGATCCCCACCACCGCGGCCTTGGGTGACCGCGCGCGCACAACCTGGCTCCAGCCGCCCGGCGCAATGCCCAGATCGACCACACGCTTCGCTCCCTTGATCAGTCCGAAGCGTTCATCCAACTCGATCAGCTTATAGGCAGCGCGGCTGCGATACCCGTCGGCCTTGGCCTGTTTGACATAGGGGTCATTCAACTGCCGCTCGAGCCAGCGGACCTGCGACGCGGTGCGCTTTTTCGCGGTCTTGACCCGTCGATCTGGATTGCGGCCCGAACGGCTCATGGCATGCGCTTCAATCGCTCGGCTTACTGGCGCGGCTGTCATGCAAGGCTTGCAGCGCCCGCTCGCTCTGACGCTCGGCGGCCATCAGACTGCGCAATATGCCTTCGCGAATCCCGCGATCCGCCACGCCCAGCCGCTGCGCCGGCCACAGATCGAGGATCGATTCGAGGATCGCGCATCCGGCTACCACCAGATCAGCACGGTCATTCCCGATACAGGGCAACTCGCTGCGCTGCTCGGGCGACATATGCGACAAATCTTCGCTTATCCGGCGCATAGATTGCGAGGGTACAATCAGCCCGTCGACCGCTTTGCGGTCATAATGCGGCAGCTCAAGATGCAGGCTCGCCAAAGTCGTGACTGTGCCGCTGGTGCCCAGCAAGCGAATATCCTCGTGCCCGGCCGCGTCGGCAATCCGTTCGGCAAACGGCGCGAAGCTTTCGCTCACCACCCGTCGCATTTCGGCATATCGGGCGATCCGTGCGGCCTCATCGCCTTCGCTGGTTCCCACAGTATCGGTCAGCGAGACCACACCCCATGGTACGCTCTGCCAATCGAGGATGCGTGGAACCTTGCCGCTCGGTTCGACCAGCACCAGCTCGGTCGATCCTCCGCCGATATCGAATATGACCGCAGGTCCATCACCTTGTTCTAGCAGGATATGGCAGCCAAGAACGGCGAGCCGCGCTTCTTCTTCGGCGCTGATAATGTCGAGCGCGATGCCGGTTTCCCGCCGCACCCTCTCGATAAAGGCGGGGCCGTTTTCGGCACGGCGGCATGCTTCAGTGGCGACCGAGCGCGCGAGCCGGACCTTGCGGCGGCGCAATTTGTCGGCGCAGATCGACAGCGCGCCGAGCGCACGATCCATCGCTTCGTCGGACAGTCGCCCGGTGCTGGCCAGATCCTCGCCCAGCTTCACGACGCGGCTGAAGGCGTCGATCACTGTGAAATCCTTGTTGCCCGAAGGGCGCGCGATCAGCAGGCGGCAATTGTTGGTGCCAAGGTCAAGCGCCGCATAGGCCTCGTTTGGTCGCGATGATCTGAACGTGCTTCGAGGAGGCAAACGCGATGCGCGCGCCCCGGCTTCGCCAGTCGCTTTGTTTCGCTTTGGACCTGCTGTTTCTGCATCTTTGCGCGCGCGATTCTCGCACGAGCGCTGCGTTTCGTTGTGCTGGGAGGACGGTTTGTAGCGAAAATCGGCTACCTTGCCGGACTTGACGTCCCTTTTTGTACCAGCACCTCTGTTCGTGTCCGGCGGAAAAGTATCCGCCATACTCAATCTTTCTTTCCGCTCGCGCCCCTGTTGCGCGAGGACCTGTGACAAAAGGTAACCCAAGGCAGGCGATAGAGCAAGCGAGCAGGCTTGACCTCACTGCAAGGCAAACCTAGATGCGCGGCTCGCTGCGCTCAGGATGCATGTTCGCAACGGCGCAGCACTGGATATTGCCCCGTCGTCTAATGGTAAGACTACGGACTCTGACTCCGTCAATTGAGGTTCGAATCCTCACGGGGCATCCAGCCAATTCCGCACAGAATGTCAGGGCTATCCACCTGATGCCTTGCCCGCATCTCGCGGCCCGCCTAGGGCATTTGCATGACAGATAAAGACCTTACCGATCGCAAGTTCTATCGCGCAGGCGAAGAAACCCGTTTTGCCGAAGAGGCGCCTGACAAGACGCCCCAGACGGAGCATCCCGCCTATAAACTGGCGTTCCGCGACCATGATTTCATGCTGCGCGACGAATTGCGCCCTGTGCGGTTTCAGCTCGAATTGCTGAAGCCCGAAATGCTGCTGGATGAAGCGCGCGTGGGTTCGACCATGGTGATGTACGGGTCTGCGCGTATCCCCTCGCCAGAGGAAGCGCAGGCCAAGATTGACGCGGCCAAGGACGGCACCGAGTTTGAACAGACGGTCGCGCAAAAGCTGGCCGAAAAGGCGAAATATTATGCCGAGGCGCACAAGCTCGCCAAGATGATCACCGAAAAGAGCATCATCGAGGATGGCAAGCGCCAGTTTGTCGTGTGCTCCGGCGGTGGTCCTTCGATCATGGAGGCTGCCAATCGCGGGGCCAGCGATGCTGGCGGTGAGTCCATCGGCCTAAACATTGTGCTCCCGCACGAGCAAGCGCCCAATCCTTACGTGACGCCCTATCTCTCGCTCAATTTCCATTATTTTGCTTTGCGCAAGATGCACTTCCTGCTGCGCGCCCGCGCGGTCGCGGTGTTCCCCGGCGGTTTTGGCACATTTGACGAGTTTTTCGAGCTGCTGACGCTGATCCAGACGGGCAAGATGAAGCCGGTTCCGATCCTGCTGTTCGGCGAGGATTTCTGGAAACGGGTGGTCAATTTCGAAGCGATTGCCGAAGAGGGCACGATCTCGAAGAAAGACCTCGACCTGTTCAAGTGGTGCGAAAGCGCAGAGGATGCGTGGGCGCATATCGCGCAGTTTTACGAGCTCGAAAGCTAGTTCAGATTCCGAACCGCTTGGTGCCCGAGAGGGCCGCAACCCTCGCCAAAACCGGGCGCGTTCTCGATAGCCTCGCGTACGAATTGCCGCGCCAGCCTCACCGCGTCGCTCAAAATCAGGCCGTGCCCCAGCAGTGTAGCGATAGCCGATGACAGCGTGCAGCCAGTGCCGTGGGTGTGGCGCGTGTCGATCCTCGGGTCGGTGAAGACCGCCGGTTCGAGGGTGGATTCGAACAGATAGTCGGTCACCGTGTCGCCCTCAGCGTGCCCACCCTTCGCCAACACCGCGCAGCCGAAACGCTCCTGAAGCAACGCCGCCGCCGCCGCGATGCCCTTCTCGGTGTCGCAGGGCATTTGTGTGAGCGCCGCCAATTCGGGCAGGTTCGGGGTCACCACGGTCGCAAAGCTCATCAAGCGGCCAAACGCCGCGCGGGTTTCGTCATCGGCCAGCACCGCGCCGCTGGTCGCCACCATCACCGGATCGAAGACGATATTCTCGGTCGCATCCACCAGCGCTCGCTCGATGGCCAAGGCGGTTTCTGCGCCGCCGACCATCCCGATCTTGATCGCATCGGCGTCAATGTCGTTGAGGCAGCTCTTGATTTGTTCGATCACGAAAGGCGTGGGCAGCGTCTCCACCGCCTGCACCCCTTGCGTGTTCTGCGCGGTGACAGCGGTGATCGCGGTCATCGCATAGCCGCTGAGCATGGTGATGGTCTTGATGTCCGCCTGGATCCCCGCGCCGCCCGAGGAGTCCGATCCGGCTATGGCGAGGATGCGGGGGTGCTTTGGGGGTTTGCTCATCCTTGAATTGCGCGCTTACCTAAGCCGCCGAGCGCACCGCGTCGCACACGCGGTCAACCACTTGCTCGACCTGCGCGGCGTCGTCGCCCTCGGCCATGACCCGGATCAGCGGCTCTGTGCCCGATGCGCGAATGACCAAACGGCCTTTGCCTTCCAAAGCGGCTTCCGCTTCGGCAATCGCGGCTTTGACCCCCGCATCATCGAGCGGCTTGCCGCCTTCATAACGGACATTCTTGAGCAATTGCGGAACGCGGTCGAACATGTGCAACAATTCGCTGGCGGGCTTTTCCTCGCGAACAAGGCTGGAGAGCACGCGCAAGGCCGCGACCGAGCCGTCGCCGGTGGTTGCGTGGTCGAGCAGGATCATATGCCCTGACTGTTCGCCGCCCACATTGAAGCCGCCCGATTTCATGCGTTCGAGCACATAGCGGTCACCGACCTTGGTCCGCTCCAGCGTCAGGCCCTGTGTCGCCAGATAGCGCTCCAGCCCGAGGTTCGACATCACTGTCGCGACAACGCCGCCGCCGGTGAGCAGGCCTTTCTCGTTCATCCGCGTCGCAATCAGAGCCATGATCTGATCACCATCGACCGCGCGGCCCTTTTCATCGACCACGATAAGCCGGTCGGCATCGCCATCGAGCGCAATCCCGATATGCGCGCCTTCCTCGACCACTCTGGCTTGCAGTGCCTCAATGGCGGTCGAGCCAACGCCGTCATTGATGTTGGTGCCGTTGGGCGTGACGCCCAGCGTGATGACCTCTGCGCCCAATTCCCAGATCGCCGAGGGCGCGACCTGATAGGCGGCCCCGTTGGCGCAATCGACCACGACCTTTAGCCCATCAAAGCGCACTTCGTTGGAAACCGATTGCTTGATCGCGTGGATGTAGCGCCCGCGCGCATCGTCAATCCGGCGAGCGCGGCCAATATTCTCCGAAGCGGCGAGCTGCGGCTTTTGGTCGAGCAGAGCCTCGATTTCGGCTTCGGCTTCGTCGGAGAGTTTGAATCCATCCGGCCCGAACAGCTTGATCCCGTTATCGGCGAAAAGGTTGTGGCTGGCAGAGATCATCACGCCCAGATCGGCGCGCATCTCGCGCGTCAGCAGCGCAATGGCGGGGGTGGGCAGGGGGCCGGTCATGATCACATCCATGCCGACGCTGGTGAAGCCCGCCACGAGCGCGCTCTCCATCATATAGCCGGACAGGCGCGTGTCCTTGCCAATGACGACGCGGTGGCGATGCCCGCCGCGCGCAAAATAATTGCCCGCTGCCTGGCCCACGCGCATGGCGATTTCGGCGGTCATAACCCCTGCATTGGTGCGGCCCCTGATCCCGTCAGTGCCGAAAAACTTGCGTCCCATGGTCGCAGATAGTCCCCTATGTCTTTCGGCCAGCGATTCTTGCGAAGCGCGCACCTATCAATTGTCAGGCGCTTCTGGCGCGGTTATCGCGCGAAGGGAAGGGCAAGCACCGCAAGATCGGCTCAAACAGGGGTTTCCAATTGTTAAGTGATGACGCGAAAGCACCGGTCGAGCAACGCTTTGAACTCGTAACAATCCGCCTGCCGGTGGTGGCAACCGGAGTAGCCTTGGTCCTCGGCCTTGTGCTCGGAATGGTGCTGGCAGGGGCGGGACTGCCCGAATGGCTGCGCGAGACGGTTGCGCTGGTCGGATCGCTGTGGCTGCGCGCCTTGCAGATGACGATCATTCCGCTGGTCGCTAGCCTGCTGGTGCTGGGTATTGCGCAGATGATCGCAGCGGCGCGCGCCGGGGCCGCCGCGGTGCGTTTCCTCGTGCTGGTGTTTGGCGTTTTGATCGCAGGGGGCGTGTTCACCGCGCTCGCCATGCCATTGCTGTTGCAGGTTCTTCCGATACCCGAGGCGGCGAGCGGATTCCTCGCCGATGTCCCGACAGACGAACAGCAAGTGCCAGGCGTGCTCGACTTCCTCGCTTCGCTGATCGCCCCCAATATGATCGCCGCCGCTGCAGAAACGGCGATGCTGCCGCTGACGATCTTCTTCGCATTGTTCGCGGTTGCGATTTCGCGGCTGCCGGAAAGACAAAGCGAGACATTGCTCGGGTTCTTCCACGCGCTTGCCAATGCCATGCTGATGATCATCGGCTGGGTCTTGTGGCTCGCACCGCTGGGCGTGGTGGCGCTGGCGTTCGGAGTGGGCCTGCGCAGCGGGGGCGGGGCCTTTGCCGCGCTCGCTCATTACATCGTGATTGTTTCGGCCATGGGCGGGTTTATCCTCGTGCTGGCCTATCTGCTCGCATGGGCGCTGGGCGGGGTTAGCCCAATGCGCTTTGCCTCGGCCCTGCTTCCGGCTCAGGCGGTGGCGGTGTCCACCCAAAGCTCGCTCGCCAGCCTGCCCGCCATGCTCGACAGCTCGACCCGGCTGGGCCTGCGGTCCAGAACCAGCGAATTTGTGCTGCCACTGGCTGTGGCGATCTTCCGTTCGACCAGTGTGGCGATGAACCTCGCCGTGGTGCTCTATGTCGCGGCGCTTGCGGGGATCGACGTCGCGATTCCGCTGGTCGTCGTCGGGATCGGCGTTGCGGTCATTATCAGCATCGGCTCGGTCAGCCTGCCCGGCTCGATCAGCTTTATCGTCTCCATCGGCCCCATCGCGCTCGCCATGGGGGTTCCGATCGAGCCCTTGGCATTGCTGGTCGCGGTCGAGATGCTTCCCGACATCATGCGCACGCTTGCCAATGTGACGATGAATGTGGCGGTCACTTCGGTGGTGGACCGAGGGTCCGGCGACGAGAGCGACTAGTTGTCGGCGTTGGTGGTGCCTTTGCCGGCGGCCACCTGATCGAGTTCTTCGAGAATAGCGCGGTGCGCGGTGGGATCGTCGATCGAGCGATCCGGAATATCGCCATCGGCCAGCATCGAATTGAGCGTCGCGCGCGCCCGGCCAACGCGGCTCTTGATTGTGCCCACAGCGCAGCCGCAGATTTCTGCAGCCTCTTCATACGAAAAGCCCCCAGCGCCCACCAGCAACAACGCCTCGCGCCGCTCCGGCGGGAGCGTCAGTAGCGCGCGGTGCATGTCGGACAGGTGCAGCGGCTCTTCTTGACCCGCCGGAGCGGTCAGGATCCGCTCAGCCACGCCTTCATCATATTCGCCGCGAAAGCGGTTGCGCCGCATATCGGTAAGATAGGCATTGCGCAGGATCACAAAGGTCCATGCGCGCATAGACGTGCCCGGTTCAAAGCGGTCCTGCGCGGCCCACGCCTTGAGCATTGTTTCCTGCACCAGATCGTCGGCCATGTCGGGCCGCCCGCATAGACCCCGCGCAAAAGCGCGCAAATGCGGGACCACTTCGGTCAATTCGCGCTTGAAATCGGCCTTTTGGGCAGGAGTGCGCGCAGGGCGCTTTTCATCCGCCATCAGGCAGTCCCTGCTCCGTCGGACGATTCGCTTTCATCGAGTTTGCTTAGCAGGTCTCTGAAAGAATCGGGCAGCGGTTCTTCGACCACTGAATCGTAAAGTTGTTTCAGCCCGCCCGCCCAGTCGGGCGCCTTGGCTTTGTCGGCCTCGGTTTTGTCGCGGTCTTTACCCGCTCCTTCCTTGCCATCTGATTTTCTGTCGGTTGCCATGTGCGTTGCCGATCACCTTTGATCCTGATCCCATCACCTACCGCCGGATCGCAAACGGCAAATGCTTCGCACACGCAGATTGTTGCACGAGACTAGGGAACGAACGGGTCTGCGCGTTGTTCCGAAGCTGGGGAATAACGTAATCGGATAATGAACACTCAAGCAGCCAATTTCACCGAAGCGCCGCAAGTCCGCGGAGCACGGCGTTGGCTTGTTGCCTATCCGCGCGCGATTCCGCTGGCCATTTTCCTAGCGATTGCAACGATTACCGCGATTGGCGTGTTCGCCATCGAAAGCAATGCCCGCGCGTCCGAGAAAGCACGGCTGAGCCGCTCGGCGCAGAACATTGCAGCGGAACTGGAGCGGCGCGGAACCAGCTTTTCGTCCTATCTGCGCGCGGGCGCAGCTTTGTTTTCAAGCCTCGACGAAGTTAGTTCGCGCGGGCTCCAGGAATTTGTCGACGAATTCGAAATCGAAGCGCATTATCGCGGCGCGGAAGGGTTTGGCTTTGCCGAGGTAAGTGATGCCGATGCCCCGGGGCAGCGATCCGTGGTGGTGAGCTTCATCTACCCGGATACTGAGCGCAACCAACTCGCCCTCGGCTATGATATGAGCACCGATCCGGTGCGCGTGGCGGCGATGGAACAGGCCGTGCGCGAGCAAAGCCCGACCGCTTCGGGTAAGGTGGTCCTGCAACAGGAAGGGTTCAGCGACGGGGCGGGTTTCGTCATATTTATGCCGGTCTACACCGGCGACGGTGCCGAGCGGCGCTTGACCGGATTTGTTTACAGCCCGTTCCAGACGGGCGAGTTTCTCGCCTCGGCGATTGACCAGACCGACACCCAGGGATTGGGCGTGTCGCTTTATGATCGCTCGGCCGACCCCGAAAACCTGTTGGTTGCAACGGGCGTTGACAGCGCGCGCAGCGACATGATCGAACAGCCGGTCACCATCGCCCATCACGATATGATGATGGTGGTGAAATCGCCCGCTGCTCCGGTACTGGCGCCTTTGTCCATGCTGACCCTGCTGTTCGGGATTGCGACCGCGAGCCTGCTGATGATGCTGGTGCGACTGCTAACGCGGCAAGCGTTCGAGGATCGCGAGCGGCTGGACTTTTATGAAGAGCAGCTTTCGATCCGCAACCTTCTGACGCGCGAACTCAATCACCGGGTCAAGAACACTTTGGCCAATGTGCTCTCGATCCTCTCGCTCACGCGCCGCCGCACGGACAATCTCGATGACTTTGCCGACAGTCTCGAGGGGCGCATCCGCTCGCTCTCGGCAACGCATGACCTGCTGACCCATTCGGACTGGGGCACGATCCCGATTGAGGCTGTTATCGAAGCTGAATTGCAGCACTTTCGCGCATCGAAGGATCAGTCGGTCACGATTGAAGGGCCGCATGTGGAGCTTGCTCCGAACGATGCGCTGTCATTCGGTCTCGCGCTTCATGAATTGGCGACGAACGCCGCCAAATATGGTTCGCTGAGCGTGACTGGCGGCGCAGTCACTGTACGGTGGGACAGCGTGGACGAGGATGTGGCCGAAGTCGAATGGTGCGAGCGCGCCGGGCCGCCGGTTGCCGAAATGCGCAAGCGCGGCTTTGGCACCGATCTGATCGAGAAGATCGTCGCGCATGAGCTCAAGCACCCCGTGCAACTCGATTTCGAGCGCGAGGGCGTGCGCTGTGTGATCCGCATACCGATCCGGCGCAGCGGCGAATTCAGCATTCGCGAGGGCTGATTGACTTTCGGAGCCTGCTTTAGTCGAGCGGGCGGCTCGACCCGAAGAACAGCGCCTGACTGATCGCTGCGCGCACGGTGCCCTCGTCAAACGGCTTGGTTACCAAATAGGTCGGCTCGGGCCGGTCGCCGGTCAGCAGCCTTTCGGGAAACGCGGTGATGAAGATCACCGGCACGCTTGCAGTCGCGAGGATGTCGTCCACCGCATCAAGGCCCGATGACCCGTCCGCAAGCTGGATATCGGCAAGCACCAGACCCGGCGTTCCTTGAGCCATCACTTCCTGCGCCTGAGTGCGCGTCGCAGCGGTGCCGTGGACCTCGTGGCCCAGCGAGGTAACAAGGTCTTCGAGCTGCATTGAAATCAGCGGTTCGTCTTCGATGATCAGCACCGAAGTCGCTTGCTCGCGATCAATCTCGCCAACCGCTTCTTTTACGAGCGCTTCGATCTCGCTCGTTTCGAGATCCATGATCTGTGCAGCCTGAGCCGGAGAAAAATCCTCCAGGGTCGTCAGCAGCAAAGCCTGACGATTAAGCGGTGTGATCGCGCCAAGGCGACTTTGGGCCGCTGCCTCGTGCTCTCCGGTGTCGGACGGTTCCGCTTCGATTTGCATGTAGGCGCTCGACCAGACCTTGTTAAAGGCGCGGTACAAAGGGATGCGCCCGCCATCGAGTGAGGCTTTGAGTTCTTCATCCTCAAGCGCCGCCTCAAGGGTCGCGCGGACAAACGCATCGCCGGTCATCTGCGATCCGGTCAGCGCGCGTGCGTAGCGGCGCAGAAAGGGGAGGTTGGTCGCAACCTGTTGGCCCAGAGACATTTTATTCACTCCCGTTGGCGCGTGCGTGACGCTTTGACGCGCTGGGTAATAGACGCATCGGAGCCATAGCGGTTCCTTTCGAAATCGTCGCCCTTTTGAACAATCGACATAAGAATTGAAAAAAACTTTGCTTGGCGGGAACCGCTTCTAAGGCCGAGCATTCTACTGCTATCACCGCCGAGACCCCCCTCCCGTCCAAGCGGCGGTGATACGATCCCGAAAGGCCTTCACTCGCAAGAGTGGAGGCCTTTTTTGTTGCGAACCGCCAGCCTGTATCCGCCTAGCCAAGCGCCTTTTCATAGATTGCATATTCGCGGTTGATCTCGCTTTCGATGGTGTCGGCAATGGCGACCATCCCCTGATTATCATCAAGGATCCATCCGATCTCGCCGCGCGTCGCGCCATAGGTCCCATGCGCGTTGCGGCGGATATAGCTGATCATCATAAAGGCGAGCTGGCTGGCCATGCGCGAATTCTGATATTCTTTGAGCACGCCCATAAGCGGCACGCGCATCCCCGCGCCCTTGGGATGGCGCAGCCAGCGCAGCATGTGAAACCAGCCAAACGGAAACAGCTTGCCATCAATCCGTTTCAGCGCGTCATTGACATCGGGAAAGGTCAGCATGAAGGCCGCCGGTCGCCCGTCCACCTCGGCAATCATATTGAGGTCTTCGCGGATGATCGTTTTGAGTTTCTTGCCCCCATAGGCGACCTCTTCGGGGGTGAAGGGGACAAAGCCCCAATTGTCCGACCACGCATCATTGAGGATGGACAGCACCGTGGCGGCGTCTGCATCCCAGTTGGACTTGTCCACCTTGCGGACATTGATCCGGCTGTTGCGCTCGCCCGATTTGACGATCCGCTGAACCAATGGAGGGAATTCCTTGCTGATATCGAGGTCATAGGTGAACAGTGTCTTGGCCCGGCCATAGCCGTATGACTCGATCCAGCCCGAATATTGGGCGGAGTGATGGCCCATCATGATCATCGGTGAATGATCGTGACCACGCACCAGCAGACCCGGCTCTTCCCACATCGCCATTGAGATTGGTCCGAGAACGCGGGTCATACCCTGTTCGCGCAGCCAGCTTTCGGCCGCGGTTAGCAGCGCATGGGCTGTGGCTTCGTCTTTTGCATCGAAATAACCGAACATGCCGGTGCCGGGGCCAAAGCCCTGTTTGGGCGGTGCATCAAGAGCAAGCTCGTCAATCTGCGCGGAGATACGCCCGACAGGCTGCCCTGCGCGCGTTGCGATAAACAGCTGCGCGCGCGCATGGCCAAAGAACGGGTTCTTGTCCGGGTTAACCAATTCCAGCATTTCGCCGCGCAATTGTGGCACCGAGTTTTCAACGCCTGCAGCAAAATCGCGGCCCAGATCGACAAAGCGCGCGCGGCCACGCTTGCCGCTTACTGCTTCGATGCTTACATCTGCGTCCATCACGCACCTCGCCCCGTACAAACCTTAGTAAAACCGTCTGTGTCGCGCCAGGAGCGTGTGTGCAAGCCACTCGATCACTCTTGCCAACACATCGCATTTGATGATGCGGTGCAAAATATTGTAAGGCCTCTCTAGAGACCACAGCCTATGAACGTTCAAACCTCTTTTGACTCAGGCGGTTCCGCCGTTGCTGCGCTTGATAGCGCAAAGGCGAAGCGTGCCGATTTTCAAACTGCAGATGACAAGGCGATGCTGCGCGCCGCGCGTGACCTGACAAAGGACTTGGGGCAGGCCAAGGGCAGCATATTTTGGCCCGACATGCTGATTTCGACGGCTGTTGGTTATGCAGGCATCGCGACGGCTATCTTGGTCAACAATATTGCGATTGCTGTGATTGCGGGCCTGATCGCGTCATTGGCGCTTTATCGCTCGCTGATGTTCATTCACGAGCTAACGCATATTCGCAAAACAGCACTGCCCGGCTTTCGGACCGGTTGGAACCTGCTGGTCGGTATTCCGCTGCTCACGCCCAGCTTCATGTATGAAGGCGTGCATGTGATCCATCACAAGCGCACCCAATACGGCACGATTGAAGACCCGGAATATCTTCCGCTCGCGCTGATGAAGCCATGGAGTTTGCCGCTGTTTGTTCTGGTCGCTTTGCTGGCACCAGTTGCCCTGATTATCCGCGCGGCATTGCTCGTTCCATTGGGCGCGATCATTCCGGCGGTGCGCCGCTTGACTTGGGAACGCGCTTCATCGCTTTCGATCAACCCCGATTTCCGCCGCAAGCCGCCTGAGGGTGAATTCAAGAAGCGCGTTGCATGGCAGGAATTTGGCGTGTTTGTCTGGTCATGGACCTTGCTGGCAAGCACACTGGTGCTGGGTTGGCAGCCGCTTTTGATCGCGCTTGCGATCCTGTCGCTCACGGCCACCCTCAATCAGCTGCGCACGCTGGTCGCGCATTTGTGGGAGAATGAAGGCGAGCCGATGTCGGTGACCGCTCAATATCTCGACAGCGTCAATGTGCCGCCACCTGGGATTGCTGCGGAGATATGGGCGCCAGTGGGCCTACGTTATCACGCTTTGCATCATTTGATGCCATCCATGCCATATCACGACCTGCCCGAGGCGCATCGCCGTCTCGCGGGTGAACTGGGCACTGGATCCACATACGAAGGCGCAAACCATCCCGGCATGTTGAAGCTGGTTGGACGGATTGCCCGCAGCACAATGATGCGCGGCTGACCCCCTCGCCTATAGAAAATTGATCATCGCGCAGCGGGTCTCCGCTGGGATTCCCAATTCAACAGCGCCTGCCAGCGCCTCCGCGAGATGCGGATGTTCTTCTAGATTCACGACCTCGACAAAACCGTGGCGTGCATAGAATGGCGCGTTCCATGGCACTTCGCGAAATGTGCTCAGCGTAATCGCCCGAAATCCCGAATTGCGCGCGTCGATCTGGAGCGCACGCAGCAAAGCTGCACCGATGCCGCGCTGTTGGTGGTCGCGAGCAACACTTAGCTCGTTCAAATGCAGTTCCCTGCCCACCGGGGCAGCTGCAGCAAACCCTACTACTTGACCGCCGATGACGGCGGCTAGGGATCGCCCTTTGGCAATGGCTTTTGCATGATCGTCAGCGCTCGTTGACGGCGGAATAGGTATGCCATCGAGCAGCGGCTCTGATTGAAAGAGCACGGCGGCGTCTTCCTCGATTTCGTGAAACGCCTGTGCATCGTCTTTGCGCGCCAGTCGCAGTGACCATTCGGTCATTCCTCGGTCCTTACAAGCACGGTTTCACCCACCAGAAAGAACAACAGGAACGGTGCCCACGCCGCAAGGAAGGGCGGGTATCCGCCAAAGCTGCCCATCGCGAGCGCGGCGTTGTCGACCACGAAATAGGCAAAGCCCAGCATCATCCCGATGACTGCGCGCACCAGCACCTGACCCGACCGCGCCAGTCCGAATGCGGCGATGGACCCCAGCAGGGGCATGAGAATGGCAGAGAGCGGGCCGGAAATGCGGTGCCACCACTTCGCCTCCATCTCCGATGTGCGCCGCCCCAGCGCTTGGAAGGCGTCGATTGTGTCGGACAATTCAAAGAAGGTCTGCCCGTCGGGATCGACCGATTGCAGGTCTATGGCCTCCGGCGTCAGGCGCTCTGCCACCACGAGTTCGCCAATCTCGGTCGTCTCGGCGCTCGCCACATCGAACCGCACCGGGTCTTCGAGCCGCCAGCCCGGCCCGGCAAAGCGCGCGCGGCTGGCGCGGATCTGTTCGCGGATAATGCCGCTGGGCGCGCGTTCGTACCATGTGACATCATTCAGCGTGATGTCCTCGCCTTCCCCGATGAGCGAAGCTGCGGTGAGGATGTTCTCGCCATCGGTGAGATAGACATTGGCGCGTACGCTGCTCTCCTCTGGAATAGCCCCGTATTCGACTGCCTCCCAAGCCTTGAGCGCGGCGTTGGCTCGGGTCACGACCCGTTCGTTGAAAGCGAAATTGACGACTGCGATCAGCCCGGCGGTGAGCAGCAGCGGCGCGAGCACCTGATGCGCCGACATGCCGGCAGCCTTCATCGAGACAACCTCGCTGTTCTGATTGAGCGTCACCAGTGTGATCAGCGTTGCCAGCAGCACCGAATAGGGCAGGAACCTCGCGATAAGCTGCGGTATGCGCAGACCCACATACTTGAGAATTTCCGCCTGACCATTGCCCTCCGGCGTCAGGATATCGCCGGTGCGCGACAGCAGATCGAGCATCATCAGCACCAGCACCAGCATCACCAGCACAGCCAGGATGCGCACAATGAACATCTTCGCCAGATAGAGCGTCAGAGTGCGCGACGGGAAAAAGTCGAACTGCATGATCGAATTCCGAGCCTATTCCGCAGGTGCCAAAGGCGCTTCGGGCGGCGGATCGGGCTCGGTTCGGGTGAAGCGCGGTTGGCGGCGCGCGAACAGCTTGGCGATCCGCTTGCTCAATTTCGAGAAAGCCGTTTCAAGCGCGCCGATCGCCTGACCACCCGGCACATAGGCGACGCGGTAATACATCCAGATGATCAACGCCCCGAACAACACGAACGGCCCCCACAAAGCGATGATCGGGTCAATCCGCCCCAATGCCGCGACATCTTCTCCGTATTGATTCACCTTGTGATAGCACACCACCATCACGATCGAGACGAACACGCCGAGCGCACTGGTTGACCGTTTCGGCGGGATCGCAAGCGCCACTGCAAGCAGCGGCAGCAAGATCATCATCACGATCTCGACCAGCCGATAATTGAAGGTCGCCTGCGAGGCATCGCGATCCTCTACCTCGCTCTCGCGGCTCCAGCCGATTTTGAGCAGCTCGGGCAGGATATATTCTTTGGTCGCATCGCCGCGCGCGCGAAAATCCTCGATAGCGGGCAGATCAATCGGGAGATCGTGGCGGCTGAAGGAGAGAACACGCGGGGTCTCGCTGCCGGTGTCCTGCACGATGATACCATCGCTCAACCGCAGGATGATGGTGTCGGGGCTATCAGTGGTGGCGAGAAAGCTGCCTTCGCGCGCGCTGATCGAAAGCCGCTGATCCTTGTCATTGGCGACGCGGGCGAAAATGCCGACAAGGCTGCGACCTTCGTCTTCGCTGGCTTCGATCCGCAGCGCCATCCGGTCAGCCAGAGTGGTGAATTCCCCCACCTTGATCGAGGCACCCAGCGCGCCAGAGCGCAGCTCATACTCCATCTGCTTGTAGTAATAGTGGCTGATCGGCTGGACATAGAACACCAGCGCGACGTTGACCGCCATCAGGACAACGGTGATCGCATAGGGCACTCGCAGCAGGCGGTTGTAGGACAGGCCGACCGCGCGCATCGTATCAAGCTCGCTCGAGGTGGCGAGTTTGCGGAAGGCGAACAGGATGCCCAGCATCAGCCCGAGAGGGATCGCGAGGCTCGCATATTCGGGAAAGAGCGCCGCCAGCATCGAGAACACGATGCCCACCGGCCCGCCTTCGACCGCTACGAAATCGAACAATCGCAGCATCTGGTCGAGCAACAGCAAGGACGCCGCGAGCGCGAACACCCCGATCATCGGCACGATCATCAGCCGGAAGATGTATCGATCAATGCTTGGAATGAAGTTGAACACAGATTGCCTTGCGACGGTGCTTGTTGATCAGCGCATTGTGCTCCTTAGCGCGAGATGATGGCGCGGTCATGCACTGATTATTGGTGGGTCGCCACAACTCTACGCTCCCGAATCAGTCTTGTCATATGACTTGACAAACGAGCGGGCAGTGTTACCGCATTCGGTTAGTCATATGACAAGACGGAGGGCGAAGCATGGCGATGGTTCAATTCGAAGTTCAAGATGACAATCTGGTCGAAGCTCTCGACGCAATACGGTGCGTCAGCCCGACAAACCTGCGAGTCTTTGCGCAGAAGCCCATTCCTCCGTCACCAATGCGCGAGGCCGAGTTGCAACAACTCTCGCACAAAATCGCCATGGCGATAGCTCCGCGACCCGATCAGCACGCGCGCCGTGACGCACTCAGACTCATCCTTGGGGGCGGCGATACTTTCTCCTCTCAGGAAGGCGAGGCAGACCCTGCACTGCGCAATGCGACCGGTGCGATCTCTAAGTCACTGCGACGTTTTGCACCCTACACAGACTCGCCACTCGAACTTCTGTGCGAACGTCGGCGCGAGGTTTTTGCGCGAGGCAGAGACAAGGGGGTCTATAAGGGAATTCGCTACATCCCCAATGCGCTTGGGCGAAGGGTTTTCCAGAAGCTCAAGGATCTTGGAAAAATCTAGTCCCGCTGCGCTGCTCACGCCTTTTCAAGCGTGCATTGCAGCGGGTGCTGGTTCTGCTTGGCGAAATCCATCACCTGATTGACCTTGGTCTCGGCCACTTCATAGGTGAAGATGCCGCAAACGCCGACGCCCTTTTGATGGACATGCAGCATCACGCGGGTGGCCTGTTCGATGTCCATGCTGAAAAACCGCTTGAGCACCATCACCACGAATTCCATCGGTGTGTAGTCATCATTCAGCAGCAGCACTTTATACTGGCTCGGCTTCTTCGGCTTGGTCCGCGTCTTGGTCGCAATGCCGACTTCGCTGTCGCCGCCATTGTCAGCGTCATCATCACCTTCGGCCGCGCGTGGGAATGAATGCACCGGCGCGTTTGCGAGGGTCGTGGACGACATGAGAGAGGGGCTCAGCGATTCCATTGAGGCTTCATTATGGGATTCGTTTGGCGGTCCGCAAGATGGCATTGAAATCAAACCTCACCGACGCGGTGCAGGTTCCCGTTGGGGAGGGCCTGTCCCCAAATAGCAAAAGGGCCGGACAGACCGCTGTGGGTCTATCCGGCCCGCGCTTTATCAGCGCGCTTTCATAAACCGGGTTTGGGAGAGAGAGGAGAGGCCCGGTTCAGAAATTCTTGCGTTCAGGCAGCCTTCGAGAACTTCTCGGTGGCGACGCTGACGCGGTTCGAAATCGGAGCGAAAGCGTCGTTGTAGAGCTTCACCCATGCTTCGGTGCGCTGCGAGCCGAACGAAACGACTGCGTCGAAGTTGCGACGTGCGAGTTCGCCCTGAAGCTGCATCAGTTCGGTTGGCGACTTGACAGCGGCAACCTTCTTGACGTCTTCGGTGACGGTATCGACTACGGTCTTGCCGGTTTCGACGTTGGCTTTCACCAGCTCTTGTGCGCCGTTGAAGAAGATTTTGCCGCTTTCGACGACAGCTTCGACGTTGGCTTTGTTGAACTCGTTGACGTCGCCAGCAAATTCGCCGGTCTTCGCAGCGGCGGTCTTCACGCGCTCTTGAACGTCAGCAGCCATTTCCTTGGCGGTGTCGGCGATGTTGGTTGTTTCAGCTTTTGCCATGATCGTATCCTTAAGTTTTGTAACAGGATTGGTGTTGGTTGTGGTTTTCGGAGCCGCTTTCTTCGCAGCGGCCTTTGTCTTTGCCGCAACTTTTGCCGGAGCCTTCTTTGCAGCTGGCTTTTTCGCGGGGGTCTTTTTCACTGTAGCCTTTTTCGCCGCGACCTTCTTCGCGGGAGCGGCCTTCGCAGGAGCTTTCTTGGCTGCGGGTTTTGCAGGGGCCTTCTTCGCCGGTGCCTTTTTGGCGACAGGCTTGGGAGTGGCTTTCACAGCAGGCTTCTTGGCCGGAGCAGCAGCGGGTTTGGCTGCGGTCTCGGCCTTTGGAGCGGCCACAGATTTGGCGGCTGCTTCTTCGTATGCCTTTTCAGCGGCGGCATCGATCTTGGACTGGTTTGTGGCGTCTGCCATGATTTCCTCGCTTCGTGTTGCACTGCACAAAATAGACATTGCGAGTGCGAAGTCAAGTTTTTTGTGCAGCGCACAATAAAATCACTAACCAACTGTAATTATGTGTAAATTACTATAACTCGCGCCGTCTACCGCGCTTTGGCGTACAATTTTTTGCCGCGACTTTTCGCGCTATCGTGTCTTCACATAGCGGCCCGGAGCATCCTCGATCACCGTATCACCGCGCCCGCCAGGCTTGCGCTTCCCGGTCGCTGGGACACGCGCGTCATCTTGGTTCTCCAGCCATTGCAGCCAATGCGGCCACCAGCTGCCGGGATGCTCCACGGCATTTTCGATATACTCGTCGAGAGTTTCGGCCCCGCTGTCGCCGACCCAATACTGGTATTTGCCCGCAGCGGGTGGATTGACCACGCCGGCAATATGCCCTGAACCCGCCAGCAGAAATTCGAGCGGCCCTTTGAAATGGTCGGTCAGCCGCCACACGCTCTCTGCCGGAGCGATATGGTCCTCGCGGCCCGCTTGCACAAAGCTCGGCGTTTGCACCTGCGTCAGATCAATCGGCGTCCCGTCGGCCTCCAACGCGCCCGGCACAACCAGCTTGTTGTCGCGATAGAGGTCGCGCAGATAATCATTGTGCCACTTGGCTGGCAGAGTGGTGACATCGCCATTCCAGTGCAGCAGATCAAACGCGGGATAGTCCTCGCCCATCAGGTAATTGTTGACCACATAGTTCCAGATCAGATCTTTTCCGCGCAGCGCGTTGAACGCCGCAGCCAGATAGCGCCCGTCGATATAGCCCTTAGGCGAAAGCTGTCCGATCATGTCCAATTGGCCATCGTCGATAAAGTGCTTGAGATCGCCGCCGCGTTCAAAATCGACCTGCGCAGTGAAGAACGTGGCCGACTTCACGCGATCGGCCTCTCCCCGCTTGGCAAGTATCGCCAAGGTTGCCGCTAGAGTTGTACCGGCCACGCAATAGCCGATTGTATGAACGCTCGGCACCTTTAGTCGCGCGCGAATTTGATCGATCGCGTCGATTTGTGCGCGGATGTAATCGTCCCACACCATGTCGCCGAGAGTTTCGTCGGCTGACTTCCAACTCACCACGAAAACGCTCAGCCCTTGATCGACCGCCCATTTGATAAAGCTCTTCTTGGGGGTGAGGTCGAGAATGTAGAAACGGTTGATCCATGGCGGGAAGATCACGAGGGGAATCTCGTACACATCCTCGGTTGAGGGGCTGTATTGCAGCAGTTGATAGAGCGGGGTCTCGTGCACCACCTTGCCGGGTGTCGAAGCGAGGTTTTCCCCCAGTGTGAAGGCGTTGGGATCGGTGTGGGTCAGTTGCCCGCGCTTCAGATCTGTTATCAGGTGCCGCATTCCGCGAACGAGATTTTGTCCGCGCGTTTCAATTGTCCGCTTCATCACAACCGGATTGGTGAGCAGAAAATTAGCCGGGCTCATCGCCTCGGACAGCGCGTTGACAGCAAATTCAAGTTGCTTGCGCTTTTCCTTGTCGAGGCCGTTTGTGTTCTTGGCAGCCTCACGGAAATAATCCGTCAACATCAAGTAGGTTTGGTGCAAAAGCGCGAAGGCCAGCTGCTCGATCCAAGCGGGATCGGCAAAGCGGCGGTCCTTTCGCGGCAAATTGGCCCCGCCCGGCGATACAGATTTGTCCTGACCGCTGACCGAGGCTGCAAATTGTCCGAACACCCCTTGAATCAATTGCATCGATTCCTGCGCTAGCTTGGCAGTGGTTTCGATGCCCGCACCGGGCACCTGCTTCAGCATGCTTTGTGAAATTAACAGCCATTGCGCGGGGTCCAGAAGGTTGGCGCCCTCGGATGCTTGTCCTGCGGCCTTGGTCGCCTGATGCGTGACAAATTCCAGCCACATCTGCTGCAGTTGCGCGCTGGCCTTGCCCCATTCGGCGAGATCGCTTGCACTTAAGCCATCGGGGATCAGGGCCTGTAGACCCTCTGTCGCATCATCATCGCCCTGTGCGTTCGGACCCATGCGAGCGAACATCTCGCGCATCGCATTGCCCTGCATATCCAAAAACGCTTGGATTGGCCCGCCCGCATCATCGCGTCCGTCCGCCGGATTGTCGCTGTCATTTTGAGCCATCACGGGGTTCTCCAAGTGGTCAAACGGAGCCATTGCACATACATTGAATAGCACGAGTCCTGCGTAAGTTAGCGAAAACGCCTTCCCACATCGACCGATATCGGCTTAGAATGTTCATTGCGCAAATTCACCACTTGATTGCGCGGAAGGGATAAGTGCCGCAATGAATGATCAGTTTTACCGGATGAAGCGGCTGCCACCTTATGTGATTGCCGAGGTGAATTCGCTGCGTCACGCCGCGCGGCAAGCGGGTCAGGACATCATTGATCTGGGCATGGGCAATCCGGACCAGCCGCCCCCGCAGCACGTGATCGACAAACTGTGCGAAGTGGCGAGCAAACCCGATGCGCATGGCTATTCGCAGTCCAAGGGCATTCCCGGCCTCAGGCGCGCCCAGGCCAATTACTACGGACGGCGGTTCGGAGTTGATCTTGATCCGGAAACCGAAGTTGTGGTCACGATGGGGTCAAAGGAAGGGCTAGCCAGCCTCGCCACTGCGATCACAGCGCCGGGCGACTGTGTCTTGGCGCCCAATCCCTCTTATCCGATCCACACTTTTGGATTCATTATCGCAGGGGCGACCATTCGCTCGGTCCCGACAACGCCGGACGAACGCTATTGGCAGTCGCTCGAAAGCGCGATGAACTTCACTGTGCCGCGCCCGACCGTGCTTGTGGTGAGTTACCCATCAAACCCCACAGCCGAGACTGTGGACCTTGCGTTTTACGAGCGGCTGGTGGCCTGGGCGAAGGAAAACGAGGTCTGGATTCTGTCCGATCTTGCCTATTCCGAACTGTATTATGACGGAAACCCCACGCCCTCGATCATGCAGGTTCCAGGCGCCAAGGATGTCGCGGTTGAATTCACCAGCATGAGCAAGACCTATTCGATGGCCGGATGGCGCATGGGTTTTGCGGTTGGAAATAAGAAGCTGATCGCTGCGCTCACTAGGGTGAAGTCCTATCTCGACTATGGCGCGTTCACGCCTATTCAGGCTGCGGCATGCGCTGCTCTAAACGGACCGCAGGACATCGTGGACACAAATCGGGAACTCTATCGCAAGCGGCGCGATGTAATGGTGGACGCGTTCGCGCGGGCCGGTTGGGACGTTCCTCCACCGGCGGCTTCAATGTTTGCTTGGGCGCCTCTGCCCCCGGCCTTGGCGAGTATGGGCAGTCTTGAATTCTCGAAGCAATTGCTGACCGAAGCCAAGGTCGCTGTGGCACCAGGAGTTGGTTATGGCGAAGAAGGCGAGGGATTTGTGCGAATTGCCATGGTTGAGAACGAGCAGCGACTGAGACAGGCAGCGCGCAACATCAAGCGGTACCTGGCTTCGCTCGGAGTGAACAGCAGCGCGGCCTGATCCGCCCTTCGGGCTCAAAACCGCAGTTTCCGTAAGGTAAGAGTTGTCTTGGCTGTGCTCTATTAACCATATATCAGAGCAAACAAGGGGAGTTTTTGATGTCGTCCGCACCACCCAGACCAATGACAGAGCGTCAACGCGCAGTCATGGTGCGGATTGACCGGCGCGTGCCGATCAAGATAATCGCTCAAGAGATGGGCGTCTCCGAAACCCGGATCAATCAGCATATTCGTGCGCTGAAAGACATCTACCAGGCCGCCAGTCTTGGCGAATTGGTTGAGCAATACCGCGCTTCCTTGCCGGCAAAGGAAGTGAAGGGCGGAGGAAAAACTTCGGAAAAACAGGGCTCTGCAAGTGACAGTAAGCCCTTCAGTGAACCTCCATACAGTAAAAATCAGGTGCCCAATCTGCCAGGTCGCGATCAAACGGGTAATCGGGTCGGCCAGGGCGAGCTTGTCATGCGTGACGGCAGCCCACTGCTCGAACAGGCGCCATGGCTGCGTCCGGGAGAGCCGAAGGTCGTCCCCGGGGTGTTCGATGGTGAGCACGCCATCCTGTTTCGCCTTGCGGCGATTGTTGGGATCGGTTTTGGCTTTTTGGGGGCAATTGTGCTGACCCTAACTGCAGCCATTACGATTACCGATGCCTTGGATGGTCGTGCCGACATCCCCGTTGATGAACAAGGCTACTCCTAGCGAGCGGGAGCAGCGCCGGAGACCTACCGATGACAGAACGCACACTGAATGACGCTCAGAACCTGAAAAAACTGATTCGCGAAGCCGAAGCGCTTGCTGATGAATCGATGATTGCCTTCGCACGGCTCAAGCAAGCCATGCTTTCCGCACGGCAGAACCCCGAAGTCGAAGTGACTGTTGGTCAGCGCGCTCTCATGCGCCTTAATCAAGCCGAGAGCCAGGCCATGTCGATGTCGACCAGCCTTCTGCGAGTACACCATGAATTGAGTGAAATCGCACGCGAGACAATGGGTGATGAAATCGTGCCCACCGAAGTGCCGGCTCAAGCTATGGCTTCATCCACCAGTGTTGATGACCAAGAGCCAGTGCAAGCTTGATAGTCTGATTGCATGCTAGAGCTGCTCGCTTGGGATTATCGAGGTGTCATTCAAGACATCCTAATCGTTGCACTTATTGTCGTAGCGATTGTGTCTGGTGGCGCCCCCGAGCGGGCAGCGATTGCGATTTGGTGCGTTTGTTTCGAGCTACCAACGCTGGTTTACCGCGATATCATCGGTCTGGATTTCAGGCTGACCGGTGTGGACACCTTCTTGGCGGCTAAAGATATCGCCGCTGGAATGCTATGGGTCGCTCTGGCGCTCTATGCTAATCGAAACTATCCGCTCTGGATTGCGGGCGTTCAATTGCTGGCGATCGGCGCGCATATGGCTCAAGGCTTGATCGACTCGATTTCGCCCGTCGGGTTCATGGTCTTGGTTGTCGCACCCGGTTGGTTGCAATTGTGCGCAATGGGCATCGGCTTCACGCGGCATATCCTGCGAAAACGCAAGTATGGCCAATACCGCGACTGGCGTATCGTTCGTAAACCACCGGACTTTGGGCCTATAGCCCAGACCCGCAAGGCGACTTTCCCACTGGGTGCCAACAGCGATGGCCCGGCGAAGGATAAAGCGCCATGACCATCCACCCGCATCGTTTGCACGACACAATTGACTACAGCAGCGAAACCCGACTGTCTTTGATGGTGGAGTATCTGCGGTCAGTGGTCTTGCAGGCACCCGAATACGGAGAACGATTCCACGCTATCTTTGTCGACTCGCACGGAAGGTATCTCGCAGACGCTGCCATGGGGCAGGGAGAGATCAGTTCGCTCAAGCTGCGTATGCGCGATCTGTTTGGCAAAGCCCTGAGCGCTGGTGCGAATGCAATCATTATTGCGCACAACCATCCGTCAGGCGATTGTCGTCCAAGTGAACACGATATTGAAGCCACTTTGCGCCTCGCCGAGGTGGGAGAAGCCCTTGATATCGAATTGCTCGACCACCTGATCTTCACGCACAGCACGGTCTACTCCATGCGCGCAGGCGGCATTCTCTGATTATGCCCGTATCGCACCCTCACTTTCCGGACAGCGACACCCTGATTCCGCGGTTCCGCGAGGCAGGAGATGTTACGCTCGATCTGTTCCACCGCGATGGCCGGGTTGAGGATAGCTGGCTTGGCCTGCACCCACGCGAGTTCGAGCTGCTTTGGAGACTTGCCGAACAACCCGGGGAACGCATTACCAAGCAACAGCTGCTTGCCGATGTGTGGCGCATTACCTTTGATCCTCATACCAATAGTGTCGCGGTCCATATCGCGCGGGTGAGGGCGAAACTGGAGCCATTCGGCCTGTCTGCGATCGTGGTGACCCATCCGGACGGCGGCTACTTCCTCGACACGCCGCCGGGGCCCAGCGCTTTCAGCTTTGAAGGAAGTGCGTCCGCGTGACTGGCGATTGTTGGACTAGGCAATAGCGCTCCACTTCGAACTGGACTTGCGTACTGGCTTGCGGCACTTTCGCCCTTGCGAAGCAAACAAAGACGAAATTCGAGGATCACCATGCCAAGCTCTGCACAAATGCCGACCAATGACCGCGTTTCGATCGAACTGGGCGACGATGGCGTTGCGCAGGTTCGCCTGACCCGTGGTGATAAAATGAACGCGCTTGATCCAGAGATGTTTGAGCGGATTATCGAGGCAGGCAGTGTGCTCTACCGCATGGAAGGCGTGCGTGCCGTGGTGCTTTCCGGCGAAGGGCGCGCCTTTTGTGCTGGCCTTGATACGTCGAATTTCACCCGCACACCCAGATCGGACGAGCCGGAATTGACCGAGCGTACCTATGGCAATTCGAACAAGTTTCAGCAGGTCGCGATGACTTGGCGCAAGCTTCAGGTTCCGGTGATCGCTGCGGTTCACGGCGTGTGCTTTGGCGGTGGGCTGCAGATTGCGAGCGGCGCGGATATTCGCATCGTTCACCCCGAAACGCGCATGTCGATTATGGAAATGAAGTGGGGGCTGGTGCCTGATATGGGTGGCTATGCCCTGTGGCGCGGTTTGGTGCGGGACGATGTCCTGCGCGAGCTCATCTACACCAACCGTGAATTCACCGGCGCCGAGGCACAAGGACTGGGTCTGGCGACTTATGTCGATACCGATCCATTGGCGCGCGCCACGCAAATTGCGACCGAGATCGCTGGCCGTAATCCGCACGCAATCCGCGCTGCCAAGCGTCTCCAAGCGGGCATGGTCGAGCGCGACACCGATGCCATTCTGCTCGAAGAGAGCATTGAGCAGCACGCGATAATGCGCACGAAGAACCAGACTGAGGCCGTGATGGCGGGCATGCAGAAACGCGCGCCCAAATTCGAAGACGTCTAAAGCCTAACCGAACACCGCAACACATTGAAGGCCGTCCAAAACCTGACGGCCTTCGCTGTCCCACATTCGCAGCCGCTCTGATGAATAGCCGGCATCGGCGTGCTGGCTGGCGTTCTCTGCGAGATACCATCCTCCCTCGGACTGTGTGTCCGGGTCAAGCACGTTGAAAGACCAGTTGATTGAGCTGATCGGCCCCATGCGCTGCATGATCCGCATCGCGCCGGGCGGCATGACGTCTCCCATCAACACCAGCTTGCTCACAGGATCAAGGTCATGGTCTTCGGTCAACCGCGCCCAGCGCCGGACGGTCGCTCCGTGGTCCTCACCCTTGGCTTGACCAAAGCGGACATCGAAATTGTTCTGTATGAAGGATGGCCCCTGCCCTTTCATCGCCTGCGCGCTGGCTTCGGGCGGGGGCGGCATGGTCTCGGGCGCATCGGCAGGGCGCACAGCGTTGGCATCGCGCGAATTGGCGAACAGCCAGAACGCCGTGAGTGCGACCTTCCCCTCAGAAAGGATCTCGCTGCGCACCTGCGTGACATTGCGACCCTGCCGGACGATCTGCGCGCTCAGCTCGATCTCCTCACCCACGGGTGCGACAAAGCCGATCTGCGCAGCTCGCAGCGGCGGTAGCCCGGTGAAAGCGCGGGTCGCCATCGTGTATGCGACCAGAGCCGAAGCCCCTCCATAGAGCGTGCGACCCTGCATCCAGTCGGAGGCATGATTGAGGCGGGCAGGTCCTGGCTGACCAGTGATGGGTTCGAGCAAACTTGCAATTGTCATACCGACCCTGTGGCGCGCGATCGCAATCAGGTCCAGCCTGACTTAACGGAAGGCTTCGGGAGCGAAGGAGCGCCAAAGTGGCGGATTGCCATTGTCGGTTCGAATCGCTAATGCGCGCGCTCCGCCCGAGAGACCGGGTGGCTCGGCCCGATGGCGGAGTGGTGACGCAGCGGCCTGCAAAGCCGTGTACGCCGGTTCGATTCCGGCTCGGGCCTCCACATTTGAAGCAGCGCGCGACTGGCAATCATTACCATCGCCCGCAACCCAGTGCCGCTTTAGCTCAGTTGGTAGAGCACATCATTCGTAATGATGGGGTCACGTGTTCGAGTCACGTAAGCGGCACCACTAACCATCGAAATTAGATAAATTTTTCCCACTTCTCACTGGGTTGAAGGGCATTTTGCACCGCTGGCTCGTTTTGGGCCGATCGCAATTCTTCAGCTGTCAATGTGCTCAATCCGGAAACAATCAAGCATCTGAGCATCTGAGCGTTTAGTGGCCGACAAGATCTTGAATCTTGATAGTATGACGTCGGGTGGGGATGCCCTTCAGAATTCAGATTTGCAATCGCGCCAATGGCGAACATGGCCGTGATTGATCTCACCTCTTATCCTCATTCTCGCACCTTCACTGCATTCGACGCAGGCCTGAGCGGATTGTTGTAGACTTGCATGGTCATCAGGCAGCAAGGCCCGCTGCTAGCATCGCATTACGCGATCGTTGGCCAACGGGGTGATCTGTAAGAAACAGCGACGACAGATATCGCTCCACCGAGAAAACCGGATCGCATCGCATCAGTCCGGCGGCCAGCTGTTTCGCGGTTTCATTGTTGCCGGTCTGGTGCTGCGCGATAATCGCGGCGATCTGTCCGTTCACATTGGCCGGGTCTTCGGCCAGCAGATCTTCGGCATAGGTGATCGCAGTATCATACTGACCGGACGCAGTGTAGACGAAGGCCGCCGTGGTCGAGATAGTGGTGCGGGCAATCGGGCTCAGGCGTATGCAATGCTCGGTGTATTTCGCAGCCTCTTCAAACCGTCCGAGATAAACGCAGATCATCGCCACCATGAGCACGCTCGCAATGACATCGGGCCCAAGCGCAATAGCGCGCGTCGCAAGCTCACCGGCCCTTTGCATGTCGCCGCTAACCAGCGCAGTGAAAGACAAGAGCGCAGTGGCAAGAGAATCCTCAGGATTGATTTCCAAGGCTTCGCTCGCGCGCCTGGCGATTTCTGCGATCGTGGCTTGTGGATCGGCGCTCCAGCCATTGATGGCGAAATGATAATGCGCATTGGCCAGCACCACCCGAGCAGAGCCATAATCGGGATCGAGCGCGATCGCGGTTTCCAGCAAGCGGACTGCTTCGGTCATCTTCGTGCGATCCATAGTCGCGACTAATAAGGTTGCTTTCACGACCGCCTGCCAAGCGTCAAAGTTGTTGGTACCCCCTGCCCAGATCTTGGCCTGAACGGTTGTGGTGACCAGCTCCCCCAACATGGCAGACACGATTTCCTGCGTCATTTCATCTTGAAGCGAAAAAATGTCTTCGGTCTCGCGGTCATAGCGATCCGCCCACACATGCGCGCCGGTCTGCGCATCGATCAGCTGAGCTGTGATGCGCAATCGATCGCCGTGCCGACGAACGCTGCCCTCCAGCACGAAAGCGACCCCCAATTCGCTCCCGACATCACGCACATCTGAGGCAATACCTTTGTATTTGAACGTCGAGTTGCGCGCGATCACGAACAATTCGGGGAATTTGGAGAGCGCCGTCAGTATGTCTTCGCACATACCGTCAGCCACAAACTCCTGCTCCGGGTCCGAGGACATATTGTCAAACGGCAGAACCGCGATTGATGGTCGATCGGGAAGCGCGGGCGACGTGGAAGCGCGGGGTTGTGCGCCCTTGGCAGCCCCGCTGGTCTTCACGCTTCCGACGAAGCGAAACCCTTCGCCGTGATGGGTCTTGATCAGCCGCTGCTGTTTTCCGTCATCATCAAGCGCCTTGCGCAGTAGCTTGATCCTGCCGTTGATCGAGCCGTCGGAAATGGCACGACCGTCCCAGACCCTTTCAATGATCTCTTCCTTGGTAACCATCCGGTCTGCGTTCGAGATCAGAAGGTCGAGCAATTCGAGCACTTGCCGTTCAACCGCGCGCGGTGTTCCGGCGCATCTCAATTCACGCGCATCGGAATCAAAACGGAAGTCCTCGAACCTGTAAATCATGGTCTAACCCCGGACCGAAGCGTAGCGTGCCCGAAACAAGCGGTCCAGCGCGCGAGAGGGCCTCAAACCGGCGATTCTGCATGAAAAAAGCATGAAGGCTTCATGTTTCGCGCTCGTGGACCTGCGATGATCGGCAAATTCCGAAACAGGGGAGGTCCACATGACACCGCTTTCCACGTCCACTCTCGCAACAAGCCGCTCGGGGACGCGAGCCCTGCCAAAACGCACAGCAATGACCGCGCTCGCGCTGGTTATAGCAACGGGTTGGGCCGCCATGCCCGCTGAGGTTAAAGCAGAAGACTGCCTGCTCGACCGCGACAATGATGGCGTCGTCGACGCAGGCACGGACAACGATGCAGGCGCCAATTCGGATGATGGAAACGGCCGACTCGCTTGCGGGTTCAACGCTGTCGCGACCGGTGATTTCTCGACGGCATTAGGCGGAGGAGCAGTCGCGAACGCCAACCAGGCGACCGCCATCGGCAACACATCAAGCGCAACCGCAGTCCAGGCTACCGCGCTTGGTCATCTGGCAATCGCTGATTTCGCCGCCTCGACTGCGATAGGTTTCAGCGCCGACATAGGTGGGACAGATGCCACCTCGGTCGGCGCGAACGCCAATGCGGCGAATGTGGGAAGCACGGCACTGGGTTCGTCTGCCAGCGCGGTTGGCAACCATACGATTGCAATCGGATTGGCCGCTTCAACCACCGGAGCAGGCGGCGTGGCCATTGGCGGAGACGGCGACGGCAGTACCGTTGGTGCTCAAGCAGGGGCGAGCGCGGTGGCCATTGGTCGAGATGCCACCGCAGTGAACGGTGCATTAGCGATCGGGACAGATGCATTCGCCTTTGGTAGCTCGAGCCTTGCGCTCGGCCTGTTCGCCTTAGCCGCCAACTCCAACTCACTAGCAATCGGCGCGAACAGCGACGCCACCAACGATTTCTCCATTGCGATTGGCGGCGACAGCTTGGATGTCGATCTCGACGGGGCGCAGGCGAGCGGGTTTGCCGCGATCGCGTTGGGTTCGGATTCCTCTGCAACTGGCTCGCGTGCCGTGACGATTGGGCAAGGCGCGACGGCTACAGGGGACAGCGGCGTTTCGGTCGGGGCGTTTACCAGCACGGTTGGCAATAACTCCTCCGCTTTTGGACGAAACGCAAATGCAGACGGCGCAAACTCGACCGCAATCGGAGCCAATTCGGTTGCCACCGGCGGCCAGAATACCGTTATCGGCAGTTCTGCCAGCGCGATCTCCACCTCAAATGCCGTCGCAGTTGGGTTCAGTTCAAGCGCATCCGGGATTCAGTCGGTGGCGGTCGGTTTCAACGTCGATGCGAATGGTGCCGGCGCGATAGCCATCGGCGGCGACGGTAGCGATCCAGGTGTTGATGGCGCGCAAGCATCTGCCACCGACTCGATTGCCATCGGAAGAGATGCGAATGGCAATTCCTCAAACAGCATTGCGATCGGTCGCATCGCAAGCGCTTCGAATGTTCAAGCGCTCGCAATTGGTATCGCAGCCACAGCCAGCGGGCTGAATTCCAACGCGATTGGAGTGGGCGCATTGGCGTCCGGCAGTGATTCCCTGTCGCTTGGTGGGCGCACCGAAGCGAGCGGAGCGGGATCGATTGCGATTGGCGGGGATGGGCCTATCGACGCCGATATCGATGGGGCTGAAGCCACTCAGGACTATGCTACCGCGATTGGTCCGGATGCGAAGGCTACCGGCGCGCTGGCGTACTCTCTGGGCGCTATTTCGAGCGCGAGCGGGGTTAACTCGACCGCGCTTGGTTCGTTTGCCAACGCGGCGGGTCTGTCGTCGTTGGCGCTGGGTTCGGGCGCGGATGCGACCGCCAACTTCTCCAGCGCTATCGGAACAGGCTCGGCTGCATCGCACGCGGCCTCCTTTGCTCTGGGAGCAGGCGCAAGCACAACGCGGATCAACCAGATCGTGCTGGGTCAGGATGGTTCTGGCTTTGGCGCGACCGCTCCGGTG
>JBCCOF010000014.1:0-35055 GCA_039025455.1 Pseudomonadota bacterium | reverse complement strand
GTTGCGCATCAGGTTGAGCGAGAACATGTGAGCGTGGATCAGCAAAAGCATGCCGTTCGCGTTAAGAGCGCTAAGCTGCTCACCCGAAAGCTCGCGCAGCTTTTTCTCGTCGACCATCTGGAAGCCACGATAAACAAACGGCTGATCGGGGCTGTCTCCGCGAGTGATCGCGATTTCGCCGTCCATCAGGATATCGAGCTTTTTGAGCTCTTCGATGAAGGCTTTGGTCCGCTGGCCGGATTCTTCGAACTTGGTGCAGAATTCGAGGATGCTCTTCGTGTATTCGGTCGGCTGGGCGTCGTCGCCGAACAGCACCTGACCTTCGTCCTGTTTCTTGACGACATTGGCGCTGGGGTCGAAGCACAGCGACATGTCTTCCGATTCCGGCTGAAGTTTGGCGAGGATGAAGGGATAGCGGCGGATATAGGCGGGGACATACACGCCCGCTTCCAGCTTGTTGGTTTCATCCATAAAGGTGTTCACGCCTTCATTCAGGCCAAACAGAGCGATCGGAAGCGGATTGTCACCGGCGGTGAAAACGATCGGAAAATCGCGTTGTGCATCAACGAATTCATCAACAGTCAGCGGGATCGCATGAGTGGTTGAGAGGAAATCGGCGTTTTCGAACCCGCCGACTTTCCAATCGCCGTGGTCGCGGCTGTTGAGCGGAAGCAGGTCTTGGTAAAACAGCGGAAGTTGTGGCTGCGGCGCGGTCGCCATGGAATGTCTCCGGTAAAGCAATTCGGGATAATGATACGGCGCGATTGCGGGCGTGGCCAAAAGGCCCCGCTGCTGGCCGAACGCGCAGGGCCTTAGGCGCTAGCGCTGCTCGGCGCAAGCTAGAGACTTGCCCAGATAACAGTCAGCGATCCCGAAGCGGTCAGGCGGAGACCAGTTTTCCCGGGTTCAGGAGGCCGTGCGGATCAAGCGCGCGCTTGACAGAGCGCATTATCGACAGCGCCACCGGGTCGCTGAGCCGCTCAAGCTCGGCTATCTTCATCTGGCCGATTCCGTGTTCAGCGCTGATCGAGCCACCCCATTCCTGCACAAGATCATAGACCCGCCCGCTTATGACCTTGCCTTCGCTGTCTTCCCATTGGCCGGGCGTCGCGCCCGCAGGTGCAATGATGTGGAAGTGGACATTGCCATCGCCCAGATGGCCAAAGGCGACACCGCGCGTGCCCGCAAACTCGCCTTCGATGGCCGGAATCGCTGCCATGATGAATTCGGGCATGCGTTCGACAGGCACCGAGATATCGTGCTGCATCGCGGGGCCAAGCGCGCGTTCGGCCGCGGAAATCGAATCGCGCAACAGCCAGAAGTCCTCCGATTGCCGCTCATTCGAAGCGATAACCGCATCCTCGAACAGCTCGTCTTCCATGGCCCGCGCGAGTGCCTGCTCCAGCTCGCTGCGCAATTCATCGTCGGTCGGGCCAGACGCCACGCATTCGATCAAGGCGTTCCAGCGATGCTCTGCGGTCAGCGGGGAGCGGGCATCGGGCAGATGGGCGAGAACGCTGGCGAGGCAATGATCAGGGATGACTTCAAAGCCCTCAAGCGTTTCCCCAAGGCGCCGCTCCATTGCGCGCAGCAAGACCCGCGCTTCGGCAATGCCGCTCAGGCCCACCCACGCGGTCGCGCGCGCGGTGGTTGCAGGCAGCAAGCGGATCGTGACAGCCGTGACGATCCCGAGGGTCCCTTCGGAGCCGATCAGAAGCTGCTTCAAGTCAAACCCGCGATTGTCCTTTTTGAGCGCGGTCAGGCTGTCGAAAACTTCGCCATTGGCAAGCACCGCCTCAAGCCCCAAGACCTGAGCGCGCATCGTCCCGTGGCGCAGCACTTGCGTGCCACCCGCATTGGTCGAAACCAAACCGCCGAGTGTGGCGGAACCCTTGCCGCCCAAGGTGAGGGGAAAGCGCATGTCTTGCGCCTCGGCTGCTTCGTGCAGTGTCTGTAAGATCACGCCCGCCTCACACACGGCCTGTCCTGCGGCGACGTCCATCGAGCGGATCGCGTTCATCCGGCGCAGCGAGAGAAGCAAAGCCTCACCGCTCGCATCAGGAGTTGCTCCGCCGACCATTCCGCTGTTGCCGCCTTGGGGCACAATCGGGATGCGGTGCTCGGCGCACAATTTCATCAGTGCGGCAACTTCGGCGGTGGAAGCGGGTGAGGCGAGCGCCAGCGCTTTGCCCGTATAACGCCCGCGCCAGTCAGTGAGCCACGGCTCGATTGCATCAGCATCGCGGCTCAAACCTTTCGGCCCAAGCAGATCAGAGGCTGCGGTAAGAAATGCGTCGGCGCGCGAAATGGAGGTCGTCGTCATTGTTGCGCCTATGCCACAGACCAGCGTGAATGTGGTAGTGCTTTGCGGGCAACCTGTGATGAGGTTAAGCCAGTGTTCAATCACCGGCGCTAGCTATGCCAACCGCGCCGCTGCATGGGGATCGTGCGGCCCGGCGCTGATTGAGCCGAGTTGGAGGAACCACGCCGCGCTGATGGCGAATATGTTTGCCCTTTCTGCGCCTTTTGCGTTGCTGCTGCCGTTGATCGGGCAAAGCACAGGGCTGCTCGAATCCCGGTCCGCGCCAGCCGCTCCCGTGGTGACAAGCACGCAATATTCGGCGCCGCTTTCGCTTCCAGACCCTGTTTCCGATGCGCCATTGATGTGCAGCGCAGGAGACAAGGGGCAACACCTGATGCAGTACGGGGATGGGCAAGAACCCGACCGCGAAAAGCCCGCTCCCGCTGCCGAGCAACCTGACACGGTTGCGATGCCGGCTGCCAACACCAACCCGCTCAACGCTCTGCGCGCAGGTCAAACCCTGCAGCAATTCCGCGTTGAGCAGCGCGTGATCATTCGCATCTCACCACGGCGCCGCAGCGAAGGCGGCAGCCTGTTCATGCGACCGCCGACATTGCCGCTCAACAAACGCTATGAAGAGCGCAAAATGGCCAATTGCGTCGAGGTGTCAGGGATCGGCGGAGTGCAAACGGGCAGCGGGACGCGGCTGCTGCTCTACCTTCGCGATCGCCGAATAGTGTCGGTCAATCTGGAGAAATCGTGCCGTGCGCGCGATTTCTATTCCGGCTTCTATGTCGAGCGCAACAAGGACGGAAAGCTATGCGTCGCGCGTGACAAGTTGCAATCGCGGACCGGGGCGAAATGCGAAGTTTCGCGCATGCGACAACTGGTGGCGGTCAACAAATAGTCTGGACCGGTTGCGCTCGCACGGGTGCGATTTCTTGACTTTTCAGCCGATTTTGCGCAATGGCCGCCGCGAGCTTGGCCTACACAGAGCCGGGCGACAATCACGGCAGCTTCGACTGCCCGCTACCCGGACATAACTGACCATATGACATTTGCCGATCTCGGCCTCTCACCCGAATTGCTCAAAGCCGTTGATGACGCCGGCTACACCGAGCCGACCGCCATTCAGGCCGAGGCCATTCCGGCCGTCCTGATGATGAAAGATCTGATCGGGATCGCGCAGACGGGTACAGGCAAGACAGCCAGCTTCGTCTTGCCCATGATCGACGTGATGGCATCGGGGCGCAGGCGGGCTTTGATGCCGCGTTCGCTGATCCTTGAACCAACCCGCGAGCTGGCTGCGCAGGTTGCCGAGAATTTCGAGAAATACGGCAAGAACCACGATCTTAAGATGGCGCTGCTCATCGGCGGTGTGCAAATGGGCGACCAGATCAAGGCGCTCAACGAGGGCGTGGACGTTCTGATCGCGACGCCGGGCCGTTTGATGGACCTGTTCGAGCGCGGCAAGATCCTGCTTAACGGGTGTGAGCTGCTGGTGATCGATGAAGCGGACCGGATGCTCGATATGGGCTTTATCCCCGATATCGAGTTCATTTGCTCCAAGCTGCCCGAAACGCGCCAGACGATGCTGTTTTCGGCAACCATGCCGCCGCCCATCGCGAAGCTCGCCAAGACTTTCCTGAGCAATCCCAAGCGGATCGAAGTCAGCCGCGCGGCCTCCACCAATGACAACATCACCGCCTTCAAGGTGCCGGTGAAATCGCGCCAGAAACGCGAGACGCTCGCTTGGCTGTTGCAGAACGATCAGGTTGAAACCGCGATAATATTCGCGAACCGCAAGACGACTGTGCGCGAGCTCAACAAGCATTTGCAGCGCAGCGGCTTTGCCAGCGGCGAAATCCATGGCGATATGGACCAGAATTCGCGCCTAAAGGAACTCGAACGGTTCAAATCAGGCGATGTGAACATCCTCGTCGCGTCCGACGTTGCGGCGCGCGGGCTCGATATCAAAGGTGTGTCCCACGTCTTCAACTTCGACACGCCGTGGCACCCCGATGATTACGTCCACCGCATTGGTCGCACGGGGCGTGCAGGCGCCTTGGGCCGTGCCTTTACCTTTGTCGCCGAGGAAGATGCCGAAGCGATTGCCAATGTCGAAAAACTGACAGGCAGCGCGGTCAAGGTGTTCGGCAAGGAAGACGTGCGCGTCGAATTGGCTGAAACCGAGGCGGAACCCGAAGTAGAGGAATCGCGCGAGGATCCGCCCAAGAAGCGCGGAAAAGGCAAAGACCGCGACAAAAAGGCCCGCGACGAAGATCGCCAAGAAAAGCCGCGCAAATCCCGCAAGAGCCGCGCTCGCGAGGACGTGGACAGCGAGCCGGTTGCCGCAGGCGAATGGAACGGACCCAAGCCCGGCTTTCTCGATATCGGCTTCCAAGGCTGATCGTCCGGCGTCGGCGGATCAGCTCAACCAAGCCGAACCATGTTTCCAAGCAAGACTGCACCCGAGCGCATCGCCGACGGGCTAATCCATGCGGTGAGCCTGGTCGCCTTTGCTGTGGTCAGCGTGTTGCTCCTGAGTATGGCAGCCATGCGCGACGAGCCTTGGGTGCTCGGCGCGACCATCATCTATGTGATCGCGGCGTTCGCCTCGGTGTGCATATCCTTCGCCTATCATCTGCTGCCCCGCCATGATCTGCGTCCGGTGCTGCGCCGATGGGACCATGCAGCGATTTACATCGTGATCGCGGGGACATTCACGCCGTTACTGGTCCTGTGCGATACGTGGAGCGCTTGGGCTCTCCTGACGGTGATCTGGATTTGCGCAGGGCTGGGATGCGTGTTCAAGGTTTTCGCGAGCCAGTTGGACTCGCGCTGGTCGCTCGTTTCCTATTTTGGCCTGGGCCTGCTCGGACTGGCCGCTCTTCCCGATTTCTGGACGCAATTGCCCAAAGCGACGAGCTACGCCTTGCTCGCTGGCGGCGTGCTCTATTCGATCGGGACATGGTATTACCGCCAGAAGGAGCGACGGTTCCGATACCCGATCTGGCACGCATGGGGGACTTTGGGCGCAACCTCGTTTGTGACCGGTATCTGGATTGCTCTGGCGGCCTGAGAGCCCCGGCGCCGCAAGTCAGCGCCAGCCCCGAGTGTTTTAGGCCTGAGGCAGATTGCTGCACTCCAACCCGTCCATGGTTTTCTTGATCGCCGGGCTTGAGCGGAACTTGTCCAAGACATCCTCGGTGGACAATGGTTCACCGTCCAGAACAAACGCCAATTCCGGGCACATCGCCGAGGAAGCGTCTTTGCCCGTCGCACTCAATTCAAAGACACGCAGTGCCAAGCCTAACCGCTGGCTGGCGAGATTGTCGTCACCTCGAATGGCATGCAGCCGCGCCAATCGCAATTGAACGAGCCACAAATATGCGCGCTCGTTCTGCATGCGGATCCAGTGCAAAGATGCCTGCCGGTGGACGAGGGCGCTATCGAGCTTCCCGGCGGCTTCATCGGTCGCAGCGCAATTATCGTCGAGATCAGCTCGCAGATAGGCGTAGTAGCCCTCATATCGGCCCGTGCGCAGCGCAATGCCAAACAGGAACGGTGGTTCCGCCTCGTCGGCTCGAAAAACCGATGGCCAGCCGACGCTTTGAAATCCGGAAGGCGTTGCGACCTGCGGGTTGTCTTCAAACCATTGTGTCAGGCGATCGCACAGCCGCTCGGCTTCTGCGAGGTGGCCGGCCTTATTCAAATCCGCCATCGCGAAATTCACCCAGGTGGCAAAATACACCGCGTGGGTCAGCTCTTTCGAAAACAGGTCTTCGACAAAAGCCTCTTGCACGGTGCGCCAGTCCGCGCGGCCTGCATCGCGCAGCGCGATGATATAGGCGGCCATGACATTGCCGTAATAGTCGACCGGTAGGGTCGCCTTCTTAATCGCTTGAAGATCGCCATTGGCATAGGCTTTGTCCATTATGGCGCCCGCGTCTTCGGTTTGGCCTTGGCGCAGGCGAATGACGGCGCGGTCATAAAGGATCATGCCCATCATGCCGGTCTTTTCCGCGGCAAGGCCAGAGGCGAGTTCGAGCAGTTTATCGTTCAATGCCAGAGCCTTGTCGAACTCACCCGCACGAAAGGCGGTGGTCTGGTCACTCACAACCTGATTGAATGGCTCCATTTCGGGCTCATGTTCGTCAATCGGAGCCATCGCGGAGGCCGCCGGCGAAAGACAGAACGCCAGCAGCAGTGCCAGTGCCTCGGAGAGGGCCCGTTTCATTTGCGAATTCTTGAGTATGAGAGCCACTCCAAAAAACTGACGACTGGTTTCAGCGCAGCCTAAGGCGCCGCGAACACGTGAGCGATCATTTTATTGCCTTCAAACACCGCGCGGTCTTCGACATTGATGCCGTCTTCAACAAAGACAAAGTCGAATACTCCGTCTGAGTTGCTGTCCGAATGCAGCATGACGAGGAGCATGGTGCCGGGCTTTGGCGCCGGGTTGAGCGTGACCGTCACATCCTTGCTGGTGCCACTCTTGATGAAGCTATAGCCCGCGACCCAGTCGCCGTTGGGTTTGCCGTCCATAAAGGGATGAACGACCAGCCACCCGTCGCCTTCGATATGCACCTCGCTGAACGTCAGGGCAGTGCCATCGCCGCGGCGTGTAGCGGTGGTTTCAGACGTGGTTCGCTGTTCGGTGTAAGTGGAGTCGGCAGAGCGCGAGACCCCTTCGACCATGATCTTGTTTTTCTCTCCATTACCGAGCATTACGCCCGGTGCTTCTTTGGGGGCTGCCTCCTGCGCGATTGCTGGTCCGCTCATGATCAAGGGCAGAGCCAATCCGATTGTTCTTCTCATGCGATTTCCCCTCTCTCGCCGCCTGTATTGCAGGACTCTCTGCATGGCGAAAGGGTGCCAAACTTGCGTCGCTGTCATGCAGTGATGCAAATTTTTTGCGAACTATTCGCAATTAGTTCTCGACAACGCCCGATATTTCCGTTTGATCGTACTCGGGATCAACGCTGCCTGCGATGGCAGCACTGTCAGGACGCTCTTCGCCATGTATCGCGACGAGGACATACTTATACGCGGCAAGGGGCCGCCGCTGATGCTGTTGCATGGCTGGCCGTTTCATCGTGCGACATGGCGTAAAGTGGCGCCGCTGCTCGAACCGCACTTTACTTGTATCGGGGTGAACTCCTTCGGGATGACCGAGGACTGGATCCCCAAGGATGCCGACCTAAGCTTTGGCGGCCATGTCGCGCGCAATCTGGAGTTGATCGAGCGTCTCGGGCTGGGGCCGGTGGCGATCCTCGCGCATGATACCGGGGCGACGATTGCGCGGATGATGGCTGCTGAAGCGCCGCAGCATGTTTCCTCGCTGGTTTTGCTCAACACCGAAATTCCGCATCATCGCCCGCCCTTTATCCCGCTCTATCAACTGCTTGCCGAAACTCCGGGCAGTTACGCGGCGTTCAAAACACTGATGAAGAGCGCTTATTTTCGCCGATCGCTCGCCTGCTATGGCGGCTGTTTTCATGACAAGCGCCTGATCAACCGCGAATTTGTCGATCTGTTTGGCCGATATTGGACATCGTGTCCGGGGCGTTTCAACGATATGATGCGCTACCTTCGCGGTCTCGATTTCCATCAGATTGATCAATTGGACCAAGTGCATCAGCTGATCGAATGCCCGGTGCATTTCATCTGGGGCGAATTCGATCCGACATTCCCGGTGCATTTGGCCGAGAAGATGGCACGCAAGATCCCCTCGCTTGCAACGTTTGAAAAAGTGCCAAACACCCGGTTTCTGCCCCACGAAGAAGCGCCCGAGAGGGTTGCGCATCTGGTGATCGAAGACCTGCAGATGATGGCGGCCGCCGCCGAATAGACAGTTTGTAGGCCCTAAGGCTCAGGCGAGTGTTACAAAGCTGTCGATTACGCGCTTCGTGCCGTGTTCTTCGAACTCGATTTCGAGCTTGTTGCCTTCCTGATCCGTGACGCAGCCGATGCCGAATTTCGCGTGCGTAACCATCGCGCCGATCACAATGTCAGAGCGCGGTTTGGCGGCAAAGCTGGCGGCGCTGCGGCCCGGTTCGGCGACGCGTTGTTGCTTGGTCTCGTATCCGCTCGCAATGGCACGCTGCCAACCCGGGCCGCGCGTCTCGGCGCGGGCAGGGCGGTCGCGTGCGACATGGGCGAAGGGGTCTTCGCTCTCGCTCCAGTTTGCGCGCCACAAAGACGCGCCGCCGGTCATCGTCGTTTCCTGATCAATATGGTCCTCGGGCAGTTCCTCGATAAAGCGCGAGGGGATCGAGCTGATCCACTGCCCGTAAATCCGTCGGTTCGCCGCGTGCAGGATGATGCAGCGCCGCCGCGCGCGGGTGATCGCGACATAGGCGAGACGGCGTTCTTCTTCGAGGCTGGCCAGCCCGCCTTCGTCGATGGCGCGCTGTGAGGGGAATACGCCTTCCTCCCAACCGACGCAGAACACGTGATCGAATTCGAGGCCTTTGGCGGCGTGGATCGTCATGATCGTCACGGTTTCCTCCGCATCGCCGCGATCATTGTCCATAACGAGCGATACGTGTTCGAGGAAATCGCCCAGCGTCTCGTAATCCTCCATCGCGCGCGCGAGTTCGGAGAGGTTTTCCGCGCGGCCCGCGCTTTCGGCGGAGCGGTCAGCCGAAAGCATCGCGTTGTAGCCGCTTTCTTCGAGCACGAGGCGCAGCAGGTCGGCGGGGGTCAATGTTTCGGCGGCTTCGCGCCATCCAAGGAACTGGCGCAGCAACCCGTCGATTGTGTTGGCCGCCCGTTTTGGCAATTCGTCGCTATCCGCCAGTTCGAGCGATGCTGCGGCGAGCGGTGCTCCGGTGCGGCGTGCATGCTGGTGCATCTTCTCAAGCGTTTTCGCGCCGAGCCCGCGCTTGGGTTGATTGTAAATCCGCTCGAAAGCCAGATCGTCCTGCGGCTGAGCAATCACCCGCAGATAGGCGAGCGCATCGCGAATCTCGGCCCGCTCGTAGAAGCGGAAACCCCCGATAATCCGGTAATTGACGCCGATCTGGATGAAGCGGTCTTCAAATTCGCGGGTCTGGTATTGCGCGCGCACAAGGATCGCGACCTGATCGAGCGGGGCGCCTTCGCCTTCGAGCCGCTCGATCTCTTCGCCGACCCGTCGCGCTTCCTCGGGCGCATCCCACACGCCGATAACGCGAACCTTGTCGCCGCCATTGGTCTCGGTCCACAGCGTCTTGTCATGCCGCTCGCTATTGGCGCGGATCAGGCCCGCCGCTGCACCCAGAATATGCGGGGTGGAGCGGTAATTCTGTTCAAGCCGCACCACATGCGCGCCGGGAAAGTCCTTTTCAAACCGCAGGATATTGGCGACCTCCGCCCCGCGCCATGAATAGATCGATTGGTCATCATCGCCCACCACGCAGATATTCTTGTGGTTCTGCGCAAGCAGCCGCAGCCACAGATACTGAACCGCGTTGGTGTCCTGATATTCGTCGACCAGAATGTATTTCCAGCGCTGCTGATAATCGGCGAGCACGTCGGAGTGCTTGCGGAAGATGTTCAGGATATGCAGCATCAGATCGCCGAAATCGCAGGCGTTGAGCGCCATGAGCCGCTCCTGATACTGCCGGTACATCGCCTCGCCCCGGCCATTGGCGTATGACTCGTTCTCCACCGCGTCCAAGTCACCCGGGTTCAGCCCGCGGTTCTTCCAGCGGTCGATCAGCCCCGCCAATTGCCGCGCGGGCCAGCGCTTTTCATCCAGATCGTTGTCATTGATCAGCTGCTTGAGCAGGCGAATCTGATCATCGGTGTCGATGATGGTGTAGTTCGATTGCAGATCCACAAGTTCGGCATGACGGCGCAGCATCTTGGCGCAGATGGAATGGAAGGTGCCGAGCCACGGAATGCCTTCCGCGCTGACGCCCAGATGCCCCGCGACCCGTTCGCGCATCTCGCGTGCGGCCTTGTTGGTGAAGGTCACGCACAGGATTTGGCTGGGATAGGCCCGCCGCGTCGCCACCAGATGCGCCAGCCGCGCGGTGAGCGCCGCCGTCTTTCCCGTGCCAGCGCCTGCGAGCATCAGCACTGGCCCCTCGGTCGAAAGCACAGCCTCGCGCTGCGGCGGGTTCAGCCGCACGGCATAGGGGGGCACCTGTTCGTCAGGCGGGCCGGATTGGGCGGGTTGGGGGAGCGAGTTTGACATAAGTATGCCGTGAACAAGTAGAGAACGATGCGCCGCCCCGCAAGTGCGGGTTCGCGCGCTATGCACGCACTAGTTTGAGGCGTCTTGCTCAGTGCCCAGCCGCATCAAAGTCAGCTTGCCTTTGCCGACTTTGCGCGTGGTCTCGATATCGAGTCCCTGCACGTCCACATCCTCGTTCGCTGCCGTTTCGACTGCGATCCACGTCGCAGGTCCGATCCAGCCGAGCCGCAGCAAGCGGTCCAGCGCCACAGCGCCTGCGCCGGTTTGGTAGGGCGGGTCGAGCAGAAGCAGATCATAGGGCTCGCTCCCGGCGGGCAGCGCACGCAAATGCATGACCGACCCTGCCTCGACAGTGCTCCGCGAGCGGGCGTCAAAGGCGGAAAGGTTGGCGCGGATCACATCAACCGCCGCGCGGTCCTGCTCGACAAATAGGCAATGCGCCGCGCCCCGCGACAGGGCTTCGATGCCCAGCGCCCCTGACCCCGCGAACAGGTCAGCCACGCGCAAATCCTCGAAATTGCCGAGCCTGCTGGTGAGCATGCTGAACAGGGTTTCGCGCGTGCGGTCGGATGTCGGGCGGGTCGCGTCGCCTTTGGGTGCGGCCAGCTTTCGCCCGCGCCATTCGCCTGCGATCACTCTCATTTCTGCTGCTTCTTCAGGCTGCTGACAAACCGACCAAGGTCATGTTTGCGAATGGGTGCAGCCCGGCCGCGCGGCAAATCGCCCAGCTGAAACGGACCATAGGCGGTGCGAATCAGGCGGTTCACCTTCAGCCCCAGAAATTCGAGGACATTGCGCACTTCGCGGTTTTTGCCCTCGGTGATGGTCATTTCGATCCAGTTGTTGCGCCCCGATCCGCGCTCGAGATTGGCGTTGATCGAGCCATAGCGCACGCCCTCAATCTCCACGCCGTCAGCCAGCGCCTCCAGCTCGGCTTGCGACACATCGCCAAAGGCGCGCGCGCGATAGGTGCGGGGGATGCCCGAGGACGGCAGTTCCATCAGGCGTTTGAGCCCGCCATCATTGGTGAGCAGCAACAGCCCCTCGGTGTTGAGATCGAGCCGCCCGACCGGCATCAGCCGCGGCGTATCCTTGGGCAGGGCGTTGGTGAGCGCGGCATAGATCGTCGGTCGGCCAGCGGGGTCGCGCTCGGCGGTGATCAGGCCCGTCGGCTTGTGAAAGGCGAACAACTGGCTCGGTTCGGGCGCGGCGACCGGCTTGCCGTCAACGCTCACCCCGCGAAGGCTGGTGAGAAAGGTCGCGGGCGTGGTTACCGGCTTGCCATGCAGAGTGACGCGGTTATCAGCGATCATCCGCTCGACCTCGCGGCGGCTGGCGACACCCGCGCGGGCCAGCAATTTGGCGATGCGGTCTCCTTCGGGGCGGTCGTCCGATGCTTTGGGATTGGTTGGCATGGCCACGGTCTAGCCGCTGCGTCTGCGCTACGAAAGCCGCGATATTGCCGGCGGCTAGGGCGTGTCGCTCAAAGCGTCCTGAACAATCGCATCGAACCGGCCGATCCCGCCTTCGAGCGTGCCCAAGGTCAGTTCGGTGATCGCGCCCGACTCCAGACCCTGTTGGCCAAGCTCGGCGGCGCGGAAATCCTCGCTCGCAAACACCCCGCCATCGAGCAGGTTCCAGCTGCGTTCCCAATGCCCTTGAGCCTTCTCGCTCTGGGGCTCTTCGGGGATGAGCATAAAGTCCTCGACCAGTGTCAGATCGTGCGCCTGCGGCATCAGAACCATGACGTTCACATAATCGGGGCTGGGGACGATCACGGTTGCGGGGACCAATTGGTAAGCGAAAGTCACCACCCGCCGCATCGCCGCCATATCGGTCAGGTCAATCGACTCCATCTCTTCCAGCCGCCCAACGGCAGAGCGCAAATGCGGTCCGATGCTGTCGCCTGCTGTCACCCCGTCTTTGAAGAACGGACCAATCGTGTTCGCATGCAGGCGGGTGACATGGTAGCTTTCAAGGAAAGCATCCATGATCAGCTTCCAATTGCCTTTGACCGTGTGGGTCTTGCGCCGGAAGAGGTATGCGGTTTCCATCCCGAAAGCGGAGAAATCCTCGCTGACCGTGCGGGCGTCGCCAAAATCGGCGGGCGCATCGGCATCGGGCTCAGGCGCGAACCAGATCAAGCCGCCCGCTTCGAGCGAAGGCAGCTCTTTCAGCCCGTAGGCGCCCTTTTCGAGTTCCGGAAAGGTCTCGGGCCGGGGCAGGGCAAGCAGCGCCCCGTCAAGTTTGTAGGTCCACGCGTGATAGGGGCACACTAGCCGCTTGGCGCATTGAACCTCACTGCCTTCAACCAGCCGCGTGCCGCGATGCTGACAAACGTTGAGGAAAACATGCGCCTTGCCGTCGGCATCGCGGGTGATCAGCAGCGGACGGCCCGTTTCATCATGCGGCACCGCCATGCCGGCTTCCGGCAACAAAGCCGAAGGGCACAGCACTTGCGGCATCCGGTCAAACAAAGCCGCTTTTTCGCGCGCGAAATGCGCAGGGTCGGTGTAGCGGCTGGCCGGGACGCTTCCGATCGCGTCGGTAACGCGCGTCTCACCCGTCCGGATCGCCTCGGCCAGCGCGAGTTGGCCTGCCGTGGGGCGCAGAACCGGTTCGGCAGATTTAATGTGCGTTGTGGACGCATTCATCGCGGGGTTCCTATTCCTCTGGCCTATCGCTTGTATTGCAAGCTAGTGTGGCAGAAATTGCCGGGGGCTGGAAGGTGGTGGACCCAAAGGCCGGGGATCGGAAGGGAATTGCATGACTGAGGCAACAGCGACTAAACCGGGTTGGGGCACCATCCTGCGCTCGATGGGTCAGAAAAAGACCGGCTATATGGCGCTGTTCGGCTTTGCCAGCGGACTGCCCTTCGCGCTGTTTCTGGGCACGCTGTATGCGTGGCTGAGCGAGGCCGAAGTCGATCTGGAGACGATGGGTGTCTTTTCGCTGATCGGGCTGGCCTATGCGTTTCAGTTCATCTGGTCGCCGCTCGTGGACAAGATCAACCTGCCCGGCCTCCGCGCGCTGGGCAAACGCAAGCAGTGGATCGTCCCGATGCAGGCGATTCTGGGTGTGATCCTCGTCACCTTGAGCGTGCTTGAGCCCAAGACGCAGCTCGGCTGGTTCTCGCTGCTCGCAGGCATCGGCGCCTTGGCAAGCGCGACGCAGGATATCGCGATCAACGCGTGGCGGATTGATGTGGCAGACGAAAAGGCGACGCTCGATATCCTCTCGACCGTGTATCAGATGGGATACCGCCTTGCCGCGCTGTTTGGCGGAGCCTTGGGTCTGATTATCGCGGCGCGTATCGGTTGGCCGGAGACTTACATGTTGTTCGGCGCTTCCATTCTTTTGGTCGGCTTTGCAGGGCTGTTTGCGCCGGATACTGACCGCGACAGTGCTGGCGATGCAAGCGCCAGCGAAGACGAGATCGAAGAGCTTTACCGCGTCGGCGAAGTGCGCCGCGCGACGCGCAACAAGCATCTGATGTGGGTGCTGTTGCTGTGGGGCTGGGCCTTGGGGATCCTCGGCATCTTTATGGTCCGCGCACTTGGTGGTCATGTTCCGATGTTCTTGCCCACCGTGAACCTGCCGTTTTTGGGCGCTGGGAGTTATTTCGATTTCAACTGGTTGCTCGGCATGTTCCCGCTGGAGGAGAGCGGACGGCCCAATCCGACCGACTTCACCAAGTGGTTCGGCCCGCTGATCATTCTGGCGACAATCATCCTGCCCGGCATCATCGCGGCACTGCTTCATCAAAAGCGCGAGCAGGGAACGGAAGTCATTGCATCGGGCGAGGTCGCTACGGGCAAGGCCGGTGCGCTTGATCACCTCTACCGCGCGCTCTTGGTTCCGCTGATCGAGTTTGTCGGCCGGATCGGGTGGTCGCTTATCCTGATCCTCGCGCTCGTGCTCACATACCGGATTTGCGACGCGATTTGGGGCACATTTGCCTATCCGTTCTACCTTGGCGAGCTTGAATACACCAATGACGAGGTTGCCTTCGCCTCGAAGTTCTTTGGAGTGGGCGCAATCATCGCCGGGCTGGCGCTGGGCGGGTTCATGCTGACAATTCTCGGGCGGATGCTGACGCTAACGCTGGGAGCGCTCCTCGCTGCTCTGACCAACCTGCTTTACGCCGATATGGCGGTGGGCGGAGCCAATATGCAATGGGCGAGCGACCTTGTCGGCTTTACTTGGTTTATCAACTTCATCGCGCCATTCGGATCTGAAGGCCTGCCCCGCCTGACCTTTACGATCATGTTCGAGAACCTCGCCATCGGGATAGCCGGAGCGGCCTATATTGCGTGGCTGTCTTCGATTGTGTCGAAGAAATATGCTGCCGTGCAATATGCGCTGCTATCCTCGCTTACGCTCTTGGTGGGCACGCTTGGGCGCAGCGCGCTGGGCGAGATGATCGAGAACCAGGGCTATTTCGACGTCTTCGTGCTGACGACTTTTATCGGCTTTATCGCAGTCGTTTTGTGCCTCGCCGAGTGGTATCGCCAATCGCGCGCGGGCCGCAATTCAGGGGTGGTGACGCCCGAGGCCCAACCGGCGGAGTAGTCTTCCTTGGCCGGGCTTGAGGAGGGCGCGAAACGCGACTGGTTGGGCGCGGCCAAGCCCTATTTCGAGAAAGAGCCGCTCGCCGCGTTTTGTGTCGGCGTATCCTCTGGCTTTCCCTATGCGATGATCGGCGCGACGCTGACCACGCGGCTGGCGCAGGACGGCATCGATACCAAGACCGTCGCGGCCTTTACGCTCGCCTTTCTGGTCTACAATTTCAAAGTGTTCTGGGCGTGGATCGTCGACGGGGTGCGCATACCCGTGCTCTGGCGCATGGGTCAGCGGGTTTCGTGGATGCTGTTCACCGGTGCGATGGTGATCGCGGCGGTCGCCAATCTGGCTTTCGTGGACCCCGCGAGCAACCTCACAGCCACCATTGTCGCGGCCGTCTTGGTCGGCATTGCGGGGGCGACCTTCGACATTGTGATCGATGCCTATCGGATCGAGATCTTGAAGCCCTATCAACTCGGCATCGGGTCGGGCATGAACCAGTATGGCTGGCGGGTTGGATCGGCGGGGGCAGGGGCCATCGCGTTGGTGGTGGCGGTGCGATATGGCTGGAGCGCGGCCTACCTCTCCTGCGCCTTGCTGGCGCTGCCCGCGATGATCGCGGCGCTGGTGATGGGCGAGCCGGCGCGGCGTCAAGTGACCATCGCGCGCAAAGGTTTGAGCGAGGTCTGGCAGTCGATTGCTGGGCCTTTCCGCGAATTCTTCGCCCGCCACGGCGCGTGGCTCGTTCTCGCCTTTATCCTCGTCCACAAGGTCGGCGATACGCTCGCCAATCTCACCTTCCGGCTGCTGTTTGACGAGCTGGGCTTCAACAATGACGAGATCGCGATTTACGATGTCGGCGTGGGTTTCTGGGCCTATCTGATCGGGATATTCGCGGGCGGGATTATCTTTGCGCGGCTTGGCCTTAAGCGTTCGGTGCTTATCGCTTTGATCCTGATGGCGGTGTCCAATCTCAGCTTCGCCGCACTGGCGCTGGCAGGCGACACCAATCTCGGACTCGCCGCCGCAATCGGGTTCGAGAACTTCGCCAGCGGCTATGGAGGGGTGGTTGTCGTCGCCTATTTCTCGGCGCTGTGCGACTTGCGTTTCACCGCAGCGCATTACGCCATGATCAGCGCGGCGGCGAGCATCCTGGGGCGGTTGCTTACGGGGACGACGGCGGGAGCGCTGATCGAGGCGACGGGTTATGTGAACTTCTACCTGATGACGACGGTTTTGGCGCTGCCGGGCATAGCGGTGTTCTGGTGGATGATGCGCAGTGGGCTTGTCGATGAGGCGATGGGGACTGCGGGGAAGATGCCCTCAGCGACCCACTCATCCTGAGCTTGTCGAAGGATCGTATTTCGCTTCGTTGGCTTATCAAGAAAGAAGGACAGTCCTTCGGAGTCGAAGGCGGCGCTTTGCGCCACCGCCTCAGGACGAACGGAGTATTCTAATCCGGAACCTCGTCGTTCAACTTGAGCGCCTCCCCCGCAAGATAGAGCGACCCTGCGATCAGGATCGGGTGATCGTCGCTCTGGATATTGAGAAGCGCATCCTCAAGATCGCTGGCATGGCGCGCATCGGGGCCAAACGCGTCGGGCGGGTGGCACGGGTGACCCGGCACCGGAACGACCGTCAGACTTGCGATCTTCTCGCCCAGCGGATCGAGCAGAGCGCGCGGGTTCTTGCCCTCGATCATGCCCAGCACCAAATGAACCGGACCTTCGAAGAAACCGGCGATGGCATTGCCCGCGCTGGGATTGTGCCCGCCGTCGAGCCAAACAGCCGGTGCCGAGGCTAGTGCAGTGAGCGGCCCCACACCTAGCAGCTGCATTCGGGCGGGCCATTTTGCCTTCCCCAACCCAGAACGAATAGAATCCTCGTTTACGAGCACTCGATTTTGATTTTCGATCATCGCGATAGCGAGGCCAGCATTTAAATACTGGTGATTGCCTTTCAGACCAACCTTCTCATCGGCCCAAATTATTCGTCTGTTTGTGCCGGTGTATTCGCCTTGATAGAGCCCATCGGCGAACCACTCTTTTCCGTTCTCGAATGTCGGCGCCACGTTCCTTTGGGCCACCATGCGGATTGCTGCCAGAGCTTCGTCAGGATAATCGTTTTTTCCAAGCGTCACCAGCGGCACCCCCGCCTTTGCAATCCCCGCCTTCTCGAACGCGATCCGCGCCATCGGTTCTTTCGGCACACCGTCCTCCGGCGCGAGCAGGAACCGCTCGTGATCCAGCCCCAGCGCCGCGATCCCGCAGGCCGCGAGCGCCTCTGGCTCCAGCACATTGGTCGCGTCAAACCGCCCGCCCAGACCGACTTCGACGACGCAGGCATCGGCGGGTGTGCGGCTGAAGGCGAGGAAGGCGGCGGCAATGGTGACCTCGAAGAAGCTGGGGCCGAGCTCCTCACCCGTATCGAGAACCTCCTCCAGAAGCGTAGCGAGCGCTTCATCGCCGATAAGCTCGCCCGCCACCCTGATCCGCTCGTTGTAGCGCACCAGATGGGGCGATGTGGTCACGTGCACCCGCTTGCCGTCGGCCTCCAGTATCGCGCGCAGGAAGGCGCAGACAGAGCCTTTGCCGTTGGTCCCCGCGACATGGAACACCGGCGGCAGCTTGCGATGCGGATTGCCCAGCCGCTCCATCAAAGCCGTGATTGTCTCCAGCCCAAAGCGCCCCTGAGGCACGCTCAGCGCCGCGAGGCGGTCGAGCTGGGCCTGAACACGCACATCGTCGGAGGAGCCGAAGTCCATCTGTTCACTCCGAAAAGGGGCGAGGGTGGGTTACGCCGCCGTTTTCTTCTTGGACGGGGGCAGGATGTAATCGAGCACGCTGGCCAAGGTGTCTTTCAGCTCGTGACGCGTCACCACCATATCGACCATGCCGTGCTTGTGCAGATACTCGGCGCGCTGGAAGCCCTCGGGCAGTTGCTCGCGAATTGTGTCCTGAATCACGCGCTGTCCGGCAAAGCCGATCAAGGCGCCCGGCTCGGCAATCTGGATATCGCCCAGCATCGCGTAACTGGCCGTGACGCCGCCGGTTGTCGGGTCGGTCAGTACGACGATATAGGGCAGGCCAGCCGCCTTGAGACGCCGGGTCATCACGGTCGCGCGCGGCATCTGCATCAGGCTCAAAATGCCCTCCTGCATCCGCGCACCGCCAGCCGCAGTCACCACCACGAACGCCGCCTTGCGGGCCAGCGCGCGCTCGGCTCCGGCGCAGAACGCCATGCCCACGGCCATGCCCATAGACCCGCCCATAAAGCCGAAATCCTGCACGCCGACCACGGCGGGGTGGGTGTTGATTGTGCCCGAGCCGACCACAAACGCATCATCATGCGGGTTTTTAGCGCGCGCCACTTTCAGGCGTTCGGTGTACTTCTTGCTGTCTTTGAACTTGAGCGGGTCTTCGGTGACCTGCGGCTGCGGCAACAGCTCAAAGCCCTCATCCAGCAGCAGCTTTAGCCTTGTGTCTGCATCGATCCGGCCATGATGGCCGCATTTGTGGCAGATGCTCGAGTTCTCCTCGTACTCCGCGACGAACAGCATTTCCTGACAATTGGGGCATTTGATCCAAAGGTCTTTTTCGGTGCTCTTCTTCTCTTCGGTGAAACCCAGAGAATTGCGGACGCGGTTGAACCAGCTCATGCGTGTGCCCCTTGTGTGGCGCTTTTGATCGCGCCAACCATTGCAGAAGTCAGCTCCTGTAGCTTGGCCGGAGCCTCATTGCTATATTCTCCGACCAGATCGACCAAAGCCGAACCGACGACAACGCCATCGGCGACCTTGGCGATATCAGCGGCCTGTTCGGGTGTACGCACGCCAAAGCCGACCGCGACGGGCAGATCGGTTGCTGCCTTGAGCGCGCCAACCGCTTCTTCGATCGAGCTTTGCGCGGATTGCTGAAGTCCGGTGATCCCCGCGACCGAGACGTAGTAGAGGAAGCCGTCCGACCCTTCGAGCACCTGCGGCAGGCGCACGGCATCGGTGGTCGGGGTGGCCAAGCGGATGGGCGCGATGCCGGCTGCGCGCAGGGCGGGGCCAAGCTCGCCGTCTTCCTCGGGCGGAATGTCGACGCAGATTACGCCATCGACGCCCGCTTTCACTGCCGCATCGGCAAACCACTCTGGTCCGCGACGGATCATCGGATTGGCATAGCCCATCAGGATCAGCGGCACATCGGGGTGCCGCGCACGGAAGTCGGTCGCGATCTGCAGCACATCGGCGGTGGTGGTGCCAGCACCCAAGGATCGCAGATTGGCGCTCTGGATCGCCGGACCATCGGCCATCGGATCGGTGAAGGGCATGCCGAGCTCAATCACATCTGCGCCGCCCGCGACCAGCGCATCGAGATTGGCCGCTGTGTCGCCGTCACCAGCGGTGATGAAGGCGACGAAGGCGGCGTGCGGTTTGGCAAAGGCTTTGGCGAGTCGGGTCATGTTGGGCGGGCGGTTACCTGAGACATGGACCACATGTTACACGGTCCTAGGGAAGAAAAATTGGCCTCCGCATAGCGGGCGTTTCGCGCAAGGTGAAGTGCGGGATTGGCGGGTTTCATGCGAGGGTTATGGCATGGTGGGGGAGGTGTAGGACAGATCGCCTAAGCCCCCTCTCCTTTAGGGGAGGGGGTTGGGGGAGGGGGCGACGCCTGCAACGCGGCAATGCGCTTAGACAAATCGCGCAACACCCCTTCCATATTCGTCATCACTTCGATGTTCGAATACCGAACCACGACATAACCAATCTTCTCCAGTTCCTGCGTCCGACTGGCATCATAATTACCTGCCGAGCCGTGACTTTCACCATCCAATTCGATCACCAGCTTGGGATCGTTTGATGCGAAATCCGCGATGTAACGCCCGATGACCTTTTGCCGTCGAAACTTGACACCTTCGAACCTTTGCGCGCGTAGTTCGAGCCACATCCGGCGCTCCGGTTCTGGCATATTCTTGCGCATTTCCTTTGCGCGTTTGGTCAGCTTGGGATCGCGCAATGGCCCCTCTCCCAACCCTCTCCCCTAAAGGTGAGAGGGCTATTCATCGAAGCGTTGTCATCCCCCGACAGACAGTGAGGATGAAATGCGAAAAGGTGGATTGGAGACGGGTCAATAAGGCGGTTTCCAAAAGCCGGCGGCAACGCCAGTCAGAACGGCCAAGCTAAGAGCCCAAGGCGCAATAACAGGTGCAGCAATTTCGAGACCAAGGCTGACAAAGCCCAACGCTGAAAGGACAAAGCCAACCGGCAGCCCGATCAGCAGGAAAACCAATGCGCGTGGGAGCGAAAAAGTCACATCTCTACCCCAAGCTTCTCGGCTACGGTGAAGATGTCCTTATCGCCGCGCCCGCACAGGTTCATCAGGATGATCTGGTCCTCGCTCATCGTTTTCGCCCGTTCAGCCACAGCCGCAATTGCATGCGACGGCTCCAAAGCCGGAATAATCCCCTCGGTGCGGCACAGCAGCTGGAACCCGTCCAGCGCCTCGTCGTCGGTCACGGCGGTGTATTCGACCCGGCCGCTTTCCTTGAGCCATGCGTGTTCGGGGCCGATGCCGGGATAGTCGAGCCCTGCGCTGATCGAGTGGCCTTCGGTGATCTGGCCGTCTTCGTCTTGCAGCAGGTAAGTCTTGTTGCCGTGAAGCACACCCGGCGCGCCGCCCAGCAGGCTCGCGGCGTGTTCGTCTCCGTCGAGGCCATGCCCCGCCGCTTCGACGCCGAGCATTTTTACGTCGGTATCGTCGAGGAACGGGTGGAACAGGCCCAGCGCGTTTGACCCGCCGCCGATGCACGCGACAAGCAGGTCGGGCAGGCGGCCAACGCGATCGAGCATCTGCGCGCGCGCTTCGGTGCCGATCACGCTTTGGAAATTGCGCACCATCTCGGGATAGGGGTGCGGGCCAGCCGCGGTGCCGATGATGTAGAACGTGTCGTGGACATTCGCGACCCAATCGCGCAGCCCTTCGTTCATCGCATCTTTCAGCGTCGCGCCGCCGCTTGTCACCGGCACAACTTCCGCGCCGAGCAGCTTCATGCGGAAAACATTGGGCGATTGTCGCTTAACGTCCTCCGCGCCCATATAGATCACGCAGGGCAGGCCAAAGCGCGCGCACACGGTTGCGGTGGCAACGCCGTGCTGGCCCGCGCCGGTTTCGGCGATGATGCGGGTCTTGCCCATGCGGATCGCGAGCAGGATTTGCCCGATGCAATTGTTGATCTTGTGCGCGCCGGTGTGGTTCAATTCGTCGCGCTTGAACCAGACTTGCGCGCCCCCAAGAGCCTCGGTCAGGCGTTCTGCGAAATAGAGCGGGGAGGGACGGCCGACATAGTGCTTCATCAGGTCGTCGAATTCTGCGGCAAAGGCCGGGTCGGCTTGCGCGGCGCGATATTCGCGCTCCAGATCAAGGATCAGCGGCATCAGCGTTTCGGCGACATAGCGCCCGCCATAATCGCCGAAATGGCCGCGTTCGTCGGGTTGTGTGCGGAAGGAATTGGGCTGTTTGTTCATGCTGTTGCGCTCACTCGGCGCGCCGCATCGCAGAACGCCACAATCTTGTCCATGTCCTTGACCCCCGGCGCGCGTTCGAGGCCCGACGAGGCATCGACCAGCTCGGTTCCGGTGGTCCGGATCGCTTCGGCGACATTGTCGGGGGTCAAGCCGCCGGCAAGGCCCCACGGGATGCGATGCTCGTGTCCGGCCAGCAAGTCCCAGCGGAAGGTCTCGCCATTGCCGCCGGGCAGGGCCTTTGCGGGCGCGTCGTAGAGCACGCGGTCCACCGCGCCTTCAAACTCGGCAACGCGCTGCAAGGTGCCCGCATCTTTAATCCCGCGCGCTTTCCAGACTTCGAGGCCGGTCTTTTCGCGCACCAGCTTGATCCATTCCGGCGTCTCGCGCCCGTGAAACTGGATCACGTCCGGCTTGACCATCTCGATCGCGTGGCCCGTGGTTGTGATGTCGGCGTTTACCAACAGCAGCACGGTTTTGACCGAACTCGGCACTTGTCGGCGCAACGCAGCGGCCAGTTCGAGGCTGACATGGCGCGGGCTCTTTTCAAAGTGGACAAGCCCCACATGCGTCGCCCCCGCCGCAATCGCGCCGTGGAGCATTTCGGGCCTAGAAAGGCCGCAGATCTTGATCTGGATTGTCATTGTCAGTCGTTCTGTATGAGACGGATCAACGAGCCGTCCGGGTCAATCATATAGGCAATCGTGAGGCCGCTTGGTTCTTTTCTTGGCGGGTGAAAGCGCGGCATTCCGGTGCGCCTGTCAGGAACGTCGCTTGCCTCGATTTGTGCCATAATCGCGGGCAAATCATCGAGCCGGATGCACGAACCAAAGGCGCTCTGCTCTGCGACCAGATCGGGATAAAGGAAGAATTCGAGCTGTATCGTTCCGCGCCTAAGGATCATCCAGCCGTGATCGCGATAGACACGCTCGAAACTGAACTGGCTGTAAAACCGCTCGGTCGCATCGAAATCGCGCGACGGCAGATTGGGGGTCGCGGTGTCAGGCATCACTCGGGCCGATGATTGCGCGCCAACGGGCTGAAATAGCCGATCAGCAAGCCGATGATCCAAGGCACCATAAACGCCAAGAGGAAGACAACGCCCATCGCCGAAAGCATGGCGATAAATCCGGCGTCATCCTCATTGGACGTGGCGATGAAGAAAACTGTCGTGAGGATATAAAGCAGAACCGGTCCCACGCCGGCGAGCGCGAGCAGCCAGCGACGCTTTGGTGAGCTTACATATCGGGAGAGCAAATGCCCGATCCCGGCTGCCAGTAACAGAGCGACCGACAGCGCAAGGATTGCTTCGAAATCCACTTCAGAGCGTCGCTTCGATCGCGCGGGCGGCGGCTTCGGGGTTGTCCGCGCGGCTGATCGGGCGGCCTATGACGAGCACGCTTGCACCGTTATCGCGCGCTGCGCGGGGGGTGACGACGCGCTTTTGGTCGCCGGTGCCGCTGCCTGCAGGGCGCAGGCCGGGGACGACGAAAAAGCCGTCTTTCCATGACTTGCGCACATTGGCGACCTCTTGGCCCGAGCACACGATGCCGTCCAGACCCGAAGCGTGGGCCAGCTCTGCGAGGCGCATCACCTGCGTTTCCGGGCTGCCATAGACGCCGGTGGCGGTCAGATCGCTCGCGTCCATGCTGGTCAGCGTGGTGACGGCGACGACCTTGCACCCTTCCGCCGCCGCAGCCTTCGCATCCTCCATCATCGCCCGCCCGCCGCTGGCGTGGACGGTGACGATGGCGGGTTCGTAGACATGGATTGCCTGCATCGCGGCGGCGACGGTGTTGGGGATGTCGTGGAATTTGAGATCGAGGAAGATCGGCAGGCCGAGATGCGAAATCTCGTGCACGCCATGGCTGCCATGGGCGCAGAAGAACTCGAGGCCGAGTTTGACCCCGCCAATATGCGCTTTGACTTTGTTCAGCAGCGCCTTGGCAGGCTCGATCTGCGGCACGTCGAGCGCGAGAAAGACCGGATTGCTCATGGGTTCAGATCGCTCCCGCCCTTGGCGAGACTGCTGATGCTGTCCTCGCTCTTGGCCACGTCGCTCACCGTTTTCGGTGCAGCGTCTTGGCCCGCGGTGGTTGACGCAGCGGGAGTGGGTTGGGGTGCTGGTGTCGAAGGCTCAGGCCGCCGTGCTATCGCGTTGGATTTGATCGAGTTTTCAAGGCTGCGCATCCGCCGTCCAAGGCTCCATGTCACGCTGCGATGATAGAGCCACATGGGCAGCAACCCACCGATAAAGGCCACGATCACCAGCATGGGCATTTTGGTCTCCCAGACGATGTCTTCCCACAGATTGACCTCGATCGGCTGCCAGTTGAAGCTGGAGAAGATCGCCATCGCGGCGACAACCAGTATGATCAGAAGGGTGCGGACGATCTGCATCGGATGCGTTCCTGTTAAATGGTGCGGCCCTGTTCGCGGCGGGCCGGATAAACGGTGTTTACACGAGAAACTTAGGCGTTTTGGCGGACGTGTCTAGCGCACCGCGCCTTCACGGGCGCGCCAATCCACGCCCAAACGCCCTATCCAAACACGCGTGCGAAGATCGTGTCGACATGCTTGAAGTGGTAAGCGAGGTCGAATTTCTCTTCGAGTTCGGTCTCGCTCAACGCAGCGGTCACTTCCTCGTCGGCCTTGAGCAGGTCGAGCAGCGAAAGCGTGCCGTTCGATTCCCACACCTTCATCGCGTTCCGCTGCACCAGCCTGTAGGCATCCTCGCGGCTAACCCCCGCTTGCGTGAGGGCCAGCAGCACACGCTGCGAATGGACGAGGCCACCCATCGCATCCAGATTGCCCTGCATCCGCTCGGGATAGACCAACAGCTTCTCGATCACACCGGTCAGCCTTGCGAGCGCGAAATCGAGCGTGATTGTCGCATCCGGCCCGATAAACCGTTCGACCGAGGAATGCGAAATATCGCGCTCGTGCCAAAGCGCCACGTTTTCGAGAGCGGGCAGGGCATAGGCGCGGATCATGCGGGCTTGGCCGGTGAGGTTTTCGGTCAGGATCGGGTTGCGCTTGTGCGGCATGGCCGACGAGCCCTTTTGCCCCGGCGAGAAATATTCCTCTGCTTCGAGCACTTCGGTGCGCTGCAAGTGCCGGATTTCAACCGCGAGCCGCTCAATCGAGCCGGCAATCACCGCCAGTGTCGCGAAATACATGGCGTGCCGGTCGCGCGGGATGACCTGTGTGGACACCGGCTCGACCTCGAGGCCCAATTGCTCGGCGACATAGGCTTCGACGGATGGGTCGATATTGGCGAAAGTCCCGACCGCGCCCGACACCGCACAAGTGGCGATTTCCTTGCGCGCGGCGACAAGGCGGTCACGGCAGCGGTCAAATTCGGCATATGCCTGCGCGAGTTTCAGCCCGAAGGTCACCGGTTCGGCATGAATACCGTGGCTTCGCCCGATTGTGGGGGTGTATTTGTGCTCCTCGGCGCGCGCTTTGATGGCGGCCAGCAGCGCTTCGAGGTCTTCGAGCAGAATATCCGACGCGCGCGCCAATTGCACCGAGAGCGTCGTGTCGAGCACATCGCTCGATGTCATACCCTGATGCATAAAGCGCGCTTCATCGCCGACCTGCTCGGCCACCCACGTGAGGAAGGCGATAACATCGTGTTTGGTCACCGCTTCGATGGCATCAATCGCCGCAACGTCGATCACCGGATCGGTTGCCCACCAATCCCACAGCGCCTTGCCCGCAGAGGCAGGCACAACGCCCAACTCGCCCAGTTTCTGCGTCGCATGCGCTTCAATCTCGAACCAGATGCGAAACTTGGCCTCCGGCTCCCAGATCGCGGACATGGCAGGGCGGGCATAACGTGGGACCATTGTGGTCATCCTCAATCGGGTTCAAAGCGTGTCGGGCTTGGGGCGCGGCTATTGCGCATGGGCACGCTTGGCAAGGGGCTGCGACGGGTTAGCGCGCGTTCTCCACTTGTAACCGAAGCCCGTTTTGCGCGAACATGGTTTAAGGGCAGGGCCCCGTGGAGGACAATTTGATGACCAGCGCCGAAGAGGCAGCGCGAATCGAGCCAGCGGCATTGCTGCAGGAAGAACGCCTGTCGCCCTTCGTTCGCGTCACGCTGCGCCGCTGGGCCAAGTGGTATCTCGACGGGACCGAGCTGTTCTTTCCATTCAGCGAGCTGGTTATCCGCGTGCTGATCGCGCTTCATTTCCTTCGGTCCGGCCTCGTGAAGGCGTTCGACTGGGAAACAGCGGTCTATCTCGCCCGCTTTGAGTACCCAGTCAGATGGATGGAGCCGGTGACCGCGGCAGGCACTGGTCTTGCGATTGAGCTGATCGCGCCGGTTCTTTTCATTTTGGGCTTCTTCACTCGACCCGCGGCTCTGGCGATGGCTGCGCTGACGATTGTCAGTCAGGCCGTCTATGTCCCGACCACGACCAACCTGCTGATTTCCGCGATGCTGATCTGGTACGTGTTTCACGGGCCAGCGGCGTTTTCATTCGACCGGATTTTGTCCGCAGGAATGAAGCAAAGCGCGCTGCCGCTGGCGCGACCGACGATTATTGCATGGGAATGGTCGCGCGAGCATCTTGCGCCGATTGTGATGGCCCTGACGCGCATCTGGCTGGGCGTGACACTGCTCGCTTATGCGGGCGTGTTTGAGCCTTCGGTTGCGCTGGCAACATGGCTGCCGACCACGATCTTTGTCGGCTTTCCCGATTGGTTGGCGATCATCTTTGCGGTGTTGTTCTTCATCGGATTCGGCGCGTGGCCGGTATCTTACCTGCTGTTCTTCCTGATCGGCTTTTTGATGATCGCGGGCGCGCATCCCAATGTGACTTTGTTCCCGTTCCTCTACCTCGCGATTTACGAAGCGAAAGGGGCGGGCACCTTCTCGATTGACCGCGCGATCCTGGGCTGGATGGAGCGCAACATTCTGTTCGACCGCGATTATTCCGAAATTCCCGACCGCTGGCCGCATGTCGTGGTGGTTGGCGCAGGGTTTGGCGGGCTTGCGGCGGTTGAGCGGCTTAAGCGCCTGCCGGTCCGCATCACCCTGATCGACAAGCGCAATTACCACCTGTTCCAGCCGCTGCTCTACCAAATCGCGACCGCGACGCTGAACCCGGCGGATATCGCAACACCGATCCGCAGCCTGTTTCGCCCTGACGGCAATGTTCGTGTGTTGAAAGGCGAAGTGAAGGGCATCGACAGCGCTGCCAAGACGCTCACCTATGGCGACGATCAAGTGCTGCAATATGACAAGCTGGTCCTCGCAACCGGCGCCGCGCACAGCTATTTCGGGCGCGATGAGTGGGGCGAGTTTGCGCCGGGTCTCAAGACCATTGAGGACGGTGTTGCGGTGCGTGGTTCGATCCTGAATGCGTTCGAGCAAGCCGAAGCCTGCGACGATCCCGAGCGAATCGCGCGTCTGCTAACTTTCGTTATCGTCGGGGCAGGGCCGACCGGTGTGGAGCTTGCCGGTGCGATTGCCGAATTGGCGAAACTCAATGTTCAGCGCGAGTTCCGCACCATCGACCCAGCGAAAGCGCGGGTGATTCTGGTGCAGTCAGGGCCGCGCATTCTTCCGGTATTCCCCGAGGAGCTCTCCGAAGAAGCCGCTGCATCGCTCACCAAGCTCGGCGTGGAGATTCGGACCGGCGCGCGGGTTACCGAAATTGCCGAGCAGCATGTCTGCATCGGCGAGGAAGAGACCATCGCCACCGAAACCGTGCTCTGGGCGGCGGGTGTGACGGCTTCTCCGGCGGCGCAATGGCTGGGCGTGGAAGGAGACCGCGCAGGCAGGGTGATCGTCGATCACAATCTGCGGGTCGAAGGCGAGCGTGATATCTTTGCCATCGGCGACACCGCCGGAAGCAATGCGTGGGACGGCAACCCTGTCCCCGGCCTTGCTCCTGCAGCCAAACAGGCGGGCTACTACGTCTCACGCGTGGTCGAAGCGGAATTGCTCGACACCGAATGCCCCGGACCCTTTGTTTACAAGCACCAGGGCAGCCTCGCGACGATTGGCCGAAAGTCGGCGGTCGCGGATTTCGGGCGGTTCAAACTTTCGGGTTCGCTCGCGTGGTGGCTGTGGGGCCTTGTGCATGTCGGATTTCTCACCGGAGCGCGCAATCGGGTGACGGTGGTGATAAACTGGGCGTGGAGCTTCTTCGCGCGCCACTCGGGCGTAAGGCTGATTACCGAGCGGCTGTAAGCGCTAAATCAGCCCCTTCGCGCGCAGCGAAACATGCCCCTCGCGCCCGACAATAACGTGATCGTGCACGGTGACGCCCAGCAAGCGCCCGGCTTCGGCAATTCGCTTCGTAATCTGGATATCGGCGCGGCTTGGTTCGGGATTGCCGCTCGGGTGGTTGTGCACCAAGATCAGCGCGCTCGCGCCCAGATCAAGCGCGCGGCGGATAACTTCGCGCGGGTGAATCGCAGCCTCGTCAATCGAGCCGTCGCCGACGTGATGGTCGTCGATTAGCTTGTTCTTGGTATCAAGATAAAGCACGCGCACGCGCTCAACGGTCAGATGCGCCATATCTATGGCGAGATAGTCGATCAGCGCTTGCCATGATGCGAGCACCGGCTTTTGCACAACCTCGCTGCGCGCCATTCGCCGGGTCGCGATGGCAACGCTCTTAAGGGCGGCTGCGCTGGTTTCGCCGACGCCTTTGACCCGTTGAAGCGCGGCTGGATCGGCGTTGAGAACCCCGGCCAGCGATCCGAATTGTTTGATCAGGTCCTTGGCAATCGGTTTGGTGTCGCCCTGTTTGATCGCGGCGAACAGCAAATATTCGAGAACTTCGTAATCCGCCAGCGCCTCCGCGCCGCCTTTTAGCAAGCGCTCTCGCAGTCGCGCGCGATGCCCGATCCCGGCGGCTTTCGACGAATCCGAGCGCGATACCGGGTTGGCCGGTTCCTCGCCCCCGAAATCAAAGCTGTCGCGACCCTGCGGCAATTTGTCTCCCTTCGACGTTGTAATCATTGCCTCTCAGAGTCCTTGGGCGCAAGTTAAACGGGCACTAAAACAAACGGGCGAGCGTGGGCGCAGCCGTGGATACGATTGTGCAACCGCACACAAGCCGTTGACTTGGGTTTACCCCCCTTCTAAGGGGACCGCGCCCTCGGCGGGCATATCAACGCGAAGGCTCTGCGCCCCGATAAAGGAAGGCAGAAATGAGCGACGAGAAATCCGCACGGGAATCCATTGCCGAGGATGCGCGGATTGACGCGCTCGAAGAGCGGTTGAAAGCCGCACGCGAGCGTGAAGAAAAGCGCAACAGGCCAAAGGTGCAGGGTGCCGATGCGAATTATCGCAGTGGCAACAGGGTGCTGGCGGATCTGCTTGGCGGGATTTTTGGAGGCTTGGTGATTGGCGTGGCGTTCGATGCGCTTGTCGGGACTTCGCCCTGGGGTCTGTTGGTTGGACTGTTCCTCGGAATAGTCGTCGCCTTCAGTAACGTTATCCGTGCAGCGAATACGCGCCCCGAGGACCCGGAATAGGTCCGAATCCCGGGGCGCTGTTCATAACTAGGTATCAAGGACCGACAGATCGTGGCAGCCGAAGAAGGCAAAGTCGATCCGATGAAGCAGTTCCAGATCGAGCCCCTGTTCGGCTCGGGCAACTGGGCGCTTGCAGACGGTTTCAACATCGCATTCACCAATTCCGCATTGTGGATGGCCATCACGGTCGTCTTGCTCTGGGTGTTTGTGGCGGGCGGCATGAAGCGAGAGCTGGTTCCGGGCCGCTGGCAAATGGCGGTTGAAAGCGCGACCGGTTTTATCGACGATATGCTGGAGGCGAATATCGGCAAGGAAGGGCGCAAATATGTGCCCTATGTTTTCAGCCTGTTCATGTTCATCCTGTTCGCCAACCTGCTCGGCCTGCTGCCGATTGGCGTTTTGGGGCTGCACCCGTTCACCTTCACCAGTCACTTCACCGTGACCGGCGTGCTTGCAATCATTAGTTTCTCGATCGTCCTGATCGTCGGTTTCTGGAAGCATGGGATCAAGTTCTTTACTCTGTTCGTGCCGCACGGAACCCCAGCTCCGATGGTGTTGCCGATTGCGCTGATCGAGTTCTTCTCCTTCATGATCCGCCCGTTCAGCCTCGCACTGCGACTGTTCGTGGCGATGATGGCGGGCCACGTCCTGCTCAAGGTTCTGTCGAGCTTTGTCATCGACGGTTTCAATTATGGCGTCGGCACCAGCCTGATCGTTGCCGTGCCAAGCTTTGCATTGATGATTGCGATTAGCGCACTGGAAATTCTGGTCGCGGGCATTCAGGCGTATGTCTTTGCACTGCTGACATCGCTCTACATCAACGATGCCGAACATCTTCACTGAGTTTCTCACCTGTTCAACCTAATTACATTGAATTCAAAGGAGTTTTAAAATGGATCCAGAAGCAGCAAAGCTCGTCGGCGCAGGCCTCGCAGCAATCGGTGCCGGTATGGCCGCGATCGGTGTGGGCAACGTCTTTGGTTCGTTCCTCGAAAGCGCGCTGCGCAATCCGGGTGCGGCCGACGGCCAACAGGGTCGCCTGTTCATCGGCTTCGCCGCTGCCGAACTTCTCGGCCTGCTGGCGTTCGTCGTCGCGATGATCCTGATCTTCGTCGCCTAAGTGATTGTGACTTTGGGGTTGGCCGGCGCACATGTTGGCTGACCCGAAGGTCTGTTCTCAAACTGAAAGCTCCGGACCCGGTCCATGCCTCAAATAGCCCAAATCCTTGAAACCTGGTCCAGCCAAGTCTTTTGGCTGCTGGTGTTCTTTGGCATCACGTTTTTCGTGATCGGGCGCGGCATGGTGCCTAAGGTGATGGGGACGGTGCAGCTGCGCGACCAACAGATCGCGGACGATCTCGCAGCGGCTCAGGCTGCGCGCGATGCGGCTGACAGTCAAGAAGAGGCATGGCGCGAGCGCGAGAATGAAAATCGCGCGTCTGCCCAGTCTTTGATTTCCGATGCCAAGGCCAAGGCCGCTTCGTCAAACGAGGCCAAGCTGGCGGCGGCGCAGGAGCGGCTTGATGCACAATTGGCCGATGCCGAAACGCAGATCGCTGCGGCCCGCACCGCGGCTATGGCCGAAGTCGAGAATGTCGCTGCCGATGCAACCCGCGATATCGTGGCGCGCGTCGCAGGAACCGAGATCGACGAAAAAGCCGCCGCTGCTGCCGTGAAGGAGGCGCTCGCATATGGCTAACATCCTCACATTGCTGGCCAGCGCGGCAGAGGGCGGCAAATCCGCACCGGCCGCGTTCGGGGTCCTCGAAGATTATGTGCTGGTTTCGCTCGCGATGCTGGTCCTGATCGCAGTGATGCTGTGGAAGAAAGTCCCCGGCATGATCACCGGCGGGCTCGACAGCAAGATCGCCGAGATCAAGCAGCAGCTCGACGAAGCCAAAACACTTCGCGCCGAGGCCGAGAGCCTGCGCGATGAGTATGCCGCCAAGATCGCTGGCGCCGAGAAAGACGCCGAAGCGATGATGGAAGGCGCCCAGCGCGAAGCCGAGGCGATCCTGAGCAAGGCCGAAGCCGATGGCGAAGCGATGGTCGCGCGCCGTCAGCGCATGGCCGAAGACAAGATCGCTGCCGCAGAGCGCGATGCTGTCGAAGAAGTTCGCACCCGCGCGGTGGAGGCTGCTGCAGCGGCTTCGGGCAAGCTGATCGCGGAAAACCACACCGGCGCGGCTGATAAAAAGCTGGCTGACGAGGTTATCGCCTCACTCTAAGGCGCTTATCGGCGGCGTTTAGCTACTTGGCTCAAACACCACTTTGCCAACCAGTTCGCGGCTATCCATGGCGTCGAATCCTTCGCGCCATTGGCTCAGCGGCAGCACCCTGTCGATGCTGGGCAAAATCCGCCCCGATTGCGCCAGCTCTGCGATGGCGGCGTTGATCGCCACTCCACGTTCGGGGAAGCGTCGTGCATATTCACCTGCACGAAGGCCCACGATTGAGAAGCCCTTGATCAGCGGGATATTGGTCGCGACTTCGGCAATCCGCCCGCTCGTAAACCCCACCACCACCAGCTTGCCGCCAAAGGCGACGCAGCGGGTGCTTTCATCGAACACATCGCCGCCTACCGGATCGAAGACGATATCGCATAAAGCGCCGTCGGTTATCTCGGAGACCTGTTCGCGGAATCGACCCTCCGCGAGGATCACCGAATCGGCATCGTATTGCGAAGCAATTCGCTCACGTTTGGCCTCGACACCTGTTGCCGCGATCACCTTAGCGCCCATAGCCAAAGCCAGATCGACCGCCGCCAGTCCCACGCCGCCGCTTGCGCCATGGACCAGCACCCATTGCCCTTCTTTCAACCCGCACAGCTCGACGAGGCCGGTGTAGGCGGTCGAGTAAGCCGCACCCATCGCCGCGCCTTGGGCAAAACTCAGATTGGCGGGAAGGTGGGAGAGCCCGCGTGCCGGGATGCTCGCATATTCGGCGAAGGCTCCGGTCTTGTAGCCGCCCATAACGCGGTCGCCAGTTGTAAAGCCGCTTGTCGGATCGGCTTCGACCACCTCGCCTGCCAATTCCAGCCCGCTGGTGAAGGGCAGCTCGGGTTTGAACTGATACGCGCCGCGCGTCATCAGCAGGTCGGGGAAATTGAGCGAAGCGGCATGAACGCGGACCAGAACGTTGCCGGAGGCGCGCTCTGGGCGAGGCACATCGACCAAGGCGACACCGGACAGGTCGTCGCTAAGCGTTTCGACTCTTAAGGCCTGCATGGCGGCTTAGAAATTGTCCTTCGCGGCGCGCAGAGCGGCAAAGGTTTCGTGAGGTACTTCGCCGCCCCATTTCGCCATTATCGTCGGATCGTCAGCGCGCAGGAACGGATTGGTCTCCAATTCACGTTCAAGCACAGTCGGAACAGTTGGCTCCCCGCGGCTGCGTTTATCCGTGATCTCGGCGGCATAGTCTTGCAGCGCCGCGTTTTCGGGATCAGCGTGAATCGCGAATTTTGCATTCGCCTCGGTGTATTCATGCGCACAATAGAGTGTGGTTGTGCTCGACATCCGCTTGATGCGCTCCATGCTCTCCCAAAACTGCTTGGGCTCGCCTTCAAACATCCGTCCGCATCCAAGCGCGAAAACACAATCGCCGACAAACGCAATGTCCGCTTGGGACAGGTTGAAGGCGATATGGCCGTTGGTGTGGCCCGAGGCGTCAAACACCTCCGCCGTCCATTCGCCCAGCTTGACTTCGTCCCCATGCGCGATGACGCGGTCGATCGAACCGACCTTTTCCACTTCGCGCGGAGCAATGATCGGCGCGCCGGTCGCCTGCTGGATGGGTTCGTTGCCCTGGGTGTGATCGGGATGCCAGTGCGTGTTCCAGATCTGCGTGATCGTCCAGCCCTTGGCCTCCGCCTGCTTCAGATATTCCGAACCATCGGGCGTGTCGATACAGGCGGTCTCACCGCTCGCAGGATCGTGTAGCAGGAACCCGTAATTGTCTGAAAGACAGGGGAATTGGTGGACTTTCAGCATGATGCTCGCCTTCAATATTGTATTGCCTAGCGCACAGTTACGTCGATGCGCTGACCCGATGTTCCGTTGCCGTAGATCTCGACGCGCACGCCAACATCGCCTTGGACGATGCGCCGTCCGGCACTTGCCTCAATACGGCCATTGGCGACCATCCGTTCCATAATCGCGCGATTTGAGGCGAGGGTGAAGAACGGATCGCTCTGATCACCCGATTGAGACACACCAAAGCGGTGGAAGTTCGCGCGGTCCTGCCTCAGCACCTGCCATGGTTCGGTAAGACGCTTTCCATCGTTGTTATAAAGGTCGGGCTCGCCGATATACGCGTAGTAGGTGGCGGTGAGCGCGGCTGAGGTGAGGGTGCTATCGTTGGTTTGCGGCTCGGTCGCTTCTTTCTTGACCGGCTCCGGCGCTTCTTCGCTGTCGCGCTCCGCCTCAAGCTCTGCGACACGCTCTTCGAGGACTTTCGCGCGCTCGTCGGACCGGATCTGCTCTTCGGTCGGCCCGCACGCCGCAAGCGCGCAAATGGTGCCAAGCATTACAAACCGTTTCATATATTCCCCCATGATTATCCGCTTTTCGCGTGTCTGCTTGGGGCGGAGCATAAACGGTTGCGACCAATAGAAAAGGCCCGCCAACCTTTCGGTGAGCGGGTCTTTCTTTTCTGCTTCAAGCGCCAGCGGCGACATCCGTCGCCTCGGCTATCCTCGCTCACACGGCCTGAGGGCCGCATCGCTGCGGGCGGCCAGTCGGCCTTGCGGCTACTTCGTAGCCGTTCGGTGACCGGTCACGGCAGTCAAAGCGCGACTGCGCGTCCCCTTCGGCTGGCTGGCAAGCCAGCCGCTCAGGATAAACTACGCGGGTGCGGCTTGCCGCACGTCTAGCGAGGAGGCGCGCCCGGATGGGCGCGCCCATACCATCAGTCGTCAGACTTCTTGAGCGCTTCGCCCAGGATATCGCCGAGCGATGCGCCGCTGTCGGACGAACCGAACTGCTGCACTGCTTCTTTTTCTTCGGCGATTTGACGCGCCTTGATCGAGAAGTTCGGCTTTTTCGAACGGTCGAACCCGATGACCATCGCATCGACCTTCTGGCCGACCTGGAAGCGGTCCGGACGCTGCTCGTCGCGGTCGCGGCCAAGGTCCGAACGCTTGATGAAGCCGGTTGCGCCGTCGTCGCCGACCTGCACTTCGAGCCCGCCTTCGCGTACTTCGAGCACCGAGACGGTGACAGTCTGGTTCTTCTTGAGCGAACCCGCTGCCGAAGCGCCCGCTTCGGTCGGTGCGCCTTTTTCCAGCTGCTTCATGCCGAGGCTGATGCGCTCTTTCTCGACATCGACATCGAGGACGACCGCTTTGACTTCCTCACCCTTGCGGTGCAGCGCCAGCGCGTCTTCGCCTGAAATGCCCCATGCGATATCCGACATGTGGACCATGCCATCGACATCGCCGTCGAGACCGATGAACAGGCCGAACTCGGTGGCGTTCTTGACTTCGCCTTCGACCACAGCACCGATCGGGTGCTTCTCGGCGAACTCGTCCCAAGGATTGCGCTGGGCCTGCTTGAGGCCGAGCGAGATGCGACGCTTTTCGCTGTCCACTTCGAGGACCATGACGTCGACTTCCTGTGAAGTGCTGACGATCTTGCCCGGATGGACGTTCTTTTTGGTCCAGCTCATTTCGGAAACGTGGACCAGACCCTCGATGCCGGCTTCCAGCTCAACAAAGGCACCGTATTCGGTGATGTTGGTGACAACACCTTGCAGCTTTGCGCCCACCGGATATTTCGCGCCGACGCCATCCCACGGATCGCTTTCGAGCTGCTTCATGCCAAGGCTAATGCGCTGTGTTTCGGAGTTGATCCGAACGATCTGAACCGTGACAGTCTGACCGATTTCGATGATCTCGCTGGGGTGGTTGACCCGCTTGTAGCTCATATCGGTAACGTGGAGCAGGCCGTCGATACCGCCGAGGTCCACAAACGCACCGTAATCGGTGATGTTTTTGAC
>JBCCOF010000013.1:0-36161 GCA_039025455.1 Pseudomonadota bacterium | reverse complement strand
TGACTGCCGTGACCAAGAACCTTGTAAAACGTGAGTGGTGCTGAACCAAACGGTCGCTAAGCGACCGTAAGGCCGACCGGCCGCCCGCAGCGACGCGATCTTTGATCGCATGAGCGAGGAAATCGCAGCCCGGATGGGCTGCGCACAAAAACGATTCTTCCACAACCGTACGTCGCCAAATCGGCAATCGCGACCCCAAACAAACAACGCCCAAGGTCTCCCTCGGGCGTGCGCACTATCTCGGTTGGTTGCGGGAGCGCGAGTATGACGCGGGAAAAGTTTATTTCAAGTCTTGTGTGCCTCCACGCAATGATTCACAACTGTGATTGAGGCCAGCGGCGAACGCGGCTCTCGGCCCCCGGTGAAACGCGAGGGTCTTGCTTCATAGCTTGAAAGGAGGTGATCCGATGTCTCATGGTTCAGTAGCGAGGTCGGTGAAATCCCGCACGGAGCATATTCGGTAACACTATCCTTGCCGAGTAAGGCATTCGTGAGCGGCATTTCCGGCCGCTGACCATGCAAAGGGCAGTTCCCCGACGGGCGGAGCTGCCCTTTTCATTTGAAGTCTGAAATTTGCCTTACTTCTTGCAGGCTCTCGTGACCTTGGAGATCGCAGCCTTCGACCCGGCGAGCGAAAAGCCCCTCGTCGTGCCGCGCACACCAACAAACTGATACTGGCCACTCGACCCGCTCTGCAGCGCGTTCAGCAATTGGGTGCGAGGCTCTGCGGGGATTAGCTCGCGGTAATATTCGAGACCCTCCGCAACCTGCATACGGTGGAAGCGAATATCGGTCATCGGTTTTCCATCAAAGGTGAAGCGCAGGTTGTAGAAGTCTTCGAAAACGCCCCCGCCCACGCCGAGAAAGGCAACGTGCAGCGCCTTATCGGCTGGACAGACTACGGCGATACAAGCGGTGTTGAATTCGTCCTGTAGGGGGCAAACCATCGCGGCCTGTCCTCCGCCCAGATAAGGCGGCGACACGACCCGCCATTGCGACGCATCTTGCGCCGAGGCACCCGCGCCCAAAGCCATCGCCAAGGCGGCAATCGAAGCCCGCTTCATACCCATAACTTACCGTCCTTTCGCCGATCCGCGCTGGCTCCTCCAAGGGAGCCCGCCCGCAGCGCCTCTAAAAATTCAGGCCGAACTGCCCGATCTTTACCGCCTCGCCATTGACCGTCGCATCGGCCGAGGATGTCTCGACATCGCCCATCAGGCTGCCGGGCATTTTGAAATTGTCACTGTCGAAGCCAAAGGCCATTTGCGTGCCGCAGCCGCCGGAAAGCTTCTCCAAAGCGCCCCCGCCAAAATCGAACACACCGCCGCTGAAGTCCCATTCAAAGCCGTAAAATTTGATCGGCGCGCCGTTGACCTTGGCGGCCTTGGTCAGCGTGTCTCCGGTCGATAGCCCGTTCAGTGTCCAATCGGATTCGTCATAGACCCGAACGTAAAGCAATTTCGTGCGCGCATCGTCATCGTAGCCGACTTCGACCACGCGCTTGTCATCGCGATCCCACAGGATCACGCCTTCGAGCGAGGTGCCCTCCGGCCCGGCAATCGTCTTGAACTTCGCATCCTTTCCGTAACGCTCTTTGAGATCATCGCCCGTATCGCCGGCCTTCACCGGATAGGTGCAGGAAAGCTCGGTGGAAGCAGTTTCGACCTTCGCGGTTTCTTTTGCCTCATCGACATCGGGATCATCGGTGCCGGTCGCCGTGGGCTTTGGAGTTTTCGCTTCGGCTTCGGCGGTCTCGCCTGCGCTGCCCTCTTCCTCTGTCGAACTGCACGCGGTCACCAATGCCAGCGCCGCGACAGATCCGATGATTTTCCAAGACATAGCAAAACTCCCCGATATGCGCGCTTGTTCTAACAGCAAAGCTGCGCGCCGCAATCAGGCTGTGAAGCCTTGCCCCGCGCGCCGCAGCATATTACGCGAATCTCATGCAATTCACCCGCATCCCGCACCCAGCCCCGACGCATGACAATGTGCGCAAGGCCGCCATCGCCGATCCCGGTTTCGGCACGGTTTTCACCGATCACATGGTCACCATCGACTATGACGAAGCGAAGGGTGGGTGGCACTCGGCGACCATCGGCCCGCGAGAGGCAATCGCGCTCGATCCGGCGGCCAGTGTGCTGCATTATGCGCAGGAAATCTTCGAGGGGATGAAGGCCTTTGCGCATCAGGACGGCGGAATGGCGCTGTTCCGTCCCGAAGAGAACGCGCGCCGCTTCAACGCCAGCGCGCGGCGCATGGCAATGCCCGAAATCCCCGAGGCCTTGTTCCTCGATGCGGTCAGGCTCGCGGTCGAGACCGATGCGGCGTGGATGCCTCCGGTCGAAGGAGGCTCGCTCTATATCCGCCCCTTCATGTTCGCGAGCGAGGCGTTTCTGGGCGTGCGTCCGGCCAAGCAATACAAGTTTGTCGTGATCCTCGTATCCTCGGGCAATTACTTCAAAGGCGGGGTCAATCCGGTCAAAATCTGGGTGAGCCAGGATTATGTGCGCGCGGCCCCCGGCGGCACGGGCGCGGCGAAGACCGGCGGCAATTACGCAGCCAGCCTTGTGCCTCAAGCCGAAGCGCTGGAGCACGGCTGCGACCAAGTCGTCTTTCTCGATGCGGTCGAGAAGAAATGGGTCGAGGAGCTGGGCGGCATGAACCTGTTCTTCATTCGCGACGATGGCAGCGTCATCACCCCGCCTCTGACCGGAACGATCCTGCCCGGCATCACCCGTAATTCGCTGATCGCGATGTTGGCCGAAGAGGGGCTGGAACTGCGCGAAGAGCCCTACTCCATCGATCAATGGCGCGAGGAAGCGGAAAGCGGCAAACTGCTCGAAGTGCTCGCCTGCGGAACAGCGGCGGTGGTCACCCCCGTCGGCACCGTCGCTTCTCCCGATGGCGAGTTCACAATTGGCACCGGCGGCATCGGTCAAATGGCCACCAAAATGCGCGAACGGCTGGTCGATCTCCAGCACGGGCGGGTTGAGGACAGTCACAGCTGGGTGATGCGGGTTTAGACAGCAGGCAATGCTTCTGCTGAAGGCGCTGTTGTGATCGCTGCTGCGATGACCAGGCATCGCCAGTAGCGATAAAACCTCGCTGAAAATTAGACCTCGTGGCCAAATCGGGCCACGCAATGCCAGACCCATTTGGCTGTCTGATAATCCAAGTCCTTTTCGCGCGCGGCGCCGATATCCGCCGGCGTCCTGATCTTCAAATCGGTGATCGCCTTTAGCGCTGGCTCTGGCCTAAATCCTTCATGATCGAGCAGCTTCTCCAACTGCAACTCGAAGCCACTGTGCCATTCGACATCGCACTTCAGCTGCGAGGCAAACTGTTCGGTTGCCGTCCCGCGATAGCTGGGATCGAGCACGACAGCGTCGATGTCTTCTTCAATGCCAATCGGTCCATGAATGTGTGCCTCCACGTAATTGTCGAGTACCGGATCGAGGTCGAGTGAGTTCGCCTCAGCCAGATCGATCAGAGCCATACGATCCGCAACGCCGAAGTCTGTGGGATTCAGATGGCTGTCGGGATAACAAAATGTCGTCCTCTCCAGAACGTGAGGCGACAGCCGGAAATGACAGGATCCGAAACGCGGCGAGCCGCCAAACGCGCTATGTGTGTGATTGAGAGCGCCATATTTTGGCCGAAGCGCAGGGTCGGCATCGTCATAAGCACCGCCAAATATGGTGCTTTCCCATTCCCAGCGATCGCCTTTGGCCAAGGCCGTGAGCCCGCCATTGCTTGTTCCGGTCTCGAATTGCGACCGGTAACAGCCTTCGCGGGCGATGCGTTCAATCGTGCGCTCGCCCTTGGCTTTCGCGTCTGGGTGGAAGTTCAGTGTCACCGGGATTGTGCGCGGCATGGGAGAGCCGACCGCGCGAGTTCGAACGTGATTCAGAGCTTGCTCAAACGGCGATGACATGGGGTTACCTTAATGAGAACCGCCTCATCTGTTAATTGCCAACTGCCCAGATTACCTTCAGCCAGCACGTCAACTGGTGTTTGCGTCTTGCAGAGCATCCATCCGCGCCAAAGATCCGGCCCATAATCCCACCCTTGTCGGGATGCGTCACGCCGCGCTAGATGCACGCGCATGTCTGACGCTGAACAGCCTATCCAAGTCGCGGCGCTTTATTGCTTTACGCCATTTGACGACCCTGTTGCGCTGAAAGAGCCGCTGCTGGCGGTTTGCGAGGATTCGGGCACCAAGGGCACCATCCTGCTCGCGCCGGAGGGAGTGAACGGCACCATCGCCGGTTCGCCCGAGGGCATCGCCGCCGTGCTCGACCACATTCGCACCCTTCCCGGCGCGGCTGAGTTTGATGTGAAATATTCGCACGCCGAAGAAATGCCCTTCAACCGCATGAAAGTCCGCCTGAAGCGCGAGATCGTCACCATGGGGCAGCCGGGCATCGACCCGACCGCCAGCGTGGGCCGCTATGTCGATCCGCAGGACTGGAACGACCTGATCGCGGACCCCGACACGATCGTGATCGACACTCGCAACGATTACGAGGTCGCCATCGGATCATTCAAAGGCGCGATTGACCCCAAAACGCCCAGCTTTCGCGATTTTCCCGCATGGTTTCGCGCAAACCGCGACGACCTTCTGGAAGGCAAGAAAAAGGTCGCGATGTTCTGCACCGGCGGCATTCGCTGCGAGAAATCGACCAGCTTCCTGCGTTCGGAGGGCATCGAGGATGTCTTTCACCTGAAAGGCGGCATCCTCAAATATCTCGAAACCGTGCCCGAGGATGAAAGCCTCTATGACGGCGAGTGCTTTGTGTTTGACCAGCGGGTTTCGGTGAAACACGGGCTGGAGGTTGGCTCTTACGGCCAGTGCTTTGCGTGCCGGATGCCCTTGAGCGCGCAGGAGATGCAATCGCCCGATTACGCGCCCGGCATATCCTGCCCGCACTGCATCGAAGAGCGCAACGAAGAGCAGCGCGTGCGCTATGCCGAGCGGCAAAAGCAACAGCAATTGGCGAAGCAACGCGGGAAAGCGCATGTTGGGGCGGTTGTCGAGCGCTCGGACGACGCTCCGCCCGAACTGCCCGATGGCGGCTGGGAGGCGAACTTTCCGCGCGGCCTCTCGCCTGATGCAGAAGAGAACGCCGCGTGAGCCAGCTCCCGATCCTCTACAGCTTTCGCCGCTGCCCCTATGCGATGCGCGCGCGCATGGCCTTGTGGGTGGCGGGAATCGCGGTCGAGCTGCGCGAGGTGAAGCTCGCCGACAAACCGCCCGAACTGGCCGAGGCCTCGCCCAAGGCGACCGTCCCCGTGCTGGTCCTGCCCGATGGCGAAGTGATCGACGAGAGCATTGCGATTATGCGCTGGGCGCTGGCTCAAAGCGACCCTGAAGGCTGGCTGGCGGGCGACGAAGCCGCGCTGATCGAGCACAACGATGGCCCGTTCAAACACCATCTCGACCGCTACAAATACCCCACGCGTTACCCCGGTGAGACGGGCGGTGATGAAGGAACGTTTCGCTTCGATCACCGCACTCAGGGGCTAACCGTTCTGCAAGAGCTTGATGCAAGACTGGGCGGAGCGAAGCAGCTTTGCGGAGATGAGCGCACGCTGACCGACGTCGCTCTATTCCCGTTTATCCGCCAATTCGCCAACACTGACCGCGCGTGGTTCGATGCTCAGGGCCTGCCCCATCTCCTGCCGTGGCTCGAAGGGCACCTCGCTTCGGACTTGTTTCTCGACGTGATGGGCAAATTCACACCGTGGAAAGCGGGCGATGAACCGATAATCTTCGGCCCTCAACCCGCGCACGCTGCAAGCTGATCCCGATAAGCGTCGATCAGCCAGCTCGACGCCGGACCTAGCCTAACATCGCGCCGCCATAGTGCGCTCAAACGGTAATCCGCGCCGGGCTTCTCAGGCAGATCGAGTTCGACCAGCCGCCCCTCCGCCAGATCGCTCGCCACCATGGCGCGCGGCATATTGCCCCAGCCCAGCCCCTCTTTTAGCAAAGTGTGCTTCGCGCCGAGATCGCCCAGCCGCCATGTCTCAGGGCTGAGCACCGAGAATTCACGGCCTTGGGTCAGGTCTGAACGGTCGGCCAGAACCAGTTGCAGATGCTTGCGGCTCACACCGGGTGCGATGTCCGGCTGCGCGAGCGGGTGATCGGGCGCGGCGACGGGAATCAGCTCGACCTCGCCAATGGCCTGGCGTTCGAGCGCGGGATGGTCGCGGATCACCGGGCCACCGATGGCGAGCTCGGCATCATTGTCGATCAGGCACGCCGCCACCGCGCCCAGCCCCTCGATATTGAGCGTCAGCGCGACAGTCGGGAACATCGCCCGAAAATCGCGCAGCACATGCGCTGTGACCTCGCCCGGCACCATCACATCGAGCACCAGTGCCACGTTGCTTTCAAGCCCTGCGTGAAGCGATTCCGTCTTCGCCAGCAGCGCATCGACCCGGTCGGTGACCGCGCGCGCTTCGGCCAGCAGCCCCTCGCCCGCCTCGGTCAGCACCGGTTTGCGCGAGCCTTCCCGCTCGAACAGGGTCACCGCCAATTGCGCCTCCAATTGCGCCACGCCATAGCTGATCGCGGACACCGCCCTCCCCATGGCGCGCGCCGCCCCGCCAAAGCTGCCCTGCTCCACCACAGCAAGGAAGATGCGCAATTGATCGAGACTGGGTTCGCCGAGTTTCATAATGCTCATATGTTCGGATATTCTGAACATTTCTACAAGTTTTATCGGACTTATCCGCGCAAACTTTCAAGCCTATCTCCCGTTTCAACAGAGCGCGGGCGGTCCAAAATCCCTTGGTCGCCCCACTCCGTCACAGGAGAAACGCCATGACAAAACCGATTATCGAGCTGCGCCCCTTCAACAGCCTTGGCAGCGCCAATCACGGCTGGCTTGATGCGCATCACCACTTTTCCTTTGCGAGCTATCACGATCCCGCTCGCGTCCAGTGGGGACCGATCCGGGTCTGGAACGATGACACCATTGCTCCGGGCACAGGCTTTCCGACCCACCCGCACAACGACATGGAGATCATCACCTATGTCCGCAAAGGCGCGATCACGCATCGTGACAGCATGGGCAATGAAGGCCGCACCGAAGCGGGCGATGTTCAGGTGATGAGCGCCGGAAACGGGGTTCAGCATTCGGAATACAATCTGGAAGACGAGGACACGACCCTGTTCCAGATCTGGATCATCCCCGATGAGCGCGGCGGCCAGCCAAGCTGGGGCGCGAAGACCTTCCCCAAAGGCGAGCGTGCCGGGCAGTTTGTGACGCTTGCGAGCGGCAATGTGCCGACAGGCGCGGATGAAGGCGGAGCGAATGACAACGCCCCGCTGCCCATCCGCACCGATGCCAAAGTGCTGGGCGCCACGATCAAGGCCGGCGAAAGCGTGACCTACGACATCGCCAGCGCGCGGCGTCACCTCTATCTGGTTCCCGCCACGGGCAAGATCGAAGTGAATGATGGCACCAGAGACGACACCGATGGTGTCCTCGCCAATGCCCGTGACGGGGTGGCCATCACCCAGCTCGACGCGGTGACCATCACCGCGCTCGAAGACAGCGAAGTGGTGCTCGTCGACGCCGCATAATCCCCCCGCGAGCCAGCCGGGTCCCCCCCACCCGGCTGGCTCACCCCTTTTTCCGTTCCAATCCCCCCTTCTGGAGTAATTCGAAATGACCAATATCCTGCACATCACATCGAGCATTCAAGGCGATGAGAGCGTCTCCAACGCGCTTGGCGCTGTTTTGCTCGAAGGCTTAACCGCATCGGGTGATGCCACTGTCACCACCCGCGACCTGTCCGCCAATGACATCCCCTTTGTCGACGCCGCGCGCTTTGGTGCGAACCTTACGCCACCCGCCGAGCGCACTCCCGAACAGGCGGAACTCGCCGCGATTGCTGACACTCTGATCGCCGAATTGCAGGCCGCTGACACCATTGTGCTGAGCGTGCCGGTCTACAATTTCGGAGTGCCCGCTGTGGTCAAAGCCTGGGCCGATCTGGTCGCCCGCGCTGGCACCACCTTTAACTACACCGCGAACGGTCCGGTGGGCGCGCTGACGGGCAAGAAAGCCTATATCGCCGCGGCTTCGGGCGGCACACCGATCGGGTCTGATATGGACTTTATGAGCCCGTGGCTGAAGTTCTTCCTCGGGTTCCTTGGCATCACCGATGTCGAGATCGTCGCAGCCGACGGGATCATGGGCGCTGGCGGTGAGGAAAAAATCGCCGAGGCCAAAGCGCAAGCGGTACAGCTCGCTGCCTGATCACATTGCCAAGAGGGGTTTCGGCGCTTCCGGTCGAAACCCCTTTTTGCCGTGCCTATTCGGCTTGCTCGGCCAGTGCGTTCAGTTCTGACTGGCTGAAATAGGCATCGTCGTGCGCGCAAAAGCGCACCGGATCGCCATAATCGTCATAGGCAAGGTCCAGCGAATAGCCCGAAGGGCAAGAGGTCGGGCCATAGGCGCGGGAGAAATCGTCGCGGCTGTCATGGGCCTCTTGCGAAGCGCTGATCGCAACGGCTGCAACCGTCGCTCCGATCGCGAAGCCGCGCAATTCGTCATAGGTGCAACCGCTGGTCATCACAGCAGCGACACCAACCGCCAGAATCTTCGCCTTTACCTTCATTTTCCATTCCCCCGATGCGACGGTGCGACCCGTTGGATTGCACTTCGCCACAATAGGATTGAACCCATTGTGACACGGGGGAGCAGCTTTTGTTCAGGTTACCGCAGAGTTAGCTTTCCGGCAGGCTTTCGCGAAGTTCCTCCAGCCATACATCGGCCACCGCATCGCTGGGTGCGCGCCAGTCACCGCGCGGGGATAAAGCCCCGCCCGAGCTGACCTTCGGGCCATTGGGCAGCGCGCTGCGCTTGAATTGCGAGAAGCCGAAGAAGCGCTTGAGGAAATTCTCCAGCCATTTGGCTATCTCGGCCAGATCGTACTGGTTCTTGCGCGCTTCGGGGAAGCCTTCGGGCCACAGACCTGCCTTCGCATCCTTCCACGCATGAAACGCCATAAACGCGACCTTGCTGGGCCGCTGGCCATAGCGGATCGTGTGATGGAGAAAGAAGTCGTTGAGCTCATAGGGGCCGATAATGCTCTCGGTCGACTGGATCGCGCCGTCTTCGCCCGGCGGGACAAGCTCGGGCGAGATTTCGGTGTCGTAGACCGCTTGCAGGACTTCGCTGCACGCATCGGAGAATTGCTGCGTCTGGATCGTCCAGCGGATCAGATAGCGGATCAGCGTCTTGGGAACGCCCGAATTGACGCCGTAATGGCTCATATGATCGCCCACGCCATAGGTGCACCATCCCAGCGCCAGCTCCGACAGATCGCCCGTGCCGACGACAAAGCCGCTGTGTTGCCCGGCAAGGCGGAACAAATAATCGGTGCGCAGGCCCGCCTGAACATTTTCAAACGTCACATCATAGACCGGCTCGCCCTTGGAGAACGGATGGCCCATGTCTTTCAGCATCAGCTCGGCGGCCGGCTTGATATCGATTTCCTCGGCGGTGATCTCCATCGCCCTCATCAGCTTCCACGCGTTTGACTTGGTGCCATCGGAGGTCGCGAAGCCGGGCATGGTGTAGCCGCGAATGGTGCTGCGCGGCAGGCCCAGCCGGTCGCACGCTTTGGCCGCCACGATCAGCGCATGGGTGCTGTCGAGCCCGCCCGAGATACCGATAACCAGAGATTTGGCATGTGTCGCTTCGATCCGGCGCATCAGGGCATCGACCTGAATGTTGAACGCCTCGTAACAATCCTCGTCCAGCGTCAGCTTGTTGTTCGGCACAAAGGGGAAGCGGCGGATGGGGCGCTGAAGGCCCACATCGCCCGTCTGATAGGCGTGTTCGAACTCGACCCGGCGAAAGCTGTCTTGCGGGCGGCCCTCTGCCTCGGCAGCGTCGGTGAAGGTCTGGTTGCGCAGCCTTTCGCCCGCGATCCGGTCGGTGTCGATATCGACGACACACAATTCCGGCTCGCGATCAAAGCGCACGCTCTCAGCCAGCAATTGCCCCATTTCATAAACAACGCCCTGCCCGTCCCATGCAAGATCGGTGGTGCTTTCGCCGTGGCCGCTGGCCGAATAGACATAGGCGCAGATCGAGCGCGCCGAGGAGCTGCGGCAGTGCAGGTGGCGATCATCCGCGCGACCGATGGTGATCGGAGAGGCGGAGAGGTTGCACAGGATCTGCGCTCCAGCGAGGGCGGCGAGAGTGCCGGGCGGATTGGGCGCCCAGAAATCCTCGCAAATCTCCACGCCAAAGGTGAACCCCGGCAGGTTTGCGGCGGCAAAGACCATATCGGTGCCAAAAGGCGCTTCCTCCCCATCGACTTCAATCCAGAGGTCTTGGCAGCCACGGCCATGCGCGAAATAGCGCTTTTCATAAAACTCGCGGTAATTGGGCAGGTAACTCTTGGGCACCACACCCAGCAACTCGCCCCCCGCGATCACCAGCGCGCAATTGTAGAGCTTGCCCGTGCGGCGCAGCGGCGCTCCGATCACCAACACCGGCGTCAACTCACTCGTCGCCTCAACCACTTCGCTCACCGCTTGCTCCACCCGATCGAGCAGAGCGTTTTGCAACAGCAGATCGTCAATCGCGTAAGATGACAGCGTCAGCTCGGGATAGACCAGCAGATCGACATTGGCTTCGTGCGCGCGCTTCGCCTCGCTGATCACGCCGGCGGTGTTGAACGTCACATCGCCGGGCCGGGTGCACGGCGTCGAAGTCGCCACGCGGACAAATCCGTGGGCGTGCATGTCGTAAAAGGCGTGTTGGCTGGACGTGGCCATTGCTTGGCGAGCTCCCGAAAGCGCGTGTTATCCGCCATCTAGCGACTAAAGCGCGCACTTCCTAGGGAGAGCGGATAGCTGCGCTTTCAAGCGCCACAGCGATTGCTTGACGCCAAGCGGTTGCGCATCATGCGCCAAAGCGCCAATTCACTTCGCGACGGGCCGGACATCGGCCCCCTCTCTGAGAGAAGGAGACCAACATCATGGCCGATCCCACTTACACCCCGCCAGAAGTCTGGAGCGCTGACACCGAAAGCGGTGGCCGCTTCGCTAGCATCAACCGCCCGACCGCCGGTGCGCGCGAGACCCGCGATTTGCCCGCCGGCGACAATCCGTTCCAACTGCACTCGCTTGCCACACCCAACGGGGTGAAGGTGACGATCATGCTCGAGGAATTGCTCGAGCTTGGTCACACCGGCGCGGAATACGACGCCTACACGGTCAACATCGGCGCTGGCGATCAGTTCACCAGCGGCTTCGTCGAGATCAATCCGAACTCGAAAATCCCCGCGCTGCTCGACAAGAGCGGCGACACACCGTTTCGCATCTTCGAATCGGGTGCGATTCTGGTCCATCTGGCCGAGAAATTCGGCGAATTCCTGCCCACCGACCCCGCCGCGCGCGCAGAAGTGCTCAGCTGGGTGTTCTGGCAGGTGGGAACCGGTCCGTTCATCGGCGGCGGCTTTGGCCATTTCTATGCCTATGCGCCGGAGAAATACGAATATCCGATCAACCGCTATGCGATGGAAACCAAGCGGATTTTCGATGTGGCGGACAAGCGTCTTGCGACAAGCAAATTCCTCGGCGGGGATGAATACACCATCGCCGATATGGCCAACTTCCCGTGGCTCGCCCCGTTCGTGTTCGGCACGATCTACAACGAAGCGAAGACCTTCCTTTCGATCGACGAATACACCAACGTCGCGCGCTGGGTGCATGACATTAACGCGCGCCCGGCAGTGAAGCGCGGCAAGGCGGTGAACAAGGTGTGGGGCGATGAAGATACGCAGGTTCCCACCCGCCATTCTGCGGCCGATTTCGAAGGCAAGAAACTGGATTGAGTTTCGTGCGTTAAGATTAATAGCGCGTAGCCGGGGCAGGCGAGAGCGGCACGGGCCGCTTTCGCCAGCTTCGTTTTAGCGCTAGATTTATCAGATTAGCGCGGTATAGAGCGCGCTTTCTGCTGGGGTGTAGCCAAGTGGTAAGGCACTGGTTTTTGGTACCGGCATGCGCAGGTTCGAATCCTGCCACCCCAGCCACATTCTCCTTCACATAGATATCCGCCCACCAGAACGGGCCGTGCTGACACCATCTTTATGGCTGTGGGGCGCATTACTGCCATGGTGCAACGCCTTCCGGTTGATGCCTGCACGCGCGCCGCTCGCGCATGCCGCGCATCACAATGGATAACCGGTTAAGGGCAGCAAGACAGTGAATAACCAGAAACCACCGATCAGCCGCATCGCCATTGTCGAGGATGATCCCAACCTGCTCGATCACTTTATCGAGATAATCAGCGGGGAAGAGAATCTTGACCTCGCCGGGGCCGCTTCATCGGTTAGGGGTGCGCGCGACCTGATCCGGCTGGAGCCTGATCTGTTCCTGCTCGATATCGGTTTGCCCGATGGCAGCGGGCTGGATCTTGTGCCCGAGATCAGGGCCGCAATCGACACCAATATACTGATCATCACGAGCTTCGGTGATCGGGATACCGTGGTCAACGCCATCCGAACAGGCGCCGATGGCTATCTGCTCAAAGACAGCCGTCCCGATGTCATCACCGATGGCATTCATGCGACTTTGAACGGCGGAGCACCGGTCAGCGCAGCGGCGGCGATCTACCTGCTCGATCAATTGCGTGGTGATACGCCCTTGGTCGAGCAGGCAATCGAAGCCTATGACGGTTTAAGCGATCGCGAAGTAGAGTTGCTAAACCTGTTTGCTCGTGGCCTTACTTACAGAGAATCTGCCGAACAGATGGGCTTATCTCCGCTCACAATTGGAAGCTATGTCAAGAGTGTCTATAGTAAACTTGCCGTGAATTCACGGAGCGAAGCTGTTTATGAGGCATTAAAGACGGGCCAGCTGACAATCTAAATTTCAAAACGGGCAGTACATTATTTTCCCATGTTCATGGGATGAGTCGCCCCCTCCCTCCCAATATCACTCCCACGCAACGGGATGATCCAATCGGGAGTGACGGGGATGACAAATTTCAAAAGCCGGATTTTGCGTACGACGGCTCTGGCAGGCGTTGCGATGGCCATCGCCTCGGCGATCCCGGCGCAAGCCGCGGTGGTCAACAGCGTCACCAATATTCAAGCCACTCCCGTAGGCGCGGCCTGCCGCGTGACTTGGGACGTGAATGCCACCGGTCAGCCAGGCGACGATCCGACTTTGGACTTTTTCCTCGAGACGATCACCGACCTGAACGACACTCAAAGCGTGCCGCCCGGTCAGACATTGGCATTAAACATCGGGACCACTGTCACGATCAATCGGACACGGGACATAACGATTACGCCGGGTACACAGCGGTATGACAAATACATCCGCTACACCGATTTCGGCGGATCAGGTTCGGCGCAGCTTTCGCTCACACGGATTCCCGACAGCACGCTTCAGGCAGCGGGTGGATCATGCCTCAACCTCATCGCCAACAACGCGCCTACTGTCGATGCGGGGGCCAATGCAAACACCGCTCCGCTCGCGCTCGTCAACCTCGCAGGCACTGCGACTGATATCGACAATGATCCGCTGACCTTTCAATGGAACCAGACCGCCGGTGCGGCTGTGATGCTGTCGGGCGCGACAACGCTCACGCCGAGCTTCACGGCACCGGCCAAGGCTGCCGGGCCGCAAGTTCTGACCTTCAGCCTGACCGCCAATGACGGGATGGCCACTTCCACGCCGGACACGGTCGATATCACGGTCGCCGGTAATGTCGGGCCGACCGCAAATGCAGGGCCGGACGCACAAGTTGGCGGCAACACAACGGGCACACTCGATGGCACCGGCTCAACGGATGGCGACGGCGATCCGATCACCTATGCCTGGGTTCAGACCGGCGGGCCGACTGTAACGCTGAACGGTGCAAACACTCCCAACCCCACCTTCACAGCACCCGCTGCGACAACAGTCAGCCAAACGCTGACATTCCAATTGACCGTCGATGACGGCATTGCATCAGCCACCGATGTGGTCGAGATTACCATTCCCGACAACGCCGCGCCGGTCGTGAATGCCGGGCAGGACACTTCGGTGCCCGCCGGTGTCAATGTGACACTCTCTGGCAGCGCGTCGGATCTGGAGAATGACCCGCTGACGTTTCAATGGACGCAAACCGGCGGCCCGCCTGTCGCGCTAACCGGGGCGAACACTCTAAACCCCACCTTTGCGGCACCGGCTAAAACCAACGCAGCACAGGTGCTCACTTTCAGCCTTGTCGCCAATGATGGCAACAGCGCCTCCACCCCCGATACAGTCAACATCACCATACCGGCGAATATCGGACCTGTGGCGGACGCGGGCGCTGCGCAGAGCATCGGTGGCGGCACCGCCGTGACGCTGGACGGCTCCGCTTCGAGCGACGGCGACAGCGATCCGTTGATCTATCAATGGACTCAAACCAGCGGGCCCACCGTGACGCTCAGCGGCGCAAACACCGCAAATCCGACCTTCACCGCACCGGCCGCAACAGGGGCTGTGCAAAATCTTGTTTTCAGCCTCACCGTTTCCGACGGCCTACTCACATCAGCCCCTGCCACCGTCGCGGTTGAGATCCTCGCCAATCAGCTGCCAATCGCCAATGCTGGCAATGATGTGACTTTCCCCGGCGGATCACAGGTCACTCTCGAGGGGTTCGGGAGCGATCCGGACAATGATCCCGTGACACTCCAATGGACGCAGGTTTCCGGCCCCTCCGTGACGCTCATCAACGACACCACTGCCAATCCCAGCTTCACCGCTCCGGCAAAGACCAACGCCGCGCAGGTGCTGACTTTTAGTCTGGTGGCGAATGACGGGACGGCCAATTCCGCGATTGACACGGTCGCTGTGACGATCCCCGCCAATATCGGGCCAACCGCTAATGCCGGATCAGACGCAACAGTCGATGGCGGCGCTTCGGTAGCATTGGATGGTTCTGGCTCAACCGACGGCGATGGCGACCCGCTGACCTATGCATGGGTGCAAACCACTGGCCCCACTGTCACACTCAGCGATCCCACCGCTGTCGCACCGAGCTTTACCGCTCCATCCGCCGTTTCCACCATCCAAAGCCTTAGTTTTGATCTGGTGGTGAGCGATGGTCTCGCCACATCGGTTGCCGACAGCGTAACCATCTCGATCGCGGCCAACGCCCCGCCGGTCGCCGATGCGGGCGTCGATCAGGGGCCGATCAACAGCGGCGATATGGTGACGCTAGACGGGTCGGGCTCGAGCGATCCAGACAACGATGCCTTGACCTATCAATGGACCCAAATCTCGGGACCGTCGGTCACGCTGTCAAACGCGACGAGCGCCACCCCGACATTCGTCGCCCCGGCGGTTCAGGGGCTTCAGGATATCGAGTTCGCTCTGGTCGTGAATGACGGGATCGTCGATTCCGCGCCTGATATTGTGACGGTTTCGATCCGCGGAGTGGGCACGATCACGATCATCCAGCAGGTGATCGGAAGCGACACCACATTCCAGTTCACATCGAGCATCGCGGCGTTGACCGGCGCTATTACGACCAGTGGCGGAACAGGGCAGCTTTCGGCCAGCGGTGTGGCAGCAGGTTCGCACACTATTTCCGCCAGCGATCTCTCGGCGGCGGGATATGCGCTCACACAAATCAGCTGCAATGATAGCGATTCGGTGACCGACCTGGCGTCACGTTCGGTGGCCCTATCACTGTCTCCCAATGAGGATCTGGTCTGCACATTCACAAGCGCGAATTCGCGCGAAGCGGCGACCACTGCGATCACCGACTTTTTGACAGGGCGCAACGCGCTGATCCTTGCATCGCAACCTGATCTGCAACGCCGGCTCGACCGGCTGGAGCCTGCCCAAGGCTCTGGCGGTAGCGCCACGGCTTTTGGCCTTCCGGTGCCGGGCTCGGGCAACCTGCCCTTCTCCATGGCGCATTCCGCGCGGCAAAGCTCTGTCTCGACCAGTCTCGCGAGCATCGCGGCGGCTGCGGGCGATCCCGATCGGGGCAAGAACCCCCTCGACATCTGGGCCGAAGCCTATTTCGCAAGCGCGCGGCTTGGCCCGCAGGAAGGCAATTTCCGCATCATCCACACCGGTGTCGACTACCGCTTGCGCAATGGATTGTTGATCGGAGTGCTGGGTTCGTTCGACCGCTTCAGCAACTCGGGCGACTTGGCCGCCGGAGAGGCCGAGGGCAGCGGCTGGATGGCTGGGCCTTACGTGATGGCACGCCTCGCCCCGCAATTGTTTGGCGAAGTGCGCGCGGCTTGGGGACGCTCGGACAACCGTGTCTCGCCCCTGGGCACCTATACCGACGAATTCACGACAAACCGCGCGCTCTATTCGGGCTCGCTGGTCGGGCAATTCGACATCGGTGATGCCACGCAGGTCCGGCCCGAAATCACCGGCCGCTTTATCAACGAGCAATCGGACGCCTATACTGATAGCCTGAACATCGCGATACCGGGCCAGACGGTCGGTCAGGGAGACATCAGCTTCCGCCCGCGCTTGCAGCATCTCGTCACTCTGGAAAGCGGCTGGACCCTGCGCCCCTATGGCGAAGTTGAAGGCATCTACACCTTCGGCACCGACCCAAATGGAGTGCTCGACAATGGTCTGCGCGCGCGGATCGAAGGCGGGATCGACCTGCTTGGATCCGGCAATTTCCGCTCCAGCCTGTCGGTCTTCCACGATGGAATCGGGTCAGACAATTTCCGCAGCACCGGTGCCCATATCGGCGTGTCTTTCGGGTTTTGATCTGGATCAGTCGGGCCGCCAGCGTTGCATTCGAACAAGGGAACAAAATCATGAATACGAAATGGATAATCGCGGCTGGTACAACGCTGGCTCTGGCCGGTTGCGGTTCAACTGAAGGCTCCGATACGGCTGCCGATGAGCCGCTTAGCCAGCTCGAAATCAATTCGGCCAAGCGCCAATGCACAAGCGTTGCGGTGATGCAGCAAGTGCCCAGCGATGCCGCAAAGGGCGTGTGCGACTGCACCATTGAAAAACTGATCGAGGACGGAGCCTTTACTGCCTCGACCAACCCGACGGATGCGCAGCAGCAGGCTGCATTGGACGTGTGTATCGATAGCGCGCTGGAAGCCGGATAGAGCGCTTGCGACGAATGCACGGGTCAATTGCCCTAGGTGAGCACACGCTCCGCCAGCGCCAAGCCCGACAGGAAAGCGCCCTCTACGCGGGGGCTGTGCAGGTAGTCTCCCGCGATCCCGATGCGCGCAGCGGAGTCAAAATATGCAGGCTCGCCCCCGACCTTTTCCGGCATGGCATAGAGCCAGCGATGCGCGGTCAGGTGAATGGGGGAGACCGGCGCTAGGCCGGTCTGGGCGAAGAATTCGGCGAGCAAATGCTCCGCCGCTTCCTCCTTGGGCATGTTGATAATTTCGCGCGATTTGGCGGGGCTGGCGTGCAGCACCCATGTCTCCGCGCCGTTGCGCTGAGGCTTGGCAGAATTGCGCGCGGCCCAGCTTATCGGAGCCTCTGCATCGCGCAGGCAATCCGCTTCGATATTGAGCGGCTGCGCAAACGCCGCCATCACCGCCCAGCACGGTTCGGACCGGACCTTCGCGGGGATCTCGGCAAGTCTGCGCTTCGGGCAATCAGGCATATTGCGCTCAAGACCGCTGAGCAAATCCAAGGCCTGCTCCGCCGGCACGGTCAAAAGGACCGTATGCGGATGAAACTTCCATTCACCCCCATTCACCTCGACAATCCAATTGCGATTGACCGCGTTGATAGCGCCTTGATCGGGTGATTCGGCCCTAACGCTCCAGTTTACCGCCACTTTGTCGGCCATCGCGCGGATCGGGGCGTTCATGCCGGGAGTGCCGACCCAGGCATCCTCGCCCGCTGCGGGCCACTTCGCGACAACACCTTGCGCTTCCCATTCGCGCACCTGCGCCAGAAAATCGGGATGGCGCGCCGTGAAATATTGCGCTCCGTGGTCGAACCCGAGCGTCTCACCCGCAACCTCTGCCCGGCGCGCAGCCATGCGACCACCTGGCCCGCGCCCCTTGTCGATCACCAACACGTCGCGCCCCGCCGCAGCCAAACGTGTTGCGCAGGTCAGTCCCGCCATTCCGGCGCCGATGATCAGAATTTCGCTCATGGCCGCTCAACGCATTGCCGCGCGGGTTGTTTCAACGCCGCCTCACGGAGCGCTGCGCGGGGGCTTTGCCTCGGCCAGAATCAGCGAAAACCGCTCCTTGCTGTCGAGCCAGCGCGCTTGCGGCTCCCACCCTCCGGCGAGCAGCAGCATGTTGGAAGTGCGGCGGTTGAACTTGTGGCTGTTCTCGGTGTGGATCGTCTCGCCCTTGGCCATCGCGAAAGGGCGGCCATCGACGGTGAAGGGAATATCCTCACGCGCAACCAGATGCATCTCCACCCGCGCATTTTCATCGTTCCAGCGCGCTTCGTGGCTCAGCGAATCGAGCGGGATGTCCCCGCCCAATTCGCGGTTGATCCGCCGCACGAGGTTGTAATTGAACTCGGCTGTGACGCCCGCCGCATCGTCATAGGCCGCGACCAGCACGTCCTCGTCCTTGATAAGGTCCATCCCGATCAGCAATTGCGCCCCCACGCCCAAGGTCTCGCGCATGCTCCGCAGCAGGTCGACCGCCGTGCGCGCGACCATGTTGCCGATGGTCGAGCCGGGAAAAAAGCCGAGCTTGGGCATGTCCCCAACTTCGGCGGGCAATTCGACCTGCCGCATGAAATCGGCCTCGACCGGATAGACTGCGAGCCCCGGAAACTTCGCCGCCAGTTCGGCCGCCGATGCGCGCAGGAAATCGCCCGAAATATCGAGCGGCACATAAGCGCCCGGTTCGATGGCCGAGATCAACAGCGGGGTCTTCACCGAGCTACCTGATCCGAATTCGACCACTGCCCGGCCCTCACCGATCATCGCGGCAAAGTCCTCTCCGCGGCTGCTCAAAATTTCGGTCTCGGCGCGGGTCGGGTAATATTCTGGAAGCTGGGTGATGTCCTCGAACAGCTGCGATCCCGCATCGTCATAGAGCCAGCGCGCCGGGGTCGCCTTTTGCTGCTGCGAGAGGCCGTCGAGAACCGCGCTTCGGAACGCGGTGTCCACGCCGCTTTCATCAAGATCGACCAGCGCAATGCCGGGCTCGGTGGTCATGTTCACAGGTCCTTTGCGAGGCGCAGGCCGGTGAATTGCCAGCGCTGATGCGGGTAGAAGAAATTGCGATAGGAGGCGCGCGAATGGCCACGCACCGTCGCGCAGCTCGCGCCTTTGAGGACGCATTGGCCGCTCATAAATTTGCCGTTGTATTCGCCCACCGCGCCCGATGGCGGGGTGAAACGCGGATAGGGCAGATAGGCCGAGCGGGTGAATTGCCAGCAATCGCCGAACAGGTCCCTGCCCCCTTGCGGCAATGGCGGGGAGGCATGATCGAGTTGGTTGCCTGCGCTGGCATCATGCGCCGGAGCCGTCTCCGCGCCATCCTGCCCGCGCGCAATGGCCTCCCATTCAAACTCGGTCGGCGGGCGGTGTCCGGCCCATGTCGCGTAAGCGTCTGCCTCGAAGTGGGAGATATGGGTGACCGGCGCGTTCCGGTCGCGCGGCTGGTATCCGCTGTGGGTGAAGGCCTCATCCCCGCGCCAGTAAAGCGGCGCTTTGATCGCGTTCTCGTTCACCCAGGCCCAGCCATCGGCCAGCCACAGCGAGTGCGTCTGATAGCCGCCATCGGCTATAAAGGCGTCCCACTCGGCATTGGTGACCAGCCGGTCGGCCAGCGCAAAGGGTTCGAGCAAAACCCGGTGGCGCGGCCCTTCATTGTCGAAGGAAAAGCCGGTTTCATCTGCTCCGATCAGCGCCACACCGCCGGGGTGGTTGTGCCAGCCCATCTTTTTGTGCGAGTCCCCGCTTAGGCGGGGACCTCCATCCACCGATTGCCCGGTCACAGAGAGGTCCCCGCCTTCGCGAGAACTCGTGCTAGGCTCAAACATCGCAGGCCCAAGCGGGTTTTGAAACAGCGCGTGTTTGATATCGGTCAGCAGCAATTCGATGTGCTGCTGCTCATGCGCGACGCCCAGAGCGATCAGATCGGCGAGCGCGGGATCGTCCATCAGCGGCTCCATCGCAGCGTCCACATGGGCGCGCCATTCGCAAACCTGCGCCACCGTGGGCCGCGACAGCATCCCGCGCGAGCCCCGCGCAATCCGAGCGCCTTCGGTCTCGTAATAGGAGTTGAACAGGAACGGCCAGCTTTCATCAAAAAGCCGATAATCCGCCGCATGGTCACGCAGCAGGAAAGTCTCCCAAAACCACGTCGTGTGCGCCAGATGCCACTTCGCGGGCGAGGCATCCTCCATCGACTGGATCGTCGCATCGGCTTCGGACAGAGGCTCGGCCAGTGCCTCGGTCAAGGCGCGGGTTGCGCGATATTGCTGCTTCAGATCGTCTGAATGAAAGGGGTCGGCGTTGGCTAGTGATTGGGGCACGTATGCCTCCCGGGGTCGGCCAGTCGGTGCCGCAGGCCATGCCAAAAACCCGAGCAGATGAAAAGTGCAGGCGCTGCAACATTGTGTCGCTTGGCCATGCGGGTGACCCGTCTGCGCCTAGGCCGCCATCCGCACCCGGTTCCGGCCAGCATGCTTGGCCGCATAAAGCGCATCGTCGGCGCGCGCGAAGAGCGAGAGCGAGGTGTCCGTCTCGGACATCTCGGCAAAGCCGACGCTGGCGGTCACCGGCGGAACCGGCCCTGCCCCGCTGCCCTTGGCAATCGCCTGACGCAGCCGCTCGGCGATGATCCGCGCCAGCCCCTCGCCCGCGCCCGGCACGATCCAGACAAATTCCTCTCCGCCCACGCGCCCGACCAGATCGACCTCGCGCGCTTGAGCCAGCGCAATATCGGCGACCTGTTTGAGCACCCGGTCGCCGCGCGGATGGCCGTAGGTGTCGTTGACCGCCTTGAAGTGATCAATATCGAACATGATCAGCGCCAGCGGCTTGCCCGCCTCGCGCGCGCTGAGCAGCATCTGGTCAAGCTCGCCCATCACGCGGCGGCGATTGGCAAGCCCGGTCAGCGCGTCGGTGGAGGCCAGCTCGCGGGCATGGCGTGCTTCGGACAGAGCGACCGCGCGCGATTGCTCGAGGTCCCGCTCGCGCTGCACCTGACTGGTCACATCGCGCAGCACGGCCACCACGCGGGCCACCCCGCCTTTGCCATTGGGCAGGTTGCATGCCTGCACACAAAGCGTGCGCGCGCGCCCGTCAAACCCGTGAATGTCATAACGCAACTCGTAGGGCTCGACCGTGTCGCGGCGCGCCATCACGCTCGCGACCAGATTGATATCATTGGCGAAAAGCAGCGTCTCGGCATCGCCCGCGACAAAGGGCTCGTCGTGCTCGATCCCGAACAGGCCACGCATTCCGTTGGACCAGAACTGCGCGCCGGTTGCGGGGTCATATTGCCACACGCCCAGCTCCGCGATGCTTTCAGCCATACGGACGGTGCGCAGCAATTCGCTCATCTTGATCGCCCGGTCGCGCGCCAGCCGCGCAGTGAAGCGGGTCTCGCGCCGCGCTGAGATAACACCAATGACGAGAGCGAGCGCTGCGACGGCCAGCAGCAGGCTGAGGCCCAGCAAAGCGTCTGTGCCAATCGCCTGGCCGAGCGCCATCATGCCGGACGGATCGCCCGGGGGATCTGGGGTGCTGACACTGGCATTAAACATGAAATACGGCTCTCGATTGCTACGAAAGCCATAGGCACGAGCCGTCAAGGGCAGCCGCAGCCACCCATACGCAGGACTACTTAAGCCGCGCCGCTTGGGCGCTTATGCGGCGTCGGCAGCGGCGTTCTCGGGGCGCTGGTTGATTTCCTGATTGAGCATTTCGGCCAGCAGGAATGCCAGTTCAAGCGATTGCTCGGCATTCAGGCGCGGATCGCAATGGGTGTGATACCTGTCGCCCAACCGCTCGTCGGTGATCGCCACCGCGCCGCCGACGCATTCGGTCACATCCTGTCCGGTCATTTCGATATGAATGCCGCCGGGATGCGTACCCTCTGCTCGGTGCACCGCGAAAAAGCCCTTCACTTCGCTCAGGATGCGGTCAAACGGACGGGTTTTGAAGCCGCTATCCGATTTGACGACATTGCCGTGCATCGGGTCACAGCTCCAGACCACCGGATGCCCTTCGCGCTGCACTGCGCGCACAAGCTTTGGAAGGCCTTCCTCGACCTTGTCATGGCCATAGCGGCTGATCAGCGTGATCCGGCCGGCTTCGCGCGCGGGGTTTAAGAGGTCGAGCAATTCGAGCAGCGCATCGGGCTCAAGGCTCGGGCCGCATTTCATGCCCAGAGGATTGCCGATGCCGCGCGCATATTCGATATGAGCGCTGCCGGGGAAACGGGTGCGGTCGCCGATCCAGAGCATATGCGCGCTGGTCGCGAACCAGTCACCAGTCAGCGAATCCTGCCGCGTCATCGCCTGTTCGTAGGGGAGCAGCAGCCCTTCGTGGCTGGTGTAGAAACTGGTGCCTTGGAGCTGTGGGACGGTCGCAGGATCGACCCCACAGGCTTCCATAAAGTCGAGCGCTTCACCGATCCGGTCAGCCGTTTCTGAGAACTTGTCGGCCCACGGCGTGCGCCCCATGAAATCGAGCGTCCATTGGTGAACCTGTCGCAGGTTCGCATAACCACCACCCGCGAAAGCACGCAGCAGGTTGAGCGTGGCCGCCGCCTGCGAATAGGCGCGAACCATTCGGTTGGGATCGTTACGACGCTGCTCGGCGTCGAATTCGATCCCGTTGATATTGTCGCCGAGATAGCTCGGCAGCGTCACATCACCTTTTGTCTCGGTCGGAGAGGAGCGCGGCTTTGCGAACTGGCCCGCCATGCGCCCGACTTTGATAACCGGACGCTTGGACGCGAAGGTCATCACCACCGCCATCTGCAACAGCACGCGGAAGGTGTCGCGGATGTTGTTCGGGTGGAACTCGGCAAAGCTCTCCGCACAATCGCCGCCTTGCAGCAGGAATGCGTCACCATTTGCAACAGTCGCCAGATCAGCCTTCAGCGCGCGAGCCTCTCCGGCAAACACCAGCGGCGGATAGGCTTGCAGCGTAGCCTCAGCAGCGGCCAGTTCGGCTGCGTCCTCATATTGCGGCAAATGCCGCGCTTCGTGGGCCTTCCAGCCGTCGGGAGTCCAATTGTGAGCCACGTATTTGTCTTTCGTGTCAGTCGCTAAATCGCGGGGCGGCTACGCCTCGTGCTTCGATATGTAAAGCAGCAAGGGGCCCCGCGACAATATTATTTCGCGCCGTGCAAAACTGGCACCTTGATCAGCGCCCGATTACCGCTGCGGGTTGCTTGGCTGACGTGACCAGTTCTGCCTCCCCCGCAGCGCCTGCATCGGAGGCAGCTGCGGATGGGGCCGTGATCGCGCTGGCCAGCTCCTGACCCTCCGGGATCACTGCCAGTCGCAGCGGCTCGCGCGAGCCGAAATAGCGGCTTGCCAGGAACTGCATGATGTCAGGGCGGGTCTGCGAATAATCGACCAGCAGGCTGCGGACCATGCCAATCCGGCGCGGATCGACGGTCGATCCTTCGAGATTGTAGAGCCAGAACCCGTTGCCCGTCGATGCGCGGCGCACTTGCTGGGCAAGCGGCTCGGTCACGCGGGTCAACTCGTCTGCGGTGGGCGGATTGGTCGCGAGGTCCTTGGCAATGCGGTCCGCTTCGGCGAAGAACAAGGGCACCAGTTCCGGCTCGATCTGCGCGAGCGCGGTGATCGTGCCGCCGCCATTGATGTCGGTCGGCCAATCGGAGAACGCTTGCGGCGCATAGCTCGCACCGGCTTTCTCCCGGATCGCTTCGAGCAGCCGGTTGCTGAACAGCCGGGTGAGGATTTCTAGCTGACGCGATTCACGCAGGTTTGTGACCCCGCCGCCGCTTGGCCATGAAATGACAGCCGCCGCCTGATTGGCGTCACCGCGGTGGGTCAGAACCGTGGGTGCGGCGTTGCTGGCGGGAAAGCCGGGCACGCGGTTGGCGATTTGCGGGCTGATCGCGGTTCGCTCCGGCAAGGCGCCGAAAGTCTCGGCCAGCTTGGCGACAACCGCATCGCGGTCAAATTCGCCAAACACCATCACTTCGATCGGCCCCTGCTTCAGGATCGGCTCCCACACTTTGCGGAATCCCTCGGGCGTGACCTTTTTTAGCGCCTCCGGATCGGGCGTCGCGTAACGCGGATCGCGGTCCGTTACCATAAAGCTGAGGTCGCGATTGATAACCCCCGCCGGGCTGGTCTCGTATGAATTGTACGCAAGCTCCGCCGCTGCTTTGGCGCGGATCACCGGATCCGCATCCCAGCGCGGCATGCCAAGCTTGGCCGCGAACAGGTAAAGCTGGTCCGCAACATCTTCTGAGCGCGTCAATGCGGTGAAGGCAAAAACGCCATCGTCAATTTCGAAATCAAATCCGAATTTGCGCCCCGTCGCGATCTGGTCGATCTCGTTCTGGCCAAGCTCTCCGATGCCGGACCCAATCAGCGCCATTTCGCCGAGCGAGGCATATACGGCGCTTTCGGCATCGAAAGCACGGTAGCCTGCGCCAAATCGCACGCGCACGGTGACGCGGCCCGGCTCGGCATCATTCGACCACAGCAGAGCGCGCACGCCATTGTCGAAATTGACCTGCTCAACTTCGAGCACGCCGATTGGACGCTGCCCAGTCACTGTTCCGGGAGTGCCAATTGCGGGCAGTTCGTCAAAGGAAAAGGTGCTCTGTGCCAACCGCGCGGAGGAATCGACTTTCGCTTCGCTGGCCAGCGCGACTTTCAACGCACTTGCATTCGCTTCTCCGGCCTCGGGTGTCACATAGACCGAGCGCACCACATCGCCTTCGAACAGTGCTTTGGTGCGTGCGAAGACCTCGTCGGGAGTGAAGCGTTGCGACATGCCGCGCCACACCGCCAGCACCGTTTCGGGCGAGGCAACGGTTTCGCGGATGTCGACCGCGTTCACGAGCGTATCGGCAAGGTCCGAGCCTTGCTGGACACGGCTGGTTTCGACATCGTTCGCGAATACCACGTCGAATTCGGCGACTTCGCGGTCGATTTCTTCCTGCGTCGGCGGCGTGGTCAGCGCGTCGGCTACGACGCTGCGCACATCGGCCAACGCGGTCTGCCAATCGGCCGTTAACGGCGCGAATGTGATGAATGTCGCATCGGTGGAGCGCGATAGGTCGTCCTGCTCAACCGCCGCGTAAAGGAAGCTGCCGCCGGCGCGCGCGCGCACCTCGAGCCGCCGGTTGATGATCCGCTGTGCGAGAGCGTCGAGCAGCAGGCCTTCATTATAGACAATGGTGTCCTGAACCGGACGCCAGGGACGCATCACGGCATAAGTGAAATTGCGCGGCAAATCGGCTTCGACACCGACCGCCATTTCGCCCAACGGCAGACTTGTGCCCGCCGCCAATTCAGCACCGGCAGGCGCGATGGGATCGCCGAAATCGGGCGCTTCGACCGACGGGCCCGTACCTTTCCAGTCTCCGAAATATTTCTCGACCAATCCGGCGAGCACGTCGGTTGGCGCATCTCCCGCGACAACCACAACCGTCTTATCAGGGCGATACCAACGGTCGTAGAACGCCTGAACATTGGCTCCATTTGCCGCGTTCAGGGTTTCGACCGTGCCAATGGGGTTGCGCTCCGAAAGACGCTGTCCGGCGAAAAATGTGCGACGAGTCAAATCGCCCACCCGCCCTTCGGCACCGCCGCGTTCGCGCTTTTCCGCAAGCACAATCGGCAATTCGGCTGCGACGTTCTCATCGCTAAGCACCGGCGCTTTGATCATACCCGAAAGCAGCTTGAAACTTTCATCGAGCTTCGCCGGGTCAATATCGGGAATGTCTAGCTTGTAAGCGGTGTGCGTCGGGCTGGTCTCTGCGTTGGCATCGCTGCCAAAGGTTGCGCCCAGACGCTGCCAGGCAGCAATCGCTTCGGCCTGCCCCAGATACTGGCTCTCGCGGAACAGCAAGTGTTCGAGCAAGTGGGCAAAGCCCTGTTCCTCGTCGCGCTCGTGCAGCGAACCTGCATCAACCCGCACGCGGATCGAAACCTGGTTCGGCGGTACGCCATTGCGGCGAACAGCGTAGCGCAGGCCGTTGTCCATCTTGCCGAACTTCCATTCACGGTCGACCGGAACATCGCTGCCTTCGTAGAGCCACGGCGTCTCATCGCCGGTCTGAAGCGCAACCGGAACCGGCGGCACAGGCGTAGACGGGACAATCTCAAGGGTGTTGCGCGGCCCCTCTTGCGGATCGGCGGCGCTGTTTTCGGCGCGCGGGTCGGCTCCCGCCCCCTCATCGGAAGTGGCAAAGGCAGGCGGCGCAGCGAACGCGGCAAGGACGGCGAAAGCGCTCAGCGCGCAGGACATCAACTTCATAGAGCGTCATATAGAGACGCATTACGTGAAGCGATAGTGAATGTATTGGCAGCCACGCCGCATTCGGCGCATTCGCCGGTTGTCGCACCGCCCTGCGCTCCCTAAATACAAACCCATGTTCATCGAAACCGAAACAACGCCAAACCCGGCGAGCCTCAAATTCCTCCCCGGTCGGACCGTGATGCCATCGGGCACGCGCGAGTTCGCTTCCCCCGAAGCCGCCGAAGCCAGCCCGCTGGCTCAGGCGATCTTTGACACGGGCGAGGTCGTGAATGTCTTTTTCGGCTGGAATTTCGTGACCGCGACCGCGGCTCCGGGGGCCGATTGGGGCGCGTTGAAACCGCAAATCGTCAGCATCCTGCTCGACCATTTCGTTTCCGAGGCGCCTTTGTTTACCGGCGGCACCGCTGATGGCATCTCGGTTCCAGGCGAAGCGGTCGAGATGGCGGTCGAAGATCGCGAAGAAGATGCCGAAATCATCGCCGCAATCAACGAATTGCTCGAAACCCGCGTGCGCCCCGCGGTGGCAGAGGATGGCGGCGACATTGCCTATCGCGGCTTTAGCGAAGGCGTGGTCTACCTCACCTTGCAAGGCGCCTGCTCCGGCTGCCCGTCGAGCACGGCGACGCTCAAGCACGGGATCGAGGGCTTGTTGAAGCATTACGTCCCCGAAGTGCTCGAAGTGCGCGCGGCTTAAGACACACACACATTCAGGTTACCCCATGACCCAGCAATTCCATGACACCGTCCTTTCGGACGCCGCGCTCGATCAGCTTTTCAACGAAGCGCGCAGCTATAATGGTTGGCTCGACAAGCCTGTGACCGATGCGCAGTGCCACGCGATCTGGGATCTGATGAAGATGGCGCCGACCTCTGCGAATATGCAGCCGGTGCGGATTGTCTGGGCCAAAAGCGACGACGCCAAGGCCAAGCTCGCCGAATGCGTGATGGAGGGGAACAAGGACAAGATCCTCGCCGCGCCGGTTACTGCGATCATCGGCTATGACATCGATTTCCACGAGGAACTGCCGTGGCTGTTCCCGCACACCGACGCGAAAAGCTGGTTTGAGGGCGACGAGAAAGGCCGCGAGGAAGGCGCGTTTCGCAATTCCTCGCTGCAAGGCGCTTATTTGATGCTCGCTGCGCGCGCGCTGGGGCTTGATTGCGGGCCAATGTCTGGTTTTGACGGAGATGCAGTCAACGCTGCATTTTTTGCCGATGAGCCGCGCCACCGCGTCAATTTCATCTGCTCGGTCGGATATGGCGACCCGGAGAGCATCTTTGATCGCAGTCCGCGCCCCGACTTCGACAAGTTCAATCAGATCACCTGAAACCCTTTCTCCTGATTGTAACCTTGCGGGGAGTGCTCCGCTGAGGCAGGGCTGCGGGCCATGCGGACACTCGCCATCGAAACCGCCACGGAGGCATGCTCGATCGCTCTATTCGAAGAGACGACGCTGATCGCGCATGACCACCGCGAAATCGGTCGCGGACATGCCGAGCGACTGGTCCCGATGATTGCAGAATTGCCGGAGAAAGGGCGCGCAGACCGCATTTTGGTTTCGCTTGGCCCCGGCAGTTTCACAGGCGTTCGGATCGGCATAGCGACGGCGCGCGCGCTGGGCTTTGCATGGGGCTGCGATGTGATCGGCTATCCCACCCTCGCCTTGGTCGCGACAATAGCCCGGGCACAGGCGGGGATACCGCCAAATGCGAAAGAGGTAACCGTGTGCATGAATGGTGGCCATGGCGAGTGGTTTGTGCAGGATTTCGACGCCAGCGGCATGCCAGAAAGCGGTGCTGCGTCGCTCGCGCCCGAAGCGGCCGCTCATCAGGGCAGTTACACGTGCATCGCTGGCAATCGGGCCAGCGAACTGGCGCAAGCGCAGGGCGACGAGCTGTTTCAGCCCCATGAAACCCTGCCGGATGCCCGTTTCGCACGCCTCTTGCCCGAAGCGCTGCTGACCTCTGATTTGTCGCCAATCTACGGCCGTGCACCTGACGCCAAGCCACAGGTCACCCCCGAACAGGTCGCACCATGACCACTGCCACAATCATCGATCATATCATGGACGTCATGGAGGGTTCGTTTGAACCGGCCTTTCGCGAAGCCTGGAATCGCCGCCAGATTACAGACGCACTCGCCATGCCCACCACCCATGCAATTCTGATCGATCCGGAAGGGAAGTCAGTCAAAGACACCACGAGCACGGCGGCAGGTTTTGTGCTCACCCGTGCGGCGGCTGGAGAGGAGGAATTGCTGCTGATCGCAGTCTTGCCCGAATATCGGGGACGCGGTCTGGCACAACGATTGATCGAACAGCTGTTCGACGCTGCAAAAACCCGCGATTCGGAGCGTATCTATCTGGAAATGCGGCGAGGAAACACTGCGATACATCTCTACCGAAAGCTCGGATTTAAGCCAATCGGGGAACGTCGCAACTATTATAGAATGGAAAATGGCGAAAGAATCGATGCGATTACTTTTGGTCGATCAATATAGATTATTGTTTTTCACCACTTTTCCGAAACAGTGAATTTCGCTCTCTTGCATCCCCTGCCAAGTTGGTTCATGGGCCAATAATCGGGAAAACCCGAGCAAAAAAAGACAAGAACGAGGAACTCATGCAAGACTTGGAAATGGAGATGAACAAGGAAACGCTCATCACGCTCACAAGCGATATCGTGGCGGCACATGTCGCCAACAATGATGTGGCTGTGAGTGAGGTGCCCGAGCTTATCGGCAACGTCTATTCGGCGCTGTCTGTACTTGGCGATGACGCAGAAGCGGAAGAAGCACCACCGGAGCCAGCGGTTTCGATCCGCGCTTCGATCAAGCCGGACTATATTGTCTGTCTTGAAGACGGCAAAAAGCTGAAAATGCTCAAGCGCTACCTTCGTACAAATTACGATATGACTCCGGAAGAATATCGCGCGCGCTGGAACCTGCCCGCCGATTATCCGATGGTTGCGCCCAATTATGCCGAGAAGCGCCGCGATTTGGCCAAAAAGATCGGCCTTGGTCGCAAGCCAGGCAGCGGACGGGGTCGGCGCAAAGCCGCTTGATCTTCCGCAAGGGAAACTGTTCTTCGCCAGCTTGAGATAACTTTCCGCTCTCGGTATGGGAGCACAAAGAGCTTTAGCTGGCGGAGTCCAATTTGACCCAAAAAATCGACCTTGAGCAGCTGTGCGCCGAAAAAGGCCTGCGGATTACCGAACAACGGCGTGTGATCGCTAAAGTCCTGTCGGACAGCGAAGACCATCCCGATGTGGAATTGCTTCACTCGCGGGCATCAGCGATTGATTCCAAAATTTCGATTGCGACAGTCTATCGCACCGTCCGCCTCTTCGAAGAGGCAGGCATCCTTGATCGCCATGATTTTGGTGATGGCCGATCGCGTTACGAGCCAGTGCCCGAAGCGCACCACGATCACCTGATCGATGTGGAAACCGGCAAAGTGGTCGAATTTGTCGATCCCGAAGTCGAATCGCTGCAACGCCAGATTGCCGAGAAGCTTGGCTATCGCCTGGTCGATCACCGCATGGAATTGTACGGCGTTCGCCTTTCGCGCGAAGACTAAGCTTCAACGATGACTGATCAAACAATCGACCCGAAGGTTTCCGCAGCGTGGGAACTTCGTGTTGCGGCTGCCCGGGGCGAAAGTACGCCGATCTCGATCGCAGGCTGGATTCGATTATCCGCGCGCGTGATCGGTCTGGCCTTGCTGATGCTGGTCATGGTGCCCGCGCACTTTGCCTATCGCATTTTCGCTTATGGCTCGCCCTTCCCGATGTGGTTCTTGCGCTGGGCTGCGTGGATATCGGGCGCGCGGGTCAAGGTTCATGGCACCCACCTTAAGCGCGATGTGTTTTATGTCGCCAATCACGTGTCCTGGCTCGATATTCTCTCACTCGCCGGAGCGTGCGGAACGGCATTTGTTGCGAAAGCTGAGTTGGAGCAATCGCCGCTGGTCGGCTGGCTCGCCTCACTCAACCGCACGGTTTTCGTAAAGCGTGAACACCGTCTTGGCGTCGCTGAACAGATCAATGCGCTCAAGGAAGCTCTGGCGGATAACTGGGCGGTCACTGTTTTCCCGGAGGGGACTACCACCGATGGGCAATCCTTGCTGCCGTTCAAAACCAGCATGCTCTCGGTGCTCGAACCGCCACCTCCCGCTGTGCTGGTTCAACCGGTTTTGCTCGATTATGGCTCGGTTGCGGAGTGGATCGGCTGGATCGGCGACGAAGGCGGGCTCAACAACGCCAAGCGGGTGCTTTCGCGCAAAGGCACGTTCCCTTTGCATGTGCACTTCCTTGAACCTTTCAGCCCCGAAGACTTTCGCGGTCGCAAGGCCATTGGCAAGGAAGCCAGACGCCGGATCGAAGAAGCGTTGTGTGAAGCGCTCGGCAAACCGCTGCGCGATTTCAACCACAACGTTCCGCCAATTCGCTATGTAGCGCCCGACGAAAATCCCGCGGTGCCAAGCGAGGTCAACTGAGGCGCGATTGCTATGATTAAAGCGCCGCGCGAGAAGATAGATCAGGAAGCAGCGTTGGAGACATAACGCCGCAGTTATGTCGCCATGGCAAACACTCGTTTTGCTTTAGAACATCAGCCAATATTTGCTATTATTGCGATAAGGATAGCCTTCAATGAATAAGAACCATGCCATCTTCGCATTGATCATCATATTGACGGCGTCGCTCGCTTATATTGTCGGAAGCTCAAATGGGTCACAACCAGCCTACCCAGACGCCAGTCAGCGGCCAGCTGTAACCAAAGCTCCACCCACAGCCACGTCGTCTCCTGGCCTAAGAATGGCCGAGGTCGGCCCGGTTGATCCTACTATACGAGCTGAACGCGAAAAGGCCAAAGATCGTTGTGATGACCAATACAACACGATTAAGACAATCAGCCGACAATCAAAGAGTCTTCTCGACGTTGGAGACTATGAAAAAGCAGTACGCCAATATAGGCTCGATTGTCTAAGCATTCCATCAGGTCACGTTGAAAATATGTTGGCCGGACACCCTCAGTTCTCGGCAAAAAACCTCGATTCGGAGACTTTCACTTCACGATACGATCCTAACAAAAGGGAATCATGCATAATCGCCGAAAATGGAGGGCAAATGGGTCTGTTGTGTTTGAATGACATTGGCCAGTTTAGGTTTGAAAAGGGGATAGCCCGATTTTATGATCTCAGTAATCCGAACGACCTTCTCCGGAACAAGTGAACCTTCCCGAAAGCAACAGAAGTTAATGGCAATCTAGCGGCTCTTTTGAGAGCCAGACAAGATAAATGAGCCCTCTAAACTACTGATTTTATGATATTACAGCGCCGCGCGCACCAGCCAATCATGGAACAGCCGAACGGGGCGCGACTCCAGTGCCGTAGGCTTGCACACAAACCAGTAACTGTACGGGCTCTCAACTTGCTTGCGTGACAGGTCTGTCAGTCGTCCGTCACCTGCACGGCCAAGGTGATCGTCGTGCATGATGGCAATGCCAAGCCCCTGAGCCGCCGCTTCGAGCATCAATTGACCTGAATCGTAATGGTCGATCGCCGCCGGCTCCATATCCTCGAGTACATGCGCTTTCTTCCACGCGACAAAGCTCTCGGGAAATTCGTTGTGGATCAAGAATGTCTGACGCGAAAAGCGGTCTGGCGCATCGCCGCTGCCGACGGTTTGCGCAACATCCTTGCTGCAAATCGCATGCACGAAATTGTGATCGAGCCGAACCGCGTGCAGCCCCGATGCGGGACCGCGCGAGAGAATGATTGCGGCATCGAGCGTGTCGCCCACCCGGTCTTCCAGATGCGGGCCGGTGTCTATGTCGATATGGAGCAATGGGTGGCGTTTGCGCAGTTCGCCCAGCCTCGGGAACAGCCGCTTACTGCCGAACATGGGCAGCACTCCAAGCCGCAGCCGCAGCAGCGATATATTGTCGGATTGGCTCTCGACCGCGCGCGCGAGCGATTCCATATGCGGGTTCACCGCCTCATAGAACGCCTGCCCTTCATCGGTCAGCTGCATCGATTGCCGGGCCCGGGTGAACAGTTTCTTGCCCACGAATTCTTCCAGATTGGTAATCCGGCGCGACAATGCGGACGGACTGAGACCAATCTCTTCAGCTGCGGCTCGCGCAGAACCAAGGCGGACAGTGCGCATAAACGCTTCGAGTGCGCGCAATGGGGGAAGACGACGTGACGGCATGACAAGCTCCTTACCTAGAAGGACATACGGATGACCAACCAGAAAGATGCAAAAAATGAAAGGAAGGAGTGAATTTTTTTCACCGCCTTGCGATTATTGCACGGCGCTGTCGTCCTTTGGCGCGTGCAGACGCAGCCTGGTCACGTGCTTTTCGTCACCCGCTGTCACTTCGATCCGCCAACCGCTTGGATGCTCAAGCATTGTCCCGACCGGCGGAACCTGCTCGGCCAGCACGAATGCGAGCCCACCCAGCGTATCGACCGATTCCTCGACCTCGGACAGGCGCGAATCCACCATCTCGGCGACATCCTCAAGCTCGGCGCGGGCATCACAGTCCCACATGCCTTCGCCCACAGCCGAGATCAGCTCCTCGGGCGTTTCGTCATGCTCGTCCTCGATCTCGCCGACAATCTCCTCGACCAGATCCTCGATCGTGATCAGGCCATCGGTGCCCGAAAACTCGTCGAGCACCACCGCCAGATGGACCCGCCGAGCGCGCATATCGGCCAGCACATCAAGCGCCCCGCGCACCTGCGGCACATAGAGCGGCTGGCGCATCAGCGTGGTCCAGTCCTTGGGCGGCGGCTTGCCATTAGCGAGGAACGGGAAGACATCCTTGATGTGGATCATCCCGATCACGTTATCGAGCGTCTCGCGATAGACCGGCATGCGCGAATGGCTGTTCTCGCTGAACATCGCGACCAGCTCGTCCCAGCTTTGCGCGGCATCCACCGCCACGATCTCGCGCCGCGGAACCGCGACGTCATCGGCGTCATGCTCGCTGAAATGGAGCAGGTTGCGCAGCATCTGGCGCTCGACCGGCAACAGATCGCCATTGCCATTGCCGTTCTCATCTTCGGCGTGATCCTCGTTCTCGTCCTCATGCTCGTCGATCGCCTCTTCGAGCTGGGCGCGCAGCGAACGGTCGCCGTCTCCTACCTTGAGGATTTTCCGAAGTGCGAGCCACAGCCCGCTGCTACTCTCCGCGTCTCCGGCGGGGGATTGGGAATCGGGCATTGTCGTGTTTGGGCCCCTGCCCTTCGTCTCCATTGAACCGGCCGGAACTGGCCTATGCGCCATATGGGTCGGGAATACCCATTTTTGCAAGGGCCTCGATTTCGAGTTGTTCCATTGCATCGGCTTCTGCATCGGAATGGACGTGGTCATAGCCCGCCAGATGCAGCATTCCGTGCACGATCAGATGCGCTGCGTGGTGGCCCAGCGGAATGGCTTTGTCTGCCGCCTCGCGCGCGCAAGTCTCGAAGGCGAGCGCGATATCACCCAACATGACCGGCGGCCCTTCCCCCTCCAGTTCGAGCAACTCGTCACGGGTCAGCATCGGGAAACTGAGTACATTGGTGGGCTTATCGCGCTTACGCCATTCGCGATTGAGCGTGTGGACTTCGGCATCGGTGGTGAACAGCACGCTGGTGGAAAGCCGCGCATCCGCAAGCGCAGGCGCAACCTCGCCAGCGGCGCCAGCGGCCCGCCCGGCCAGAGCCTCCCACTCACCCGCAGGCCAGCCTTCGATGTCGATTTCAAGCTCCACTACCCCCGCCCCTCCAACATCGAGCCTTTCCAAGCGCTTACCCGAGACATGGACCACATGTTACACGGTCTTAGAGTAAAAAGCGCGGTCGGCCCATGGGTGGTTGTTGGAGCGGCGATGGTTGAGGCTGGGAGGTTGGACATAGGGGCGCTTTTAGAGCGAGAGGCGCAGGGTAGGAAAGTGGAAGGCGGCAATGGGCGCACTGGGAATGAATGACCAGTTTTGATAATGCCAACGACCAAGTAAAAAGTCTCGTGAGAATACCCGATGAATGTCATCAAAAGCAGCACCACAGCAGCAGCATTAGCACTCTTCGTCGCAGGATGCTCGTCTGAACCAACCAGCGACTCACAGGCGAAATCCAGTCAACCACGCATCGATCCTGACGCACTCGGCGCAGAGCAGACAATGCAAGTTCTGTTTATGCCTGATGCGTTTTACAATCACCCTCTCGACAAGGAAGAGGGGATCGACCCGGCCATCACAGAGCTTCCCGAGGATGTAATGGGATTGGGCGACGAAGTGTACGTGGAAGCCCTGGAGGGTTATCCGGATTGGCTGCGCTTTACCGACGCCAACTCATCATCGCGTCCCGCTGTAGTCGGCAAGTACGTTTTTATCGGCGGTGAGTTCCCTGACCTGGTCAACGGATTTACGATGGACACTGACCGCTCGGTTTGTACCGGTGCGTTTGAAGTAAGTGCTTCGATCAAAGAGATTTCCGAATGGGATGAAGCCTATGGGGGCGAGGTGGTGCGCCGCGCCAAGGCAAAGCCGAACATGCGCCTGCGCGCAGCCGGAATTGTTCTTCCTATCGAACAAAGCGGCCGAATTCAGGTGAGCGTCGTTGGCGATGACGGGAAGAACTATGTCCGGTTTGTCGAATCGCGCATTTTCCCGGGCTGCATGGCCGAGCTTGCCAATTACACGCAGCCAGATGTCGAATACGAAGAAATGCCAGATGACAGTCCGCCGGTGAGACGGGCTGAAAACTCCGGTTCAAGCAACCGAGCCTCTTGCAGCCAATTCGTGATGTTTACATTCGATGGGCCTGGGCCGGACAATGACCCTCAAATCTCCATGCAAGGCCCAAGCGGTGTTTATCAGGGCAGCAAGAGCGGGAATAACGTCGCGTTTTCCTCGGCATCGAGCGCATGTGTTGGGGGGAGTTACAGTTTCTCCTACACCAATGATGCCAGATGGATCGGGGGTGGGAGCAGCGATATCCGATCTTACACAGGCAGCTTTCGCATTGGCGATGACGCTAGAAACTGCATGGTCGGTATCAGCGACGGCTTTTCCACCAATGTCACTGTGACTTGCTAAGCGAAGGAGTGCAGTAGGCAGGAGCGAGCAAGCTACGATGATCGGGCATCGTAGCCTTGCTTCTAGACCTGCATCAAGGCGGCCTCACCCATCCCCCTCATACGCCTCGACAATGCGTCCCACGATCGGGTGGCGCACCACGTCGGCGGCGCTGAAGCGGATTGTGCCGAAGCCTTCGACCCCTTCCAGCTTCTCGACCGCATCTGCCAGCCCGCTCATCCGGTCGCCGCCCGGGATGTCGACCTGGCGCGGGTCTCCGCACACCACCATCCGGCTGTTCTGGCCAAAGCGGGTAAGGAACATCTTCATCTGCTCGCGCGTGGTGTTCTGCGCTTCGTCAAGGATCACAAAGGCATCGGCGAGCGTGCGCCCGCGCATAAAGGCAATCGGAGCAATCTCGATCTCGCCGCTCGCAATGCGGCGTTCGACCTGTTCGGGCGGCATGCAGTCGTTGAGCGCATCATACAGCGGGCGCAGATAGGGATCGACCTTGTCCTTCATATCGCCGGGCAGGAAGCCGAGCTTCTCCCCCGCCTCCACCGCAGGACGCGACAGGATCAGGCGCTGGACGCTGCCCGACATCAGCTGACTGACGGCCTGCGCAACCGCGATATAGGTCTTGCCCGTCCCTGCCG